>CAYTBC010000116.1:0-14684 GCA_964435765.1 uncultured Desulfosarcina sp.
AGACAAGTGCTTGCTCGCCTCTGGCGAGTTGGACGTTTCACGCCTTGGCGTGATTAGACGTTCATAAGTTTCTTTTTACGATCAAACTGGCCGCCCTCCATAGGCGGGTAAACTTTTCAGGCCAGCGGCGCCGCTGAGACCAGACACCTGAAACCGTTTGAATATCCATACATTCGGCGAACTTGACGAGAATCTGCCCGCCGCTACCTGCATGTTCGTGTTCGTCCGTCCGCTGAATCCTGCACGCAGGTGAGCCTCGCAAGGCGGGCGGAATTGTCGGTGCAGTGACGGCAAGCGCGCAATTACTGTTTCCCAGACCGAAAAATACTGTCCCGACCTCATTTATTTTTACTTGTAAATACCATCTATTTTACGGTAGACCCATAGACCGCTGTTGAACCTGCAATCCAAGGGAGAATCTTAATGGTCGCCAAGAAAAAGCAACCAGCGCCCCAAAATTCCAAAAAGGAAAAAAAGCTGCCAGCCGCCAAGCCTTCTCCGGCAGATAACGTTAAAGATCAATCGGGCTCCCTTCATGTTGTGGGCGTCGGGGCTTCCGCCGGCGGCCTGGATGCCTTGAATGCCTTTTTCGGGGCGATGCCCGCGGACTGCGGAATGGCCTTCGTGGTGGTCCAGCATCTTGATCCGCACCATGAAAGTCTGATGAAGAGCCTGCTGGCCAAAAAAACCGACCTCGAGGTGCAGGACGCCGAAGACGGCGTCGCGGTTGAACCCAACCGGGTGTACCTCAAACCCCCCGGCAAGGACGTCGTTATCCGCGACGGCACTCTCTTTCTGTCGCCGGTTCAACGCTCCGATGGTCTTCAGCTGCCGATCGATATCTTCTTCAGCTCACTGGCCGAGGATAAAAAAGACAGGGCTATCTGTGTCATCCTTTCCGGCGCCGGCAGCGACGGCACTCTGGGTGCCAAGCTGATTCAAGGTGAAGGCGGATTGGTCATGGTGCAGGATGAAAGGGAGGCTCAGTTCGCGCGCATGCCGCAAAGCATCATCAAGGCCGGGCTGGCCGATTTTATCCTGCCGGTGAGGGAAATGTCCCGTGAGCTTCTTAATTATATTCGGCATCCCTATATCGGCGCCGATAAAATCCCGGAGAAAGCCAAAGGGCAGTTTCAGCAGGATATCCAGGCCATTTTAACGATGGTTCGCATCAACACGGGATATGACTTTTCCCGCTACAAGCGCAGCACCATCGAGCGCCGCATCCAGCGCCGCATGGCGCTGCACCAGATTCAGGAACTCGGCGACTACCGGCGCTATCTGCGTCAGAATGCAGCCGAGATCGACAACCTGTTCCAGGACATGACCATCAAGGTGACCCGCTTTTTTAGAGACCCTAAGGCCTTCGAGATGCTTAGGAAAAAAGCGCTGGAACCCATGCTCCAGAAAAAGGAGGAAGGTGCTGCGGTGCGCATCTGGGTTTCGGGCTGCGCCACCGGGGAGGAAGCCTATTCCATTGGTATTATGGCTCTGGAGACAGCCGAAGACCTGGAGAAATTTTTTAATTTAAAGATTTTTGCCACCGATATCAATAACGATGCCATCGCCGTCGCCCGCCGCGGCTATTTCCCCCAGAGTATTGCCGCCGATGTCTCCAATGAAAGATTAAAAAAATTTTTCACCAAAAAAAACGACCACTACCATGTAGACAGCAAGATTCGCGACATGATCATCTTTGCCCTCCACGATATCGGTCGGGATCCCCCGTTCACCGGCATGGATATCATCAGCTGTCGCAACTTGCTGATCTATATGAACGGCGATCTGCAGGGTGATATTCAAAATATTTTCCGCTATGCCCTCAATTTTGAGGGCATCCTATTTCTGGGAAACTCGGAAGCCGCCGGAAAAACTGAATTTTTTGAGCCGATCGACAAAAAATACAAAATTTACCGGAATCTGACGACCGAAGTCGACCATCCGGTTTTTTTCCGCATGCCCGCAACCTTTGTATCCGGCGAAAAATACCGCGCGCGCGACCGGCAGCCGGAAACAAGGGCGCCGGTCCCGGTGAATCCGAACCGCAGGGATGTACGCGGGATTGTCGAGGAGACCATCCTGCATAAATACGCCTTTCCGGCCGTGCTGATCGATGCTAAGGCCGACATTCTCTATTTTCACGGCAACACCGGCAAGTTTCTGACTCCGCCGATGGGGGAACCCAGCTTCAACATTTTTAAAATGGTTTCCGGGGAGCTCCACTATCGACTCGCCAAAGCCCTTGAAAAAGTGAAACTATCCGGGAAGCCCGAGCTGTTGGAAAACCTTCAAGTCCGCTTTAACGACGGCTTCCTGAAGCTGGACGTCAACCTTTCGCCCATTGACACCGGCGGCCGTAAAAAAGACTGGACCCTGATTGAATTCAAAGAAAAGCCGTCGTCGGAGCCGGCGAGCATAAAAGGGCCGGCGGCCGCTGAAGCCAACTCCCCGGAGTTGATCGCGCTGGAAGAAAAGCTGCGCCTCAGCCGCCAGGAGCTTCAAGCCGTCATCCAGGAGCTGGAAGCCTCCAACGAAGAGCTCAAGTCGGCCAACGAAGAGATGCAGGCCAACAACGAAGAGCTGCAGAGCACCAACGAGGAGCTCGAGTCGTCGAAGGAGGAGCTGCAGTCCACCAACGAGGAGCTGGAAACCGTCAACAGCGAGCTGTCCAAGAAAAATCAGGATTTGCTCAAAGCCGAAGAAGATCTGAAAAACCTCTTTACCACCATCGACATCGGGATATTGTATCTGGATATCGATCTGTGCATCAAGCGATTCACCCGCGCCACCACCGAGGTGTTCAATCTCAAGCCGGTGGATATCGGACGCAAACTTTCAGATATTACCAGCAACCTGGAACAGGAACAAATCATCAAAGGCGTCGAGGAAGTCCTGGATACCCTGACCCGCCTAGAGATCAGGATTCAGGGCAAAGACGGCAACATATATGCCGTGCGGATCGCCCCCTACCGCACCGGGGGCAACATGATCGCAGGCGTCGTCATAACGTTTCTGGATGTAACTTTTATTGAAGATGCGGAAGTCAGGTACCGGGATGCGTTGGGCTATTTTGAAAAAACGACTTCCGCCCTGTACGAACCGATTCTGATACTGGATCAGGATTTCACGGTGACCGTGGCCAACCCGGCTTTTTACCGCCTCTTTAAAACATCTGCCAAGGAAACGCTGGGCCAATGTATTTTCGAACTCGGCAACGATCAGTGGAATATTCCCGAGCTGCGGCGTTTTCTGGAAGATATCGTTCCGGATAACGCCCAATTTACGGGCTGGCAACTGGAGCATGACTTTCCGCGTATCGGCCGCCGCAAAATATCCGTCAACGGCAGCCGCATAGAAGCCGGTGAACAGCGTCCGGCGATGATTCTTTTGAGTTTGCAAGATCTTACGCCCGGGGGCGTCGGCTGAATGGAATCCGCGTTTTTGAGCATATTAGGTCTGATTCGAAGACATATAAAGTCGGCCGACGCTGAGAAGTTTCTTGCCGAACTGCCATTGAAAGAGAGCCTGGGTAAATTATTTCAGATTTTTTTCGATTTTTATGAATTCTCGCCGGCCGCCCTGATTCTGGTGGATAGCAGCGGCCGTATCCTGGCTGCCAATCTCACCCTGGAGACCTTCAGCGGTACCATGCGCGAGCAGCTTATCGGCCGTCCCCTGTATTTGAGCGTGCTCGAAGCCGACCGCGACATTTTGTTTCTGACATTGAGAAAAATTTTCAAAAGCAAAAAACCGGCGTCCTGCGAACTGAGGTTGCAAAAGCAGCCCACCGCCCGGACATTATGGGTGCGTTTTGACGGCATCTACGACCGCGACCTGGAAGGTCGTCCGGCCTGCCGGGCAATTCTGGTCGATATCGATCGGCAAAAATCCACGGAAGCGGACATGGCCCGTCTGGCCGCCATCGTTCAATCCTCTGAAGACGCCGTCATCCGGCTGGATCCGACCGGGATCATAACGGATTGGAATCCGGCCGCTGAAAAGACTTATGGCTACCGTGCGCCGGAAGCCGTGGGCCGCCATATTCGGCTGATCCTGCCGCCAAAGCGCGGCAGGGAGGGCGATCAGCTGATCGCTCGACTGCAGCGCGGCGAAGAGGTTCGGACCTTCGAGACCGTCCGCCGCAGCAAGGCCGGGCGGGATATCCACATCTCGCTGACCGTTTCGGCGATTCGAAGCCCGCAGGGTGAACTCACGGCGGTTGCGACCATCGAGCGCGAAATTACCCGGCGCAAACGGCTCGAGGCAGAGCGCAACCGCCTGGTTGAAGAGCTTTATCAGGAAAGATTGCGCCTGGAGGCCGTCTTCAACCAGATCCCGGCCGGAATGTATATTGCCGAAGCCCCATCGGGAAAAATTATTATGAACAATAAAAAAGCCGTGGATCTGCTCGGACATGCACCGATTCCCGCCGACAATTACAAGGACTATCAGCGTTATGGTGCCCTGAGCCCGGACGGAACTTCCTACCGACCGGAGGATTACCCGATGAGCCGGGCTATTCTTGACGGCGAGGTGATTGTCGAGGAGGAAATGACCTACCGCCGGGGAGACGGCACCCTGACCCAGTTTTCGGTGAATGCCTGCCCGATCCGTGACGTCGAAGGCCGAATTTTCGCCGGGGTGCTCATTTTCCAAGACATCTCCCAGCGCAAACAGGCTGAAGAAGCGGTTCGCTCAGCCCAACGGCAGCTGACCGGCAAAGTGGGGGAGCTGGAGCAGCGCAACCAGGAACTGTCCGAGTATGCCTATGCGGTCTCCCATGACCTGAAGGCGCCGCTGCGGGCCATCCGCAACTACGCTGAATTTCTGGTCGAAGACCTGGCCGGCACCCTGGAGGGGGAACCGCAAAAATATGTCGAGGGTCTGAAAAAGGCCCTCGGCGAGGCCGAGAGATTGATCGAAGATCTGTTGGGGTTCTCCCGCATCGGCCGCGCGCCGTTGGAGCCTGACCCGATCGATCTATCGGACCTGTTGAAGGAAGTTAAATCCATGCTCAGTCTGCCGCCGGAGGTGGAGATGATCGTGGCCGACAATTGGCCGGTTATAACGGCGGACCGCACCCTGCTGATGCAGATCTTTCAGAACCTGATCAGCAACGCGGCAAAATTCAACGAGTCGCCAATAAAACGCATTGAGCTTGGCTGGCGGAACGGCCAAGAAGACCGGGTTGAAATCTTTGTGCGCGACAACGGCATCGGCATCGCACCTCAATATGCGGAGCAGATCTTTCGCGTATTCCAGCGGCTGCACATCCAGCAGGCCTACGAAGGCACCGGTATCGGCCTGGCCGTTGTCAAAAAAGCCGCTGCGCACCTGGGCGGTAAGGTCCGCCTTGAATCCGCGCCGGGAAAAGGCAGCACGTTTTTCGTCGAGATTCCCAGACAGATGGGACAAGGATGATGCCATGGACAAGGAAGACCTTGTTTTTTTGCTGGCAAGAATAAACAATACGCGCAAAGTTCAGCTATCAAGGATCAACAAATAATGAACGAAATCCAAGATTCAGCATCAAGACCGATCAGCATCCTTTTGATCGAAGACAATGAACACGACCGGGCGGCATTTGAAAGAGCCCTGCGCAAGTCGGAAACCGCCTTTGAAATATTGATTTGCGAAAGGGCCGAGGAAGCCCTGGATAAACTGTCGGATAGTCAAGAATCCTTCGATCTGGTGGTCGTGGACTATGATCTGCCGGGGATGACCGGCCTGGATTTTTACCGTCAGCATCAGCAGGTGAAGAATCTGCCGCCGTTTGTGATGCTGACCGGTGCCGGTTCGGAAAATCTGGCGGTCGAGGCGCTGCAGGCCGGGATGTACGATTATATCGTCAAGGATCCCGGCATGGGTTATCTGAAACTGCTGCCGTTGAAACTATCGGACGTTAAGCAGCGTAAAAGTGAGCGCCTGGCCCGCCGCAAGGCGCAGGCCCAGCTGAAAAAGGCCCATGCCGAGCTTGAGGAACGCGTTGCGATTCGCACGGCCGAATTGTCCCTGACCATCCAGGCCCTGGAAAATGAAATCACAGAGCGTCAAAAAGCCCAGGAGCAAATCAGCATCGCCTACGATGCCTTGAATTCAGCAACCAGCGGAATTTTTATCACCGACGCCGACCTGAAGATTCGATTTGCCAACCCGGCCTGCCTGCGGATGTTCAAATATGAGATGCCCGGCGATATTATCGGAAAAAATGCGGCCGGCTTATTCTCTTCCGAAAAAGTTAATCAATTTGCCGACGTAAAACTGATCGTGCAGCAATCCCTCGGACAGACGCAGGAGCTTTTGGTTCAGTGCGCCGACGGGGCATCGTTTCCAGCGGAAGTCGCATTCTCAGAAGTTACCGACAGCGAAGGCGCCGTGGTCGGGAAAATGGCCTCGTTGATCGACATCACCGCGCGCAAAATAACGGAGGCGGCCTTGCTGGAATCCCAAAGCCGGCTGCGCAGCCTTTCGCGCAAAATATTGGAGGCCCAGGAAAACGAGCGCAGACTTCTGGCCCGGGAAATTCACGACAGCATCGCCGGAGACCTGGCGGCCATTAAAATATGTCTGGAGGAAAAACTGCATAAGATGACGGGCGATCCCCCGGCCGACAGCGTATCTTTAGAGAACATCATCTCTACAACTGAAGGCACCATTCGGGAGACCCGCCGCATTTCAGCCCATTTGCGTCCCTCGATGCTCGATGACCTGGGACTGATTTCAACGATCGGTTGGTTTTGCCGGGAGTTTGAAAAACGTCACCGGGAAATTCGCACGCTGCACCGGCTTGAAATTGGAGAAGAAGATGTTCCCGAACAAATGAAGGTTGTTATTTACCGCATTTTGCAGGAGTCCATGAACAACGTGGCCAAACACAGTGAGGCCGACCGGGTGCTGGTCGGTTTGGTGAAAAACGGCCGGGAATTAAAACTGAGCATAGAGGACAATGGACGCGGCTTAGATCTTGAAAAAATCGGTTCCAGCTCCGATCCCATGAGCGGGTATGGGCTGTCCAACATGCGGGATCGCGCTGAAATTTGCGGCGGCAAGCTTGAGATTAAATCAAAACCGGGAGCCGGCACAACCATTCAGTTGATTTTACCGCAGAGCTGAATGCCGGTGAATTGGCTGGGAAGCTGGGATGCCGGGATGCTTGAAAGCTCAATATAATTGTCAAAGATGGTGGCCCGATCCGGTTAATCGCGGTCAAAAACCGCTCCCACAAGTAAAATTGCCTAAAATAACAAGCTTGAGCTTATGAGGACTAAATGATTTTTTTTCGTCGACCAAACCGGCTGCTATGCGGCCGGCATACCGCCAGCTGCGGAACACCTGAAACCAATAACCAATAACTTTAGTTTGCTCTGCGCACTGCCCACTGTCCTCTGTCATCGGCCGAACCGCTATTCCACTGCCTGGCACGCCTGATCGATCGAACCGCTCTTGAGGGATTCCGCCAATCGTCTGAACCCAGAACGGTTCACCCGCTTTTCGTCACCAGACCATGTTCGATGGCGTAAGCGGTCAGAGCGGCGGCATTGTGCAGATCCAGCTTGTTCATTATATTGGCCCGGTGCTTCTCGACCGTTTTGACGCTGATAAACAGCATGTCGGAAATTTCTTTATTTTGATATCCTTCCCCGAGTAGTTTCAGGACCTCTTTTTCACGTTGGGTGATGGTGTCCCAGGAGGTTTGGGCTTTCAGTTTTTTGCGGCCGGTCAGGTACCCTTCCAGGACGCTGCCCGAAATCGACGGGCTGATATAGCGTTTTCCCTGCAGCACGCTGTCGACGGCCACCATCAGCTCATTGCGTCCGGCATCTTTCAGGCAGTAGCCGTCCGCACCGGCCTCAAAAGCCTCCAACACGTACTGGTCGGACTCGTGGATGGTCAGCGCCATGATTTTTGTTTCGGGAAATTGACTTTTGATTTCTTTCATGACGGAAATGCCGTTCATTTTGGGCATGGAAAGGTCCAGCAGCATCATGTCCGGTCGGATTTTCTTGACGATCCGGATCGCTTCAAGGCCGTCGCCGGCCTCTCCGACCACCTCCAATCCGGTCTTGTCAGCGAGCATGGATTTCAAGCCTTCACGGAACAGCTTGTGATCTTCTACAATGACCACCTTGGTTTTGCTTTTAGCCATTGAACGTCTCCTGCCTTTTTAAAAAATGTAGATTGGCCTCCGGAAAAAAACGGCGCTCCTAAGGGACGGCCTAACCGGGGCAGTTTTGCCGGCTGCTTATTTTCACTATCCTTAAGTTTTATATAGCCCATATTCTCCTGAATGTAAATTTCAAATACAATAGGGTATTGAATGTAGTTGCGGCTTGAGGACACAGTATTTAAATCATTGACGGACGGGTGAAGGCGCGATGGTGGTGAGATCAAGGCTTATCGACTGCAGACCGAAGACCTCTATGAAATCTTGGCTGCCAAACCAAAGATATTAAAGATATTGGTTATCGGCACGGGGTATGCCGGCAATTTGCGCGTCTCGGATGAAGTTCGATCTACTCTTGAAAACAAATTGAATTTTAAGAAATGAGCCCAGAGTCTCCTGGTGAAGGCAACCAAGCAGACCGCTCCCTCTCTTGGAACTGTAAGGAGCTGTGAGCTCTTCCCGCCTGTACACCCTGTGTGCCTATCAGCGGCTATGGGTTGGGTTGAATAAAAGACCGGCTGCTGCGGTTCGGCGGTTCACCGATCGATGCCCTGGACCATAATACGGTTTGAAACCGGGCCGAATACATGCAAGGCGGTATGGTCACAAGCGCTCGAAAAGCATATTTATTCCTAATAAATCCAGGCTGGACACCCGAGCGATTTATGGGTTTCAAGATATGAAAAAAATTGACGATAACTCCGCCAAGCCGGCCGCTGTTTCAGAAGACGAGGGTTGCTCCTTCGCACATAAGATCCTGATGTCATCGTTGAACGGCATTTATATCTATGACGTGATGCGTGCCGCCCATACCTTCATTAATCCCCAATACACCTGTCTGACCGGTTACACCCTGGCGGATCTCCAGGCGATGAGGAGTTCGGAATTCTTCGAACTGTTTCACCCGGAAGATCAGAAGCGGGTGGCCGCCCACATGGAACGTGTCGGCCGGGCCGGCGACGATGAAACCCTGGAGATCGAATACCGTTTCAAGACCGCGAACGGCCGCTGGATATGGTGCCTGTCAAGAGACGCCGTCTTCGAGCGCGACGGACAGGGTTCCGTGTACCGGACCATCGGCACCTTCATTGACCTTAGCGGGCGCAAGGCAGCTGAAAAAAAATTGAGACATGAGCACGAGCTGCTGCAAAAAATCATCGACACGATACCCGTCATGATCACTATTTACGATCCCGGTCTGGAGCGTTTTCGCTTCAACCCCGAATTCCGCCGGGTGCTGGGCTGGTCGGAACAGGACATGAACCACGGTGATCCGATGGAGAAGTTTTATCCCGATCCATCTGAGCGGGCGGTGGTGCGGCAGTTCATGGAATCATTGGAAAGCGGCTGGCGGAGCTTTAAGGTGAAAGCCAAAAACGGTGACAGGGTTCAAAGCTCCTGGGCCAATATTCGTCTGTCCGACCAAACCCGGGTCGGCATCGGTATCGATATCCGCGAACGGATCCGCATTGAAACCAGCCTGCGCGAGAGCCAGCTTCAGGCCCAGCAGCGTCTGAAGGAACTGGAGACCATTTACGACTCGGCACCCATCGGCCTGTGTGTGTTTGATCGCCAGTTTCATTACGTGCGCATCAACAATTTTATGGCAGAACTCAACGGGGCTTCGGCATCCAAACACCTCGGCCGCACTCCCCGAGACGTGGTACCGGATCTGGCCGGTCCGATCGAGGAAATATTCAAGCAGGTGATAGCGAGCGGTCAGCCGGTCCTGGATTTCGAATTAACGGGCGCAACAGCGGCCCAACCCGGTGTTCAGCGCACCGCGATCGTACATTGGCTGCCCCTTAAGGATTTGGCGGGGCAAGTGATCGGCGTCAACGTCGTCGCCGAGGAAATCACCGAACGAAAAAGAGCCGAAGAGGCTCTGAAGAAAGCGCGCCATAGCCTCGAAATCAAGGTCCGTGAACGCACCGCCCAACTGCAGGCAACCGTGACATCCCTGGAAAACGAGATGCAGGCCCGCAAAGTTTTGGAAAATCAGCTTCGCCAGTGGTCTCGAGTGTTTATGGACGCCGCCGATCCGATCATTATTGAGGATCTGTCCGGCATCATCATCGATATGAACCGGCAGGCGGAGAGAGAATACGGATGGCGTCGCCATGAGCTAATCGGCAAATCCATTCGCAGCCTGATCCCTTCCGCCCGGTATCCGTGGGCGGATAGCCTGCGCGCGCGTTGCCGCCACGGGGAGGAGGTTCGCAACTGGGAGGGTATGCGCCAGGATCAAAAGGGACGGATTTTATCGGTGTTGGTGACCGCTTTCCCCCTTCTGGATGAGTCCGGAAAGATTGTATCCCTGGCAACCATTGCCAAGGATATCACCCGGCGCAAGCAGGTGGAAAGGGAGCTGAAAAATTCCCGACGGTATCTGCGGGAGTTGTCGCGCAAGAGCATCGAAGCCCTCGAAAACGACCGTCGGACTACCGCCAAAGAATTGCACGACAGTATCGGCGCCAGCCTGGCGGCCATTAAATTCAAACTGGAGGGCACTGTTGAGGAGATCGCCCAAAAACCGAAGAAAGCGGCCGCTTCCCTCGATGAATCCATCGCCTACCTGCAGGCCGCCATCAAAGAAACCAAACAGATTTCAGCGAACTTGCGGCCGACCATACTCGACGACCTGGGCCTTTTATCCACCATCACATGGTATATGCGCCAATTCACCGAACTGTACGGCCATATCAAATTGATTCCGCAGATCGAGGTCCCGGAAGAAGATATCCCCGGTATGCTCAAAATTGTCATTTATCGTGTGCTGCAGGAATCCCTGCATAATGCCGCCAAACACAGTGAGGCCAACGAAATTTTCGTCGGCCTGAAGCGCGACGCTGATCGGATTATGCTCGAAATTGTGGACAACGGCCGCGGCTTTGATGTTCCAAAAACACTCGGCCGGCAGGATTCCATGAGTGGATATGGTCTGGCGAGCATTCAGGAGCGGGCCGAGATTGTCGGCGGCTCCCTGGAGATCAATTCTGCTCCCGGAAAAGGTACGCGTATCCGGATGGTTCTTCCCCAGGCTCCTTATGCATCTAAAATACCCTTGGAAATAGCCAGCCAAAGCTGATGGGATGCGGTAACCCTATAATTGCATAAAATACGGTATTCAAACTTGGTTGTTGCGATGAAAACCATTGCGAGGATTGACTGATCCTGGATCCTGGTTTCCAGTCTTCGCTCTTACAGAGCTTCGGCCCGGCAAGCTGGATACTGGAGGTTTCTTGATTTCACAGTGTATTGATAGCTTTCCAGCATCGAGTATCCAGCATCCCCGCTGAACGGGATCAACGCTTCGCGCAGACCAGCATCTGCCCAGAAAATGCAACCGTTTCAAGCATATCGGAAATGCCAGATGACACAAATTTATGCAATGTTAGGTTTTATACAGAAGCTCATCAAACTTGCTGGGGGCTGCGCTCCAGATTTCCCGAGCGGCCGTCGTCGCAGGGCTGGTCTTCGTCATTCAGGCGGGAGTGCTCCGCCCACTCGGGTGCCTTCCGACAGACCTCGTCTGTCGGCATGGTTGCGCCGGATTCCGCTTCAATAGTTTTGGGCTTTGGCGCTTTTTCATCCTTTGATTTTTTCTTTGGTTTCATATAATCCTCCGCTGAATATCCTTTTATTCTTCTATGTAGCCATGCTCAGCGACCTGAATACGCTCCAGGCGGTCGTTGATGAATTTGAGATAGTAAATGAAATCGGTCGGTCCGAAGTTGTAATCCCAATTTTCAACCGTCCTGCCGCCCGATCTAGTGATTTTGTCCGGCGGGCCGCAGGCATCTCCGACTGAATACTGAGTGTCGCCAACGGCCACCGTCTTGACGTCGCAGCGCAAGGCTGGGGCGTCCTCGAGCGCCTCCGAGAAAATCGCTGATCCAAGCAGCAGCAGATACGCCAGAGTCCCGGCAGCAGTCAATTGCATAGGATCAGGAATTATTTTACTCCAGTACTCCATCACTCCAATACTCCGGTAACTTATAATGGATGAGCCGGTCGGCCGGATGCCTCTGATGTTCTGCACTCCCTCCGGTCGGAATGGTATTCTAATCCACTGGGGGGAGTGATCACTTGTGCCCGGAACGCGGCTCTTCAGGTACAAGTTCATCCGGCGGCGTCATGGGTTCGCTCTCTGACAGGGATGTGTAGGCATCCACTTCCTCATCTTCACCCTCCATCATGATCTCCTTTTCCGGTCGGTCCGGTGCGGGCGCAGGGGTGCGCTCCGGCCGTTCCCACGGCTGGCGGTCGATTTTGATATTGTCGACGGTTTCGTCGAAGTCCAGCAGATCATTGACGATTTCGAGCAGGATTTCATGCTGCGAATGACTGGGAAGCACGCCGTTCAGATACATCACGCCACTTTCGTAGGTGATTTCGAGTTCCTCCATTGCCAGTCGGCCGTCCTCGCGCAGGGTCTCATAAATGGTTTCTTCCATTTCTTCGTCGGTCAGTGCCTCCAGGTCCAGGGACACCGGATGCGATTCAATTGCTCCCCCGGTAAAAGATTCGCTATTTTCAGCGCACTTTACGCAGTAGAGCGACCAGGGAACGGCCTGCAGCCGCTTGAGGGCGATGGGTCTGCGGCAGGCTTCGCATTTGCCGTATTGGCCCTCATCCATTTTAGTCAGAGCATGGTCGATTTCGCGGATCTCAGCCTGGCCGCGGTCATCCAACTGGGCAAGGCTGAAGGACATGGTATCCTTGCTGGCGGTTTCCTCGAGTTCTTTTTCCGGTTCGTGCAATGACTGCCAGGACGTATTGACGCTGCGCCGAAATTCAAGAATGTTCCGGCGTCGCTCCAACAATTTATCCCTAAGATCCGAGATGTCTTTTTTGCTTGTCATTTAGAGTGTCCTCCTTTAATGAGAACTCCCGACCGGAACCGGGCGGCAATTCATAGGACTGGTCGTTTATAACAATTTTAATGGGCTTCTCTCCACCCCGAATGGTGCTGACCCTCAGGATTTCAGCGGTCATTTCGATTTCCAGAAAATGGGATCGATATCGAATATTTAGTTTCAAGCGGCTCAAATCATCCGGCAGACAGGGGTTGAAGTAAAGCACATCGCCGCGCGTAACAATGCCGCTATAACCGCGTTGGAGCTGATCCACCGTACCGGCCATGGCGCCTAAATGGATACCTTCCGGTGTTGTTCCCCCCTGGATGTCGGAAACGTCGCTCTGCAAGGCCTCGCAAAAAAGCTTCCAGGAACGGGATCGGTCGCTGCGTGCCAGCACCCACGAATGCACCACCCGGCTCAGGGTCGAGCCATGAGAGGTGCGCTGCAGGTAATAGCCGATGTTTTTGGGAATCGTTTCGTATTCGAAAGGATAGCCCAGCTGTTCGAAGATTTCCGCCAATTCTTCGGCGGACAGCAGGTAGAAGAGCATCAGAACGTCGGCCTGCTTGGATGCCTTGTAGCGGTTGGGCGTATCATCTTCGGCTTCCAGAACCCGATCCAGCCGCTGAATATCATCATATTTTTTCCGGTAGCCCTCCCAGTCAAATTCGGCCAGATCCTCGTAGCCTTCAAACTGGCTGATGATGCCGTCCGCCTGGAAAACCACCCGCATTTTACGGCAGATGTCCTCCCAGAGCCGGAATTCCTCGGCAGTTAGGCCCAGTTTGCCGCACACCTCCCGCCGCACATCCTCCGGAAGAAGATCGAGCACCTCCCGGGCACGATTGAGCACCCAGACGGCCATGATGTTGGTATAGGCATTGTTGTCCAAACCGGGGCGGTCCGAATCCGGATAGGCATCGTGGTATTCGTCGGGTCCCATCACCCCCAAAATTTCATAGCGGTCCAGCTCGGAGTTGTATCGGGCGATAGCGGCCCAGAACCGGGCGATTTCCAGCATCATTTCCGCTCCGTAGAAGGCCATAAATTCCATATCACGGGTCACCTGGAAATAATGGTACAAGTTATAGGCAATCGCGGCATTGACGTGCCGCTGCAGATGACTGTTGTCCGGAATCCAGCGGCCTGATTTCGGATTGAGGTGTACTTTCTGGCTTTCTTCGCGCCCGCTGCTGCCGCTTTGCCAGGGAAACATGGCCCCGCGGTAGCCGGCCTGACGGGCATTTTCCCGGGCTGCATCCAGACGCCGGTAGCGGTACATGAGCAGCTCCCGCGTAATCTCAGGCAGCCGCAAATTGATCATCGGAAAAATGAACAGTTCGTCCCAGAAGATATGCCCGCGATAAGCTTCACCATGCCAGCCCCGCGAGGGAACCCCGACATCCAGGTCCATGCACATGGTGTTCGTGGACGTGCACTGCAAAAGATGAAAAATGTAAAGATGGACGATCATGCCGATGCGGTGTTCGCGGCGGCTGTCGCGGTTTTCCAGTTCGATGCCGAAGCGCTGCCAGAGGTGCTCCCAGGCTCGGACGTGGCTTTGCAGCAGACCGTTGAATGACTCGGCCGCCCGGGCCGCCCGGCGGGCCTCCAGACCGCACTCGGAAATGGCCGGATCCCGCGACGTGTAGAAGCTG
>CAYTBC010000117.1:0-14517 GCA_964435765.1 uncultured Desulfosarcina sp.
GCCTGGGGCCAGAACCCGGCTTGCAGCGGCGCCAACGCCGGTAAAAACCGCAAGGCGTTTGCCAAACTGGACTGGATGGTGAATGTCAATCTCTTTGCCAATGAGACCGGCTCCTTCTGGAAAGGACCGGGGGTCAATCCGGTCGAAATCAAGACCGAGGTTTTTTTCCTGCCGGCCGCCGTCTCTGTTGAAAAAGAAGGCAGCATCACCAACAGCGGCCGCTGGAGTCAATGGCGCTACCCGGGCCCCAAACCGCTGGGCAACAGCCTGCCGGACGGCCAAATGATAATGGAACTGGGCAACAAAATCAAAGCCGAATATAAAAAGGGCGGCACCCTACCGGAACCAATTGTCAATCTCAAGTGGGATTATCTGACCGACGGCAAGTACGATCCCCACAAAGTCGCCAAAGAAATCAACGGCTACTTTTTAAAAGACGTCACCATCAAGGATAAAACCTACAAAAAAGGCACCTTGGTGCCCAGTTTTGCCTTCCTGCAGGCCGACGGCTCGACCTCGTCGGGCAACTGGCTCTATTGCAACAGCTACACCGAAAAAGGCAACATGGCGGCCCGCCGCAGCCAGAAGGATGCCCCCAACAACATCGGACTGTACCCGGAGTTTGCCTGGTGCTGGCCGGTTAACCGCCGCATCATATACAACCGCGCCTCGGTGGATCTCAAAGGGCAGCCCTGGGACAAGGAACACCCGGTCATCCAATTCGCCGGCGATTCCGCCGACGGCAAGTATATTTCGAACAAATGGATCGGCGATGTTCCCGACGGCGGCTGGTATCCCATGCAGAATCCCGACGGCACCATGCGCGCGGATTCCAAGTATCCGTTTATCATGCGCAAGCATGGACACGGCCAGATCTTCGGCCCGGGCCGGGCCGACGGTCCCTTCCCGGAACACTACGAGCCGTTGGAATGTCCCATCGAGAAAAATCTGCTGAGCAGCCAGCGGATGAACCCGACCGCGCCGGTTTATGCAACCACGGCTGACGAATGGGCCAGCTGCGATCCGCGATATCCCTATGTGGCGACCACCTACCGCGTCGGGGAACACTGGCAGACGGGAGTCATGACGCGCTGGCAGCCCTGGCTGCTGGAAATGCAGCCCCAGGTATTCGTGGAAATGAGCGAGGAACTGGCCCAATTGAAGGGCATTAAAAACGGTGAGCGCGTCAAAGTTTCATCGCCACGGGGTTCCCTGATGGCAACGGCAATTGTCACCAAACGGATGCAGCCGTTTAAAATTGGCGGTGCCGTGGTGCACCAGGTCGGGTTGCCGTGGCATTATGGCTGGCGCATGCCGGTCAGCGGTCTGGAGGAAAGTGCCAACCTGCTGACGGCGGCCACCGGTGATCCCAACACCCGCATTCCTGAAACCAAAGCCTTTATGGTGAATGTTTCCCAAAAATAGAAGGAGGTGATCGCGATGAGCAAGTCTTTTTTAATTGATACAACCCTGTGCACGGCCTGCCGCGGGTGCCAGGTTGCCTGCAAGCAATGGCATGATCTGCCGGCTGAAAATACCGTCAACCGGGGTACTTACCAAAACCCGGCCGATCTCTCCTTCGACACCTACAAACTGGTGCGCATGCGTGAAGAGGTCATCGACGGTAAACTGAGATGGCTGTTTTTTCCGGATCAGTGCCGGCATTGTCTGGAGCCGCCCTGTCAGGACACCGCCGGCGATCCGGCAACCATATTTACCGAAGCGGCCACCGGCGCCGTTATCTATACGGCCTTCACCAAGGAGCTGGACGCCGCTGAAATCCGTGAATCCTGCCCTTATGACATTCCACGCCAAGCCGGGGACGGCACCGGCACGCTGGCCAAGTGCGATATGTGCAGCGATCGGGTGGAAAACGGATTGCAGCCGGCTTGCGTCAAGGTGTGCCCGACGGGCGCCATGAACTTCGGCGAAAGGGATGAAATTATGGCGCTGGCCGCGGAGCGTCTGGCCTTTGCCAAAAAAAAGTATCCCGCTGCCAGGCTGCTGGACCCGGAAGATGTCCGAACCATTTATCTGGTTGGATTTGATCCCATGCATTACCATGCCAATGCGATCGCGTCCGTCCGGCCTGGCAGCATGACCCGGCAGGCGGCACTCAGAAAAATGCTGCGCCCGTTCAACCGGGCTGTCGCTGCCCTTGGCTAAAACAGGGCGAGTGGGAAATTTAAGACAGGCGCAACTTGTGCAAAAAAATTGTATTGGGCTATTTTCGCTGCCTGTCTAAATTGAATATTTAAGGGGAGAAGGAGATTCCTTTCTCCCCTTTTTTATATTCTATGGATATGGTAATAATTTAATTACTCCGCCCTGAAAAATAATAATACCTGGTGAATGTAAACCGATGGGTCAGATGGGACTGATAAGATTGTATCGATTTTTTTCGGGCGGATTAATTAAATTATGTTTTTAAGTTATGGGGTTGGATATTGATTGTACCCGATATTGGCGGGGAAGCCGTAATTTAAATCCGCTGATTCATAAATGCAAAAGGAGAGCAAATGAACGAGAATTTCGTTCTAACCTCCGCTCAGGTCAAAAGGGCCGTTGAAGCAGTCAAAAAAAGCAAACCGTTTTTTGCAGAAATCCTTGACTTTTATGGCCGGCTCTTTGTCGCTCAGCAGGAGAGTATGAGCCGGCTTCAAATCGAACCGCTTCAAATTCCAGGTAACGTTCGCACCCTCAAGGCCCGGGAAAAATTCCCCCTTATCGAAATAAAGCAATTTGAATATGACAAAATTGAGTCCGGCAAACTGTTTATTTCAATCTGCCGACTGGCCCATAAGGCCAACCCCAAACTGGCCGGCGCGGCGCGGCGCATCCTGGATGCGGTGGATGGGGCCGTATCGCCGAATGCACTTTTTGCAGCGTTGCTTTGCAGCGACGAAGCCTTATTTGAAAATATCAGCGCCGAGCTTGCAATCGAAAAACAGGTTCTGGGCTTTATCACCTATAACAGTTTAAAGCCCTCGCTAAGCGTATGCGCGGATCAGCTTTCGAGTTATTTGAATCCGGACGAGCCCTGGCTGCAGGGATACTGCCCGGTATGCGGCTGTGCGCCGCTGCTTTCCATCCTTGAAGGTGAAGGTGCGCGGAGTTTAATCTGCAGTTTCTGCTGGCACAAGTGGGCGGTTAAAAGGGTTTACTGTCCATTTTGCGAAAATTCAGACAGCCAATTGCTGCACTATTTATTCAATGAAGAGGAAAAGGATGTTCGGGTGGATCTTTGTGATCATTGCAAAAAATACATTAAAACCGTCGATTCACGCCGGGCGGACAGATTGATTTATCCGCCCCTTGAACAGATTTCAACGCTGCACCTCGACATCAAAGCCCGCGAGGAGGGGTATGAAGCCGGGGTCAAGCTGTTTTTGGAGATATAAAAGGCGAGTCCCAAATGCTGATAATTAAAAAACGTTACTTTTGTGCAATAATACTCTCATTTTTCACCGCCGCGATCTTGATGGGGAATTGTTTCGCCTCGTCAGGGCTGAATTCCGCGGCCGACGAGGTGGTTAAGGTTAGAACCGCCTGGTCGGTGAACCGCGCCCGTCCCGGCGATTCGATCGTCCTGGCGGTAGTGGCCGACATAAAAGAGGGCTTTCACATCAATGCCGATGAGGGTCAGATCGGAACTTATGGAGATTTCAAACCCATTGCCACCAAAGTCACCGTTGTCGATGCGCCGGATGCGGCCACCTTCGAAACACCTCAGTACCCGAAGGCATTGCCGCTGAAAACGCAATATGTCGATAGCGAGATAATGACTTTTGACGGACAAATCGTTATTTATCTTCCGCTCAGATTGACGGAAGCTGTTCAGCCGGGTAGCCTGGAATTCAAATTGGGCTTGCTATATCAGGCCTGTACCGATGTCTTCTGTTTATTCCCTAAAAATCTCGAGTTTCGCGAAACCCTTGCGGTGGTTAAATCCGGACCGGCGGCAAAAATCAATCCGGAATGGTTTGCTGATTTTGCGGGCGGCACGGCGGCCACGGATTCGGGCGGTGTAAATTTCGACCTCTTCGGCTGGACATTTTCAATTGACGCTTCCTCCGGTTTAGGCCTGATCCTGCTGTTGGTTACAGCCGCCTTCGGCGGTTTGCTCCTCAACTTCACCCCTTGCGTACTGCCGCTGATCCCGATTAAAATTATCAGCTTGTCCCATGTCGCCCAAAACCGCAGGCAATGCTTTATGCTGGGACTGGCAATGTTTCTGGGGGTTTTAATTTTCTGGCTCGCACTCGGAGTGATGATTGCCTTGGTGAGCGGATTCAGCGCGACTAATCAATTGTTCCAGTATCCTGCCTTTACCATTTTAATCGGACTGATCATCGGCGTTATGGCCACCGGAATGTTCGGTTTTTTCTCCGTCCGGCTACCCAATTTTATCTACATGCTCAACCCGGAACAGGACACATTGCACGGTTCATTCGGGTTGGGAATCCTGGCCGCAATCCTATCGACCCCTTGCACCGCACCGTTTATGGGAGCCGCAGCAGCCTGGGCGGCCACCCAACCCCCGTCGACCACCCTGACCACGTTTGCCGCCATCGGCATTGGAATGGCCCTGCCCTACCTGGTGCTCTCGGCCTCACCGGCATTAGTCAAAAAGATGCCCAGAACGGGACCGGCCAGTGTCCTGATCAAACAAGTCATGGGGTTGTTCATGCTGGCCGCCGCAGCCTATTTTATTGGGGTGGGTGTGGCGGCGCTGCTGATTTCCCCGCCCAGCCCGCCCGGCAAGCTATACTGGTGGCCGGTGATGCTGTTCAGCGCCGCCGGCGGCGGTTGGCTGGCGTTGCGAACTTTTCAGGTTGCATCCGGAAAAAAAGCCAGGGCGTTTTTTGCCGGCATCGGGATCATCGTGATGGCCCTGTCGGCCTGGGGAGCGGTGCGGCTGACCGACAAAGGGCCGATCGACTGGGTGAACTACACGGATACAGGCTTTCAAGAGGCGACCGCCGACCGCAAAGTGATTGCCATGGTTTTCACCGCGGAGTGGTGTCTTAACTGCAAAGCGCTGGAACAGGGCGTCCTGAACCATCCCAGAATCGTCGAACTATTTGCGCGTCCGGAAATCGTGCCGATGAAAGTGGATATCACCGGCAACAACCCCGCCGGCAAGGCCAAACTGAAAGAAGTCGGCAACCTGACCATCCCGCTGCTGGTCATCTTCTCCCCTGATGGTCAGCAGGTGTTTAAAAGTGATTTCTATACGGTTGAGCAGATCTTAAATGCCGTAGCCGAGGCAACTCAAACAAACTCATCCTAACTCTATACCCTACACTCTATGCTCTATGCTCTATGATCTATGCTCTATGATCTTTAATTCGGCAATCCCGCATCTAAAATCCCAAATCAGTTAATTCCGACTTCCCTTATCCTTGCTTGTGTTCATACAGGTGGACATCACGCTGCGGGAAGGGGATGCTGACCCCTTGGGCATCAAATTGCTTTTTGACCTTTTCGATGGTGTCGAAATAAAAAGACCAGTAATCATTCGCCGATGTCCAGGCGCGCACTGTCAGATTGACGCTGCTGTCGGCCAATTCCGACACGATGATCGCCGGCTCCGGCTCTTTCATGACGCGCTCATCCTGGTCGATAATCTCTTTGATGATGCCGCGGGCTTTATCAATGTCATCGCCATAACCGATGCCGAAGACAAAATCCACCCGACGAGTTCCTTTGACGGTAAAATTGGTGATATTGTCGCCGGTTAATTTGGCGTTCGGCACGATAACGGTCTTGTTGTCCGGCGTCTTTAGCTGGGTGGTAAAAATTTCAATGTGTTCGACGATTCCGGCCGTACCTGCGCCTTCAATATAATCGCCCACTTTAAAAGGTTTAAATATGACCATGAGTACGCCGGAGGCAAAATTTCCCAGCGAACCCTGCAGGGCCAAACCAATGGCCAGACCGGCCGCACCTAAAACTGCAATAAGGGATGCGGTTTGAATACCCAGCTGGTTTAAGGCCGCGATGACGACAAAAGCCAGCAGGGCGACATAGCACAGGTTGCGGACAAAGGAGACCAGGGTCTCGTCGACTTTGCTTTTGATCAGCACCCGCTTGATGATCTTGGCCACACCAAGGGCTACCCAGCGCCCCAAAACAAAAATGACGAGGGCGGCAATAACTCTCAGCCCGTAGACGGTCAACAATTCATATACTTTGGCAATTAGTTTGGAAAGATCCATTTCCATTTTGTATTCTCCGTTTAAAAAATTGTGATGTGTGATTTGAACAGCAATGGGTTGAAAATTTGACAGTCAAGAATCCTGGCCCGCAGAACCCGGTTTTCAATGTTAGCATCAACCGGCAACTTCTTCGCGGATCAGGATGATTTTATATTACGAGGAAACTATATCATTTTTTGTGAATTGCAAGTAGCCCTCTTAAATAGTTACATCGATTTATGCAGCGTTAAAGTCAATTTAGGCTTAAGTAATTCGCCGACCCTGCCGATAAGAATTACAGTCAATTTGGCGCAATATCAATACGCAACCAAAGCGTGAAGACTTTGGGCACAAATAAATTATGACTATTAGGCGGAATAATATGGGAACAGATCTGATCGGAGTAAGCTTCAATATTGAGAAGATAAGACAGCAGATATCACAGGTGGCTCAAGCCGGTCTCAACACGGTTGTCTGCGGCGAAACCGGGGTCGGCAAAGAACTCGTGGTCAAGATGTTATTCGAGCAATCACCCAGATTCGGCAAACCTTTTGTCAAAGTCAATTGCGCGGCCTTGCCGGATACGCTGCTTGAAAGTGAGATGTTCGGCTATGAGCAGGGAGCGTTTACCGGGGCGGTTCGTAAAATGCGCGGAAAATTTGAACAGGCCAACGGAGGCCTGTTATTTCTCGATGAAATCGGAGACATGCCCTTTGCGCTTCAGGCCAAGCTTTTGCATGCCCTGCAGGATGGTGAGTTTACACCCCTGGGCTCTGAAAATTCATTCAGAAGCAATGTCTGGATCATTGCCGCCACCAATCATGATTTAAAACGGGACCTGAAGGAAGAAAAATTTCGGGCGGATCTTTACTATCGGATTAATGAGACCTCCATCGAGATCGAGCCGCTGCGAAACCGGCCGGAGGATATTCCGTTTCTAATTAAGTATTATGCGGGCAAATATGCATCGCAGTTTGGCAAAATGCAGCCCTTCACCGTCCGCAATACAATGATTGACAGGTTGTGCCGCTACTGCTGGCCCGGCAATGTCCGGGAACTTCAAAATGTACTCAGACGGATCATCCTGGTCAATGAAGACGAAGATGCGCTGGATTCCATGCTCACTATCAATAATCATCCCAAACAGAATTCGAATACAAATTTTGGCGGCGGGCCGGTGCCCAACTGGCTGAACATTTTCAAGCTCAACGGCGAAGAACCGAAGCTAAAATCATTATCTTTAAAAGAAATCGGCAAAACGACTTCTGATTTGGTTGAAAAGCAGGTGATTGGGTATGTTCTTGATAAAACCGGCTGGAACCGCAGCAAAGCCAACAAAATTCTGGGAATCAGCTACAAGACGCTCCTAGCCAAAATTCAAACCCTGGAACTGACGCCCGACGGGCATTTAGAGCAAGACTCCTCAGCGGCTGCAGATATGAACTAGCCTTTCTCTGGAAAACCGTGCCGCAAAGCGAGCTTTCCAAGCATCTGGGCCAGCCCGGTGCCCAGCGAGAAGACGGCACCGATATCGAGGTTCTTGTCGGCGGTTTGGTCGAAAAAAACATTGAGATCGGATGCGAGGCCTTCTTCCGGCCGCCAATAACAAATCATGATCGGAACACGCGGCAAAGGATGCAAAACCACGGAGATGTCGGATTCGAACTGTTTTTCCACCTGTTTTCCCCCAAAAATTCGCACCAGGTCGTCAAAAAGATCGGTGTAGCTATCGGCAACCTGTTTCATGGGCGCTTCACATCGTTTATGAAAAAGCGGATAGCGTTCTCTACCGTCTTTGAGTTCCCGAAAGGAAACCCAGTTGCCCGAAGCCGCCAATCCTTTGCCGTCGAGAATGTAGCTGAGAAACGGGACGGCCACCCAGGGATTGATGTGGATGTCCGCGTAAAGGTTCCCCTTGGCATCGACGCTGAAATCCTTGCCGAGCACCTTAAGCGTCAGCTTGTCGGCCGCGAAACGGGCTCCGACCCTGAGGGCCGCCGCAGCCAGATCAATATCTGCAACCGCTTTACGCATCGATTTGAGGAATGCTTCCCCCTCCTCTTCGGCGGCCTTTAGATCTTTAGGCTGATTGGAAAATCGTTCAATGGTTTCCCGCCCCAGTTTCGGGCATTCGTTGATCTTTCTGCGGCCCGTAAATACAGCGCCGGCAAAGGCCAGGCAGGTTTTTTCACCGCATTCGCGGCAATTGGACTTGTCGAGCAGTTGAAAAATCTCCATGGCGTTTTTAGGCCGCGGCATACCGATCTCTCCTCATTGATAAAAAATATAGATTAAAATTAATGATAAGAATTGGGGATGGGCGAGCCGCCGGGGAGTTACATCAACCTGATGATCACCAGCACCAGAATGACAATGACCAAAACGACGATGAGCAATCCGAGAACATCGCCGCCGGCGGGAAGCTGATCGATCTGATCGGCGATTTGAATAACCTCGACGTTTGTCAGGCTGTTGATGCGGGCATCAGCCTCCAAAGGGTCGACGCCTTGGGCGACAATAGCGGATCGGACATCGTCGCGCATCATGAAATGCTTTAAGGTTTCACGGGCCTCCTGGCTGCGGCTCATGTCCAGCATGGCGTCTGTTTCTACCAGGGCAGCCACCGCCGATTGATACGGAACCGACAACAGCAGGGTTAAGACCGTCATGAGAATAGCGACAGGCTGGGCTTTTCTACGGATGGGATGCATGTTCTTCCTCCTTGCAAATCAGCGAAATCTAATGGTTGTCGAAATTTGCCATAAACAAAAGAGAAACAGGGATCAAAATCAGCTTAACAAAGCCCTGACAATCTGATTCCAACCCGATTTCTCTTTAACGCTGGGCCGCTGGCCCCCACGTTAGTTATAATCAAATCACAAAAATGCTCAAATTTCAACAAACATTTCATATCTATCTGAATTAAAAAGGGATAAGTAAAAAATCGGGGCTGCATGAGGCTATTTAATGAATTCACGAATTTTTTCGTCCAGAAACCTCTCCGGACGGCTTCCGGGCAGTCGTTCGACAACCTCACCCTGCTTGATGAAAACCAGCAATGGAATGGCCTTCAAATTGAATTTGATGACCGCCCTTTCACCATACCAGTAAACGGGGAAATCAATTTTCAGTTTGTTTACGATCGGCTGCAAGGCATCCGCCCCGCCGGCATCGATGCTGATGCCGACCAGATTGAGCCCCTGGTCTTTGAATTTTTTATACAGTTTGTTTAGGGTCGGCAGCTCGTCAATACAGGGTGAACACCAGGCTGCCATAAAGGCGATCACCACCGGATCGCCCTCTGCCAGCATGATCGCATCCAGTTCCGCTTCCTCAATTTTTTTAACCGTGATTTGGGATTCAGCCTGCACGGGCAGATTCGCGAAAAATACAATTGCCAATCCGGCAACCATCACAATAACACCACGTCCATGCAGCTTCATCATTTTTTTTCCTAATCCCCGAAACCCGTAACTCGCACCCCCTAATCCGCTAATCGAAAACCGCACCTCGCAACCCGTAACCCGCACCCTGCAACCCTATTTATTGATTTCCTTCAGCACGGTTGAACAATACTCCAAATCGGGCCGCTTGTTGATATCGCTGACCTGGATGTCACGAATGATGCCTTTTTTATCGATAAAAAACAAGGCCCTTTCCGTGACACCGTCGGATCGCAACACACCGAATTTAGATGCCGTTTCACCGTGGGGCCAAAAATCCGACAGCACCGGAAACCACAGATGACCCATTTGTTTGGTCCAGGCATACAGGGTCGGGATATTGTCGACTGTGATGCCGAGCAAAACCGCATCGCCTAAATCAAACATTTCCTTGGCGATGTTGTATCCCGGCCACTGATCGGAGCAGACCGGCGTCCAGGCCGCCGGAACAAATGATATCACCACATTCTTCCGGCCCCGGTATTGGCTGAGTGTAATTTTCTCACCGGAAACGGAAGGCAGCGTAAAATCGGGTGCCGGATCGCCGATTTTCACCTTCAACTGGCTGTCGATGGGTTTGAGGTGCCCCGGGTCATAAATGTTGTCTTTAAAGGCCGCAGAAGCGCCAAAGGCAGCAGGGGTCAGTACGATTGCCATTAGGCCCATAAATGCAAATAAAGCAATTGATGTTTTCATGGGTAGTACCTCCCAATACGGAATTGACTGATGAAGATTGAATATTTGTGGATGTCGCTACACTCCGTCAATTTTATGATTATTTGAACATTCGGGGAGTTTATTGCGACGTAGGCCCTCATGCCTACGAAGGCAGGAATCCAGAAAATCGTCTGCCGAGCATATAGGCTGCCAGCACCTCGCACCTCACACCCCGCAACTCGTTTCCCCCACCCCGCCTACATCAACCCCGAATCCTTCAAAAGCATTTCCATCAGTTTATCGGCATCTCCGGCGCCACCGAGTTTGGAATAGTAGATTTGGTAAGCGCCGCCTCCCAGAATGCGAATCCCGATGAAATAAGGAGTTCTTACCTCCCCCAGCTTTTGGTGGATTTCAAAGTCACCATCCGGAAAAAGGGGAAACGGAATGTTGTAAACCTTTTTGAAGTAGCTGACTTCGAAGGCCGAATTGCCGACCCCAATGCCGATGATTTTGACCTTGCCCTTAAGTTTCGCGTCGCTGTCAATTTTCCGATACAGCTCATTGAGAGAAGGAGCCTCCTTCTGGCAGAACGGTCAGTACATGCTGAATATTTCGATCAGCACGACCTCGGCCTTGATTTCGGGGATGGCAAAAGTCTGCTTCCCGATCAAACCCAGATATTGCCGCAATTCCGGATCCGCCGGCGCATCGAGGACGATTTCCGGCAGAGTTCCGTCCACGGCGGGAGCTTGAACCGTGGCACCGGACAGCGGGGCGCAAAGAAGAAGACACGTTGCCGCTGCAAACAGTAATTTTAAGAAGCGTTTCATGGGAAGCGGTCCTCCTTGATTTAGGGTTTGAATCTAAATGAACTGCAGGGGCAAGGAATGTGATGGGTCATCCCATAGATCACCTTAATCAGTGTCAATCGAATATAGGTCAATATCGGCTTCGCGTCAAATAAATTGGCATCGGAATTTCTATCCATCGTGCCAGCATTCCGGTTTGCCAATTATGAGCGCAGCCAACCGGCCGGCGCATCCGCAAAATTCACCCATTTGCAGCTGGGATCAAAAGTCATGCCAGCTTTGATTTATCTAAAAAAATCACTTTTAAACAGCGGGATACTCTGGTAAGGTGCTTTGCGTATTTTTAGGAGGTGGGTTGGCAGCAGTCATATTTCAATTCAGGGCTGACGGTTTAATTTGAAAAAAAATCATAGGCAAAGGGAGTGAATTTATGGCACGGATGAGAATTTCGGCGGCGATCTTTACGGCAACCTTTCTGGCATTTTCTCTATCGGTTTTCGCATCCGATAAGGCCCCCTCCTCCCAACCGTCGCAATCAATTTCAACGTCTTCGAGTCACCCCGCTCAAACCGGAGCGGTCGAAACAGCAGCCCATGGGAGTAACGCGGCCGGAGAAGCCGACGCTAAACCCGGCGAACATGGGGCGGGCCATGCGAATCTGGGGGCAGTGCTGCCACTTTGGAGCTGTATTCCATTTGCCTGCATGCTGCTGTCCATTGCCCTATGCCCCCTGCTAATGCCCGAATTCTGGCATCATCACTTCGGCAAAATATCGGCCTTGTGGGCGGCAGTCCTTGGCCTTCCGTTTCTGATCGCCTTCAAAGGGGACGCATTGTACCAGATTCTTCATATCATTCTGGCTGACTACGTTCCCTTTATTATCCTGCTGTGGTCACTGTACACCATCTCCGGCGGAATTCTGCTGCGCGGCAAGTTGCGCGGGACCCCGGTGGTTAACGTGATCATGCTCATTATCGGCACCGTGCTGGCGTCCTGGATGGGGACGACCGGAGCGGCCATGCTGATGATTCGACCGTTTCTGCGGGCCAATAATTACCGCAAAAACCGGACTTTCATGGTGGTGTTTTTTATATTTCTGGTCGCCAATGTCGGGGGATCGTTGACCCCGCTGGGCGATCCGCCCCTGTTTTTAGGATTTCTGCACGGCGTGTCATTTTTCTGGACCTTAAACGTCCTGCCCCATATGCTGACGGTTGCCATCCTGCTTTTAGTAATATACTTTATACTTGACACGTACCACTACCGCAAAGAGCATGTCTCGGCCCCCGAAGAAAATGACGTCCGGCAACCGCTCAAACTCGAAGGCGTGCACAATTTTATTTTCCTGGCCGGCGTGGTCGGTTCCGTTCTGGTGAGCGGCATGGTCGACTGGGGGCAGGTCAATACATTCGGCGTTCACCGGGCGGTGCAGGATTGGGTCCGGGATGGTCTGCTGATCGTTATGGGCCTTTTGTCACTGCTGACGACCAAGGTGAGCGTGCGCGAGGACAACGACTTTACCTGGTTTCCAATTATAGAGGTGGCCTACCTCTTTATCGGGATATTTATCACCATGATCCCCTGTCTGCTGATATTAAAGGCAGGTTCCCATGGCGCCCTGGCCTTTCTGGTCAACGGCGTGACCCAGCCCCTGCACTTTTTCTGGGTAACCGGCGCACTCTCCAGCTTTTTGGACAATGCGCCGACATACCTGACGTTTTTTAACACTGCGCTGGGCAGTTTTTATTCTGCAATGACCGAAGCCCAGGCGGTGCCTTTGCTGATGACCGAAAAGGCCGTCTATCTCGAGGCAATCTCCGCCGGCGCGGTCTTTTTCGGCGCGTGCAGCTACATCGGCAATGCGCCGAACTTTATGGTGCGGTCCATTTCGGAAGAGGCCGGGACGACCATGCCGAGCTTTTTCGGCTACATCGCAAAATACTCGTTAATTTTTCTGATTCCATGTTTTTTGGTGGTTACCTTTATCTTTTTTTAGTTGACGGAAGGCCACCAAATTATAATGAACAGACTGCATGACGTTAATGACCGGACGGCGTGCATACCCCAAAAAAGGAAGGAATAGTTACGTGATAGCCGAGCTGCTGAAATCCAATATGGCCTTTGTGGGCGGAGGCCAATTTTGCAAAAGATTTTTGCAGCTGTTTTACAGCGAGGATTTCCACAATCAGCATCCGCAGATATTGGGTGTGGCCGACTTGAACAGCAGCGCCGAGGGGCTGGAGTATGCCAAAGAAATGGGAATAAACACCACCGCTGACTACAGAGAACTTCTGCGCCTTGATAACCTGCAGGTTCTGATGGAGCTGACAGGCGATATGCAGCTCAGCAGCAACATCAAAAAATTGGCGCAGCCCGGAATAAAAACAATCAATCACATCGAAGCCCGTTCGATTTGGAGTTCACTCCAGGTAGAAAGAGAAAAAAGAAAAGCCTTGAAGGAATTGCGCCAAAATAATTTCAAGGCCGCCGAAATCGACGTTCTATTTGAAAAATTTGCCGACCGCATGGGTGAAGTCGTTAAAGAGCGCAGTGATCGCTATGTGGAAATCGAAAACGAGTTGGCTGAAAGCGAAAGGGCCTTATCCCAGATAATAGAAGGCAGTACGATACCGACATTTGTAATTAATAAAGACCATATTGTCACCTACTGGAACAAGGCGATGGAGATGCTGACCGGCGCTCCGGCCGCCGAAATGGTAAAAACCAACCGCCAGTCGACGCCTTTTTGGGGAGAAGAGCGTCCCACTATGGCCGACGTGATCCTGGATCAGGTCAGCGAAGACGAAATTCAAAAGTTGTATGGCGAAAAATGGCGCAAATCCGCCCTAATTGAAGAGGCCTATGAGGCCGAGGTGTTTTTCCCGCGACTGGGTGAAAGCGGCAAATGGTGCTGGTTTACGGCGGCGCCCATCAAGTCGCCGGACGGCAGAATCGTCGGGGCCATCGAAACCCTCTGGGACAAAACCGAGGACAAAAAGGCTGAAGAGGAACGGGAACGCTACAACAAAGAGCTGAGCACAATGTGCACCATTTACAGCGCCTTGAATGCTCCCGCGGATCTGAATTCGCGCATTAACCAGACGGTCGACGAATTATTAAACTTTTTATCGGCAGACGCCGTCTGTATCTATTTGCTGGATCAAGACGGCAAATATCATCTGCGCAACTGCCGGGGACTATCAGAGGAAACCTGCCGCAAGGTGAGCGTTCTTGACCAAAACAGCATGATTCATCGTGTTGCACAGTTGAATGAATACACCATCAATGATACCTCACCGAATGAATGCCCGTATGAAGCCCTGCTTCTGGATGAAAATGAGATCGCTTCAATTGCCTATATTCCCATCAGCAGCAAAGAAAAGAAAACGTTCGGCGTCATCCGCA
>CAYTBC010000118.1:0-14496 GCA_964435765.1 uncultured Desulfosarcina sp.
ATTAAACCTTAGCTGATCGAAAGTCGATGATGCTTCGGTCTAACAGCCTCCCAGCCTCCAGGTTTCCCGGTCCCAGCTTATCAACCTTCCAGCCCCCAAGCATCCCGAATTCCCAGCTTCGGTCCATTGTTATCCTATGCTCTTTGCGCTTTTCCCTTTGATCCCGGCCTCCCAGCCTTCCAGCTTCCCAGCTTCTGGCTTTCCAGGCCCCCTGACCTCTGTATTCTTTCCTCTGTTTTCTGACATCCGGAATCGATCTTCCGTCATCTGTTCTCAAAACGCGGACTTTCCTTTTTTGGCTTCTTGCTGCTCTTTTTGTTCTTTTGCTTTTCTTTCGGTTTCAATTAAGTTTTCGAGGTTATCGATGTAGTAGATGACGAGTTTGTATTCAGGGTTGCCGAACTGGTCGGGCACGCGGGATACGATCAAAAAATCATTGTTCTGCTTCCAGTACATGGATTGCCCGTTTTCTTCCTGCCAGTCGATGATTTCGGGCTTGCCGTATTTTTGCTCCAGGGTTTTAATGATGCCGGCTTCGTCTTTTATGAAATTGATTCGGAACACAATCGGCGTCTCGGTGTACGCCGAGAAGATGAGCTCGACAAATTCAAAGGGCACGTTTTTTTTCTGAGCATAGCGGTACATGAGTTTAACCGTATTATGCTCGACTCTCTCGCGGGGCGGGTAATTGAACTTTTGATTCATCCGATCAATTTCCGGGAAATATTTTTTCAAAAAACCGTTGAAGTTGATTTCTAAATTCAGAGTGCTGCGGCGTTCAATGGAGTCGCGGCCGAGCTTTTCTCCCAGATCATCCCTGACAGCTTCGGTCAACTTGGTATTCCTCCCCAGACTGAAAAAGGTAAAACTCTCCAAACCCGCCGATTTAGGCTTTTGTGCGGCGGGTTCCCGACTGTCACTGCAGGAAACCAAAAGGGGCAGGGATGAGATCAAAAATGCAATCCACAAAAGCACGGTTTTTTTTGCCAATTTTCGAATGTTTGTAAACTGCATAATCGCCCTCACTTGGCGTTGCTAAATTTTCTGGATGTCACTCATATAAAATGGAAACCGGCCGTTGCGGCGGTCCTTAAAATATTGGATAAGAGTTTCTTTAATTACCCGGAAGGCGATCTTCTGCCAGGGGATATCGTCTTCGGTAAAGAGATTGACCTCGAGACTTTCGCTGCCCGCCCGAAAATTATTGTCTTTCAAGCGTGCACGAAACATCAAATAGATCTGGTTGACATGACAAATGTTATATAGTGCATAAGGTGACAAGATTTCAACCCTGGCCCGCGCCTCCTCGAACGTTTCTCGTTTGGCACCGGCGGCCACGCTTTCGCCGTTTTCCAGATATCCGGCCGGCAATGTCCATTTCCCGTAACAGGGCTCGATGGAACGGCGGCATAGCAAAATCCTGCCCTCTAATTCGGGGATGCATCCGACCACCATCACGGGATTCTGGTAATGAATCACACCGCAGGATTCACAACAATACCGGTAGTGGTCATCCCCCGGCGGTTTGAGATATGTGAGCAGTTGACCGCAGTTGCTGCAGAAGTTCATTGAGTGTATCCGATTGAGCTTAATGGCTATTATATGCTGTTTGGCAGTTATGCTGCAAATAGATGACAATCAGAGCCTAAAGCTGGGAGGCTTAAAAGCTGTAAGGCAATTATTTTGACCATAATATTGCTTAAAGCATTAAGAGAATCCCCTCTAACTCCCCTTTACAAAAGGGGAGAACTGCTACCTCCCCCTTTTCCAAAGGGGGACCGAGGGGGATTATTCTTCCCCCTTTTCTAAAGGGGGACCGAGGGGGATTTCTCCCCTCATCTTCCAAGCCTTCCGGCTTCCAATCCTTTCAACCTTCAGCCTTTCACCTTTCACCTTTTTCCTTTACTGACAACCTACAATCTCCACCGGTTTACAATCCCAGCATTATATAGTCGGCATCATTTTTATCGACGGTTGCCGGATCGATAATGCCCTTTGCTTCCGGCAGAATAACCGTGCAGGCAACTTGCGACCGTTGCCGGATTTGCAGGGGGATGGCATCTTTGCGGGCGTGTCCGGTCCCGGTCAGGACAACCAAAACGGCAGTCGGGTTTTTCTTCAGATATTCAAGCGCATTGATTGCCATGACATTGTCCCATACCAGCTGCGCTTCACAAAAATAGGTGAAGTTGAGGTTGCCGTGGGCATGGGTGCCATAAGCCTTCCTGATGTAATCCATGTACGCTTTGTCGACCCGGCAGGTGATGTTGGAAAGTTTTCCCTTTTGTGCTTCATCGAGCGATTCGAATCCCTTGCGTGAAACTTGCCGGGTAATGTTCCTGGGCACATTGAGACCGATCATCGGTATCTTCTCTTTTTTGGTATAATCGAAAATCATGCGATAATCGGACCATGAAAAACTCCAGTTGTCGTAAAATATTTTCTGGAATTCTTCTTCGCTCACCTTGCCCGCAACCCAGCGGTCCAGGTCCGGTTGGCTTTCGCTTCTGAACATTTCGAGCCCGACGGTCACCCGAACCCCCGATTCCTTGAGGCTCCGGATGACATCCAGCTCGGCCAGATGGTGGTTTCTGTTGCCGTGATGTTCGCCCACGATGATGATCCGGTTTTGTTTCAGCGCCGGCAGGACATCGGACAGGCTCGTCACCGTGCGGTGGTTGATATCATAGATGACCGGGTCGGACTGTTTTTTGGCGATCCCCAGCACGCTGAAGAATGCAATCAGTGACAGCATTATCAGGCCTATTCGTTTCATCGTTTTTGAACTCCAAATTTCGGGCTACCACTTATAGATGAGCGGGGATTTTTCGACAGGCCAGAATCCTTTGTCGCTGTTTTTTCCGCCCTTAAATGCGAGATAACCGTATTGGCCGTAGTGTGTGATTTTGGCGGCTACGGTGTCGGCAACCGCCCACGACAACGGCCGGAACAAGGCCGCAACGCGATTTTGAGCATAGGGATGATGAAATACCCCAAAAAAAGCATCCGATATCCCGTCATAGACGGCGTTGTCAATCGAAAACGATTGCGGCTGAATTTCGATCCGGACCGGCAATTTTCTTAAAAGATCTCTGTCAGCCGGTAGGCCAATGATCAGAAGATCATGACTCACAAGCATTTGGCGATTTAATTTGGCTTCAGTAACCATTTGGTTGTGTTTCAAACCCAATGCCAGCACCAGGGTTTCAGCGGCCTTCCTCAAAGCAGGATTATCAGCGCCGGTCAGCACCGTCAGAACCGAAGACGAACCTTTCAGAGCATTGACAGACGGCGGAATTTCAGTGGGATCGAGCCGCCGCATCAAATCATCAGCAGGATCGGCCCTGAGTTTTAGGGGGGGATCGGCGCAGATCAGCTCAAAAGGCGTTTCCCGGCCCGCTATTTCAATTTGATGAATTATGGTTTGTTTATGGGTTTCAAGCGCCAATATCAAGGGGAAACTGAAAAAGGGCGGGTCCTGGGTGATACGTCCGCTGACTTTCCAGCCCTCGGCGCTGTGCTCGGTCGAAACGACATCCAGGGTAAAACGCGGTGCGCCTTTTCGGTAAACCCACTGATCAAAGAAGTTTTGCAGGGATCGCTGGGCACGAGCTTCAAAAGCACGTCGCAGATCGGACCAGGACGTGGGCTTGAACCGGCGCTCCCGATAGATATCGCGCAATCCGCCCCAAAAGGCTTCATCCCCGATCAGCCGCCGGAGCATGTGAAAGACCATCGCGCCCTTGTCGTATCCGATTGCCTTCGTGAGGGGATCATACCGGCTCTCGAACCGGCTGAGGGCAAAGTCTTTTTCCGGCGGCACAAGGATAGTGAAGTCTTTTAGCCATTGCCGCCGATAGTCCTGGGCGTCCGCGGGGGATTTCAATTCTTTGTACAAATAATCGGCCACATAGGTTGTCAGTCCTTCGCTCCAGTTGCCTTCCCCATAATCTACGTAAACGCCGTTTCCCCACCAGCAGTGGGCGATTTCATGGCCCAGGCTGGTGTGAACGATAAACGGCAGCCGCAGCACGGTGCCCCCCATCAGGGTGTAGGAGGGAAAGCCGAAGCCGGTCGGGAAGAAATTTTCAACCACGGCAAATTTCTGAAAGGGATAGGGGCCGAAAAGATCCGTGTAAAGTTGGATATAGCCGGCGGTGGCGGCCAGATACGAGGATGCCAGGTGCTTGTTGGGCGGCAGCAAATAGGTTGCCGCCGTTACCTTGCCGACTGCTTTTTCCTCAACCACATACGGAGCAACGGAAAGGGCCAGACCGCGAACCGGATAATTCACCTCCCAGGTGGATTCGGTGACTCCATTTTCAGTTGTATGCCCCAGGGAACGCCCGGCCGTGACGGCAATTAAACCGGCAGGCGCCCTGACCTTTACCCGGTAGGTCGCACGGCTGTTCATCAATTCGGGGTACCATCCGGCACCGGCCAGCAAAAAACTGCCCCGGGGCGAGATGGTTGCGGTTACCCCATAACCGGGATTGTCGGTGTTGACGGGGCTCAGCGGAATCGGATCGTTAAAGATGCCGGAATATTGTATACTGACCTGTAATCTTGATAATTTTTCGGAGGGAAGGAGGTTGATCTGCAGTCGACCGCCTTTCAAAATGAAGTCGCGCGGATGGTCGCCGATCTGCACCTTTATCTGCGTTAGTTTTTCAGATACACAAAAAATCAGGCTTTCGATGTCGTCGGTATCCACCGTGATGTCATCTCTGCCGTTCAGCTTCATTTCGGCGGGAACCAGGTCAATCTGAAGGTGATGCGCCGCGTTGAATTCGGCGGCAGTTCCCATCGCAGTCGTTGCAGTTGTAACCAGGAAAATTCCCAGTAATATTGCCCCGCATTTGAGCATGCATGTAAAAGCGTGTTTTTCCATTTAGCTTTCATTTTTTATGGGTTATGGATTTACCCGGATTATCGCGGATCTGATATATAATTTCCTCTAAGCGGTTTCAAAACCCCAATTCCCCACCCGCTGGCATCCACCGGTTTTTCGTTTCCTGAATACCCGATTAGTCACTTTTGCACAGTAACATAATTACATACACAGCGTTCTGCCTATTTGATCCTATATGGCAGTTTAAAAATCAACCCTAAAAAGACGCATACGTAATTGATTATGACGCTGTGTATATAGGGACAAATTTAAGTATTGTCCGGAAGATGTCAAAGAAGGGCAGGGTTTTCCGAATGCGCCTGCAAAGCGAATCCGCCGTTGGGTCTTCCATAAAAAAGATATAAATCATTACGCCTGAACGCACGGAGTTGCGGATTTTTACCCTGATCTGAATAGCGGTTTGCCTTAAAAGATTAAAAGCCCGATTTTCAAGTTATAATGACACTGTCTATAAATATGTTGACTTTCGGGTCTTGAGGTTTAATTTGTGGACATGGCAATTGGTCAGGTTCAACTTCTCGCCTCCACCAGGGTGAGACCAACTTGTCCAGGGACAAATCAGCACGCAAGATCTTCTTACTTTAGAGAAACCCGGAAAGGAGGTGGCACCCATGGCCAGTCCTTATATTCCTGCGTTTTCGCGTCTTGCCAGACGGGTGCCTCAACGTCTAAAATTGTGAACTTATTTCTTCGTGAACCCTAAGGGCTCACTCAAATTTTCGCGTGAACCCTAACCTCGACCGCCCACATCGTTTGGATGTAAAATTGACCGGCCCCTGAACGGGGCCGGCGACGGCAATAGTTGCTGCTGCAAACCATATAAAAGGGCTATTTTGCCAAGAGTTTTAAACATTTCCGGGCTTTTTTGAGGAGTCATATGGCGAAACTGAGAAAGAATACTAATGTCCAGTATGTCCGCAAGGAAACATTTTGGCTGGGAGCGCTTCTTGCGCTGGCGGTGGGCTTTTTCGGCGGCGTGATGTTTGCCGTTTTCAGATCCGATTCGGCGGCTGTGCCGGTACAATCTGCAGCACGGACAACTCCGGCGCCGGCTCAGGCCCCGGTCCCCCTGGCCGACAACTCGGCTATGCTCTCGGTCTTAGAGGATGAAACCGCCAAAAACCCTCAAAACGAGCAGGCCTGGATTCAGCTGGGCAACCAATATTTTGATTCCGACCAGCACGAAAAGGCCATCCGGGCTTATCAAAAGGCTTTGGAAATTAATCCCAACAATGCCAACGTCTGGACCGACCTGGGCATCATGTACCGGCGTAGCGGTAATCCGCGGGAGGCGATCGCATGTTTTGACAAGGCCATTGCGATCGACCCCAAACATGAGCCTGCCCGCTTAAACAAGGGAATCGTTCTTTTGCATGACTTGAAGGATATCAAGGGCGCCATTAAAGCCTGGGAAGGGCTGCTGGAAGTCAATCCCATTGCCATGGCTCCCACAGGCCGCTCGGTGGATGAAATGGTCCAGCAATTGAAAAAGCAGGAGGGCGAAACGGAGGCTGGGACTGCCAAATAGTTTGTTGAGTTAATTTAGTTTGTTGGGTTGATGGTTAAAGGATAAAGGTTGAAGGGCTTGGAAGCTAAAGGCAGAAAAGACGCAGCCTTCTCGATTGAACCTACAATATGTCAAAATTAATTACATCGTCAATGCGACGCGCTGATAATCATTAAGTTGCTGATTGGGAAGGTAAAATCCCCCTCGGCCCCCCTTTGGAAAAGGGGGAGGCAGCAGTTCTCCCCTTTTGTAAAGAGGAGTTAGAGGGGATTCTCTTAATGATTTAGCACCTATTAAGGCTGGCTGATTGGCCTTCCAGCTTCCCGGCTTCCCAGCTTCCCAGCTTTTTTGGGTAAATTGGCTTTCCAGCCGTTAGTTATTTGGATACCGGGTTCCGTATATCTCCCGGATGTCTTCACGGTTGAAATGATATTTGGTATTACAATATTGACAGCTCATTTCCAGCGGAAACGGCCCATTTTCGCGGATATCCTTAAGCTCATCGATCGGCAGGAGGGTCAGCAGGCTGCGCACCCGCTCCAATTTGCAATGGCACATAAACTCTACGCGATAATTTGCTAAAAAGTGAGGAGAATATTGCCTGAATGCGGCGCTGATAAGAGCTTCGGGATCGTTGTCGCCGGCAAATTCCTCCCCCAGTGACGGCAGGCCGGTTACCCGCTCTTCGAGGTCGGCCGCCAAAGCGTCGTTTGCCTGGGGCATCGCCTGCAGAAACAATCCCCCGGCACCTGTTACCTGACCTTTCTTATCGAATTTTATGCTTAGATTGAACGCAGTGGGGATCTGTTCAGAGGTCAGGTAATAGTTGGCCAGGTCTTTGGCGATGTTGCCGTATTTGATCATGATCTGGCCGGTAAACGGCTGCTTGGCATCTTCCAGGTATTTTGTGACGGAGAGAAATCCGGCGCCGAAGAACGGCGACAGATTGAAACTTTCCATGGGTTTGTCAATGGGGATGGGCACCTGCTTTAAAAACCCGCGTACTTCGCCGAAGGCATTGGCTTCCACCACCAGCCCTTTGATCGGTCCCGAACAGTCAAATTTAATGTTGAGCCGGTCGTCACTTTTCAGGTCGGCCGCCATTAAGGCGGCACCAATGTAGGCCCGCCCCAAAACCAGGGTTTCCAGGATTCCCAGTTCGTGGTTGGCCCGCATTTCGTTGATCATCCGGGTGCCGTTCATGATCGCACCACGGATGGCTCCGTCTGCCAGCATGAATTTATGCAGCCGATCTTTGGCACTAGCCAGCAGTTTCTCTTTGAGAGTGTCGCCGTATGGTTTTTTCTTTATCATCCCAGCTCTTTTTTCAGTTTTAAAGACCGCCGGTAATAATGCGCCAGTTTATCCTGAACGGCACCGTAAACGGTGCCGGCCGGAAAAATGCCGTCCTTGTCCGCTTTGCCGGCCGGCCGGCCGGTGAGGATTTCGATGCCTTCTTCAACCGTGGCAACCTGATAGACGTGGAAATGGCCTCTTTTGACGGCGTCGATGACTTCTTTGCGGAGCATGAGATTTTTCCGGTTGGCCTGCGGTATCATCACCCCCTGTTTTCCGGTCAGACCCTTGGTCTTGCAGACCTCGAAAAATCCCTCAATTTTGTGATTGACGCCGCCGATGGCCTGGATCTTTCCTTTCTGGTTGACGGAACCGGTGACGGCGATTCCCTGTCTGATGGGGACATCCGCGAGGCTGGAAAGAATGGCGTACAGTTCGGTGGACGAGGCGCTGTCACCATCGATGCCGCTGTAACTTTGTTCAAAGGTGATGCTGATCGACAGGTTGAGGGGGGAATTCTGGGCGAAGGTTCGCCCCAGGAAACCGGAGAGAATCAACACCCCCTTGTCATGGGTGCTGCCGCTCAAGTCGGCTTCCCGTTCGATGTTGATAACCCCGTCTTTGCCCATAAACGTTTCGGCTGTGATGCGCACCGGACGGCCGAAAGAAAAATTGCCGATCTGGTAGACCGCCAGGGCATTGACCTGGCCGATGACCTCGCCGGCCACGTCGATCATGATGGTCTCATCCCGGTAGGAATCATGGGTTTTTTCTTCATACAGGTTGTAGCGGAAGCGGTATTCCTGAAAGGCCTTGACCACATATTTATCGGTAACACAGCGGGCATTTAGCTTGCGCGCCCAGTAATCCGCCTCTTTTAAAACGCCCAGCAGCGGGCCGAAGCGAATGGAAAGCTTGTCTTTGTCGGCGACGTATTTTTCACCGTACTCCACGATGGTCGCCACCCCTTTGGGCGTAAAAGGCAGCAGATTTTCCTCTTTGCATACCCGGGCAATGAAGCGCGCATATTGCTGGACCGTGTCCGGGGTCTTTTCCACTTCGTAATCAAAATCGGCCCGGACCTTGAAAATCTTGTTGAACCGCGGGTCATAATTTTGCAGGACCTCGAATGCATCGTAGCTGCCCAGCAAAATAACTTTGACTTCCAGGGGGATGGCTTCCGGACGTAGTGAAACCGTGCCGAATCCGGTTTCTTCGGCAATATCCTCGATTTGGATGTTTTTGTTTTGCAGCGCGCGCTTGAGCGCCTCCCAGACATAGGAATTCATCAGCAGGGATTCCATATCCATGATCAGAAAGCCGCCGTTGGCCTCTAAAAGTGAGCCGGCCTGGACCATGGTAAAGTCGGTCGTTACGGTTCCCATGTGGGCCCGTTTTTCGATACGCCCCAACACGTTGTAATAGGTGGGGTTGGGTTCAAAGATGACCGGCGCCCCTTTAGCCGGTGCCCGGTCGGTTAGCGGATTGACCAGATAGCGGGAAAGGTTTGATTTCTGATGAACCGAAAAAATTTTTTCGTCACCGCTGGTGCTGTCGTCCGCGGCCATAAATAAATTAACGTTTTCGATGATATTCTGCTCGACCGCATCCAGGTGTGCCAGGACATGCCGGCTGTCTTTAAAGTCGGACCTGATCTTATTCAGGCGGGATTGAACGACGGACTGGGTGACTTCATCCAGCAGCTCTTCCACTTCGGTGTGCAGGGCATTGTTCAGTTTTTCGACTTCCACGGCTGCCATTTCAATCTGGTCCCGGACCCGGCGGATGTTATCTTCCATTGTGGATTTTTGATCGTTTGAAAGGTTGTTGAGGTCTTCCCCCTTGAGCGGTTTGCCGTCCACTATGGGAACGATTTCAAACTCCTGATCGGATTTAATGATTTGAAGGTTTTTATCCGCGGCAAAATTTTCGATTTTCTGGTAGATTTGATTCTGTTTGTCCGCAATTCTGTTTTTTATCGCTGTCAGCCGTTTGAGGTACGTTTCGCTTTCAAATGCCGCCGGCAGGTCTTTTTTGAGATCCTGGATGAACCGGTTCATTTTTTTGCTGAGTTGGACCGCTTTCCCGCAGGGAACCGCGATGGCCCGGGGGCGAAACTCATCCGTAAAATTGTTGACCAGACACCAGTCATCCGGTTTCGGCAGGGTTTGGGCATGTTTGGTGACAAGATCTTTGACGATGGTGGATTTGCCGGTGCCTTCCAGACCCGTGACAAAAATGTTGTAGCCGGTGCTTTTCATATTCAGGCCGAATTCGAGCGCCTGCACGGCCCGTTTCTGGCCGATGACCTCATCCAGCGGCTTGATTTCCAAAGTGTTTTTGAATTTGAACAATTTGGGATTGCAAACGCATCGAAGGTCGGCCGCCTTCAATTCATATTTTTTCGACATCTGGGGCTCCTGACTGATTGGCAGGTTATCTAAATTGGGTTAGGTTTTGGAAATGTAGGGCTATTACGGTCGAAAAAATGTAATATTATTAATTGTTATGATACGTTATATTGATTTTATTGGCAAGTTCGAATGTCAGATAAGAAGGGGAAGGTCAAGGTTTTAATGTTTTTTTGGAAGGCAACACTAAGTCTTCTATTTCGTAATTACAGTAATGTATTTTCAGGAAAATATTTCACCACAGAGGCACACGGAGTTACCTTTTCTTTTTGCCCATTGGGAGACGACGATGGGCAAAAAAAGTCTGCACCTTCGGTGATAATTCCAAGCCTTAATCCCTTGGCAATGGTCGCACGCCTATCAAGCGGATGCTTTTCGTTTGCCGTCGTCTCCCCCGCCAAGGCGGGATGACCTATCGGATCATATAATTTAGTGGTAGGCCTCCGGTAATCGAAAAAAATTACATCTCAGTGCCCTCTGTGGTAAGAACAACATTTTGTCAATAGTTCGGCTTCATTCTTATACGTTAGCGTATCTGGGAATACATGCACTAAGCTCCAGCCAGATATTTCTTGAACCACTTTGCCGTGTGGGAGTTGGCCGTGTGTTTCAGCAGTTCTTGCGGGGAGCCGGCGGCGACCACCCGGCCGCCTTCGTTGCCGCCTTCAGGTCCCAGGTCGATGATGTAATCCGCTTCCCGGATGATTTCCAGGTTGTGTTCGATGACGGCCACGGTGTTGCCGTCGTCCACCAGTTTCTGAAGGACATCGATCAATCGCTGCACGTCGGCCATGTGCAGGCCCGTGGTCGGCTCGTCCAGGATGTAAAGAGTGTGTCCGCTGGATGGCTTTACCAGCTGCTGGGCTAGTTTGATGCGCTGGGCTTCGCCGCCGGACAGGGTGGGGCTGGGCTGCCCCAGGCACAGATAGCCCAGGCCGACGTCGCAGACAAATTGCGCGGCGCGCCGGATGGTGGGGATGGCCGCAAAGAATCGGGCCGCTTCGGCAAAGGTCATCTCCAGGATCTCGGAGATGTTTTTGCCCCGGTATTGAACCGCCAGGGTTTCGCTGTTAAACCGTTTGCCGCGGCAGACTTCGCAGGGCACATACACATCCGGCAAAAAACTCATCTCCACCTTCGGCCGACCCTGCCCCTTGCAATCCGCGCAGCGGCCTTCGGCCACATTAAAAGAAAAACGTCCGGCCGAATATCCCCTGGCGCGGGCCGGCGGCGTCAGCGAGAACAATTTGCGGATTTCCGACAAAAAGCCTACATAGGATGCCGGTACCGAGCGCGGTGTGCGGCCGATGGGGCTGTGGTCGACTTCCAGCACGCGGTTTAAATTCTGCCAGCCCTTGATATCTTTGCATTGGCCGGCCGGGCGGCGCTGCTTCAACAGCCGGTTGCGCAGACCGCGGTAAACTGTTTCTTTGAGTAAACTGGATTTTCCCGAGCCCGAAACCCCCGTCACCGCGACCAGGCAGCCTAAAGGGACTTTGACGCTGATGTTTTTCAGGTTGTTGACCGCGGCGCCCTGGACCGTTATGGCGGCCGTTTTTTGGTAGGGCCGCAGGCGCGAGGTGATTTTTCTCGGATGTCCGTCCATGAGGGCTCCGGTGACCGACAGGGGGATTTTTTTAAGATCCGCAAGTTTGCCGGAAGCCACCACCCGGCCGCCGTCCTGGCCGGCTCCGGGTCCCAGATCGATAATGGTGTCGGCTTCGCGGATGGTCTCTTCATCGTGCTCCACCACCAGGATGGTGTTGCCCCGGTCGCGCAGGGTCTTGAGGGCATCGATCAGGATGCGGTTGTCCCGGGGGTGCAGCCCGATGGTGGGCTCGTCCAAGATATAGCAAACCCCGGTCAGGTTCGAACCCAGCTGGGCGGCCAGACGGATGCGCTGGGCCTCGCCGCCGGAAAGGGTGTTGCCGCTGCGCGAAAGCGAGAGGTAGGACAACCCCAGCTGGTTGAGCAGGGCCAGGCGGGTCAGCAGCTCGGCCACGATCGGCTCGGCCACCGGTGCTTCGGGGGCGCTGAAGGATAATTTTTGGATGTCAGCATACACATCCCGTGCCGGTTTTTTCACCAGGTCCCAGATGCTGTAGGGGCCGACCTTCACCGCCAAAGCCTGGGATTTTAGCCGGCTGCCGCCGCAGCTCGGGCAGACTTGCAAATCGGCCTCATCCGCGTCTTCAGTGTCGCCGACGGTGCCCAGCCCGCTGCATTTCGGGCAGGCGCCCTGCTTGCTGTTAAATGAGAACAGGCGGGGATCGAGGGCTTCCAGACCGATGCCGCAGGCGGGGCAGATGCCGTGCAGGCTGAATATGTCCTCGGCGCCGCTGCGGTCGATCACCACCAGGCTGCCGCTGCCCTCTTCCAGGGCACGCTCCACCAGCGCGTCCAGGTTCGCCGCCGGAAGACTTCCAATGACCAGATCGATGTTATGTTCGTGGTAGCGGCTCAGTGCCAGGCCGGTTTTGAGCCGGATGATGCGGCCGTCGACGCGCGCCTGCTTGAACCCCTTTTTAAGGGCGCGGGCCAGCACGTCCTTGTGAAAACCTTTGCGCCCGAACACTTTAGGGGCCAGCACCGTGGCCGTTTCGCGGGGGTACCGCCGCCGGATTTGATCGGCAATGGCCGACCGGCTCTGGGCCGACAGTTTGCGGCCGCAGCCCGGACAGTGCTGATGGCCGAGCTTGCTGTACAGCAGCCGCAGGAAATGATAGATTTCCGTCAGGGTGGCCACGGTGGATCGCCGGCTGGCATAGCTGGTTCGCTGTTCGATGGCCACCGTAGGGGCCAGACCGGTGACCAGGTCGACCTCCGGGCGTTCCAGGATCTTCATGTACTGGCGTACGTAAGGTGCCAGACTTTCAAGGTAGCGGCGTTGGCCTTCGGCAAAAAGGATATCAAATGCCAGGGTGGATTTGCCCGATCCGGACACACCGGTGAGCACCACCATTTCGTTGTGGGGCACCGTCAAGTTGATATCTTTTAAATTGTGTTCGCGGGCGCCCTTCAAAACGATGGCATTTGGCGTCGGGGCATGGGAAAATGACGCCGCCGGCTCGGCCACGCCGGGCACCGTCGATGGCCGGGCTTTAAGCCGCCCTGATCTTTTTAAATACGCTTTTAAAAATCGTCCGGTGTGGGATTTAATGTTCTTGGCGACCTCGTCGGGGGGGCCGGTTGCCACGATTTGTCCGCCGGCGTCGCCGCCGTCCGGTCCCAGATCAATGATCCAGTCGGCGGTCCTGACGACATCCATGTTGTGTTCGATCACCAGGGCCGTGTTGCCGTTTTCCACCAGCCGCTGTAATGCGGCCAGCAGTTTTCCGATGTCGTCGAAATGCAGACCGGTGGTCGGCTCGTCAAAAATAAACAGCCGGGGTGCCGTCTGCGCCGCATCAACTTTGACATAGCGCGAGAGCTTCAACCGCTGGGCTTCGCCGCCGGACATGGTGTTGATCGGCTGTCCCAGGCGAATATAGCCCAGACCCACATCGGCCAGGGGCTGCAGCGCAGATACGACCCTTTGGTGGTCCCTGAAAAACGCCAGGGCCTGATCCACCGTCAGGGTCAGGATGTCGTGAATATTGTGCCCCTGGTAATGGACATCCAGCACTTCGGGTTTGAAGCGTTTACCGTTGCAGTCCGGACAGGTGATGAACACATCGGAAAGAAACTGCATTTCCACCTTTTCGAATCCCTCGCCTTTGCAGGTTTCGCATCGTCCACCGGCCACGTTAAAGGAAAAATGACCGGGATCCAGCCCTCCGGCTTGGGCCTCGGGACTTTCGGCCAGCAGCCGGCGGATGGGATCCAGCGCCTTGGTGTAGGTCAAAGCGTTGGCGCGGGGGGTACGGCCGATGGCGCGCTGGTCTACCAGCACGACATCGGCGATGGGGTCCAGGCCCGTGATGGCGGTGTGTTCACCCGGGCGGCCGTCCTGGCTTCCCAAGGCTCTCTTGGCGGCTTTGTAGAGAACTTCTTCGGCCAGGGTGGATTTGCCCGATCCCGATACGCCGGTCAGACAAACAAACAGACCCAGGGGAATGCGGACATCAATTTTTTTCAGGTTGTTTTCGGCGGCCCCTTTAATCGTCAACCATTGACCTTGGCGGGGGCTGCGCCGGTGGTCGGCCGCCGGTATGCGGCGCGTGCCTTTCAAATATTGCCCCGTCAGGGAACCATTGACGTCGGCGGTGGGACCGAAGTACATCACCTCACCGCCCTGTTCACCGGCTTTGGGACCCAGATCCAGCAGGTAGTCGCTCTCGCGTATAATTTCCGGATCGTGTTCGACCACCACGACGGTATTGGACAGGTTGCGCAGACTTTTTAATATGCGAATGAGGCGATGATTGTCC
>CAYTBC010000119.1:0-14227 GCA_964435765.1 uncultured Desulfosarcina sp.
TGCCGAACGGAATGCTGCCCGACCGCACCGAGCCCTCGGTCAGCCACTGGATCCCTTCCACCCCTTCGGTCACCGGCTGAGAGAGCGAACCGATGCAGGTTGCGCACGTCAGAAAGGAATCGAGATGAGGAAAGCCGCTGTCTATTCATTGGCCGCGCTCGCCGTGATGCTCGCCGGCCTGGTTGCCGGCGGCTGCGGGGATGACAATGACAACGGGGCGGTGAGCGCGACCACGAACAGCCGGCCCTGGCTGGACGAGCTGGAGTTCCTGCGCGATCCGACTCTGCACGCGGTGCCGGGGCAGACCGTCATCCTGCACCTGGGCTCGGCGCAGCCGGGCGCCGGTCTCGTGGAGCATACCATTCGCTACATGGTGAAGAACACGGTCGATCTGACCTTCTGCATGCTCCCCGACGAGCCGTATCTGAGAAATCTGGACTTGGTGGTGGAGCCGTCGGGCGAGGTGATGGTCCACCGCGAGCCGGGCAGTGATTGCGTGTCCGTCACCATTCCGGCCGGCACCTACGTGCTCCACATCTCGCACGACGGGACGAACGTCCCGCCGCAGGGCGTCCTCGCCTTTCTGCACCACCCGCAGTCGCTGGCGTCGAGCGGCGCGCGCGCCCAGGTGGCGGCCGGCAGCGGGGCGAGCCTGACCTCGTTCGCGGTTCCGGACTTCATGGCGTTCAAGTACGGCTCGAGCTTCGTCACCGACGCCACCGCGTCGCCGCTTCTGGCCCTGGAGTCCGTGGGGACGAGCGTCGATGCGCACGCCGTCTTCCGTTTCTCCGCCGCGGGGTCGAAGAAGTACGGTATGAAAGACGGCACCGGGGCGGCGGTGAAGACTCAGAATGCGACCTGTGCCGTGAGCGGTCCGCTCCTCGTCGGCGACGCCGGCGAATCGTCCGCGGCGCAGACCTTCGAGTTTTCCGACAACGGCAACAACCAGTTCGGGTTCTGCGTCGCCGCCACGTTCTGCGGCGGCGACGTGGCGTGCATCTTCCGCAACTCGACGACGAACGTGCTCAATTACAACGACAACGGCAAGGCCGGCACGACCTTCACCGTGGACTACAAGGGCTACGACTGCGCAACGACCTGCGACAGCAGCACGCTGACGCTCCAACAGGGCGAGGTGGCGCTGTTCGGGGAGGAGAACTACGGCGGCCCCGCGTTCGTCTATCACGCCGACGTGCCGAAGATGTCTATCTACAACGCGGCAGCCAGCAGCGGGTTGGCGATCGGTAACGACAAGGTGTCCTCGGTCCGGGTCGGACCGAACACTTTCGCGGTCCTGTACGCGGACGGCAACTACAGTGGGAGCTCGGTCGTGATCGCGGGGGACGCGCCGTCGCTCGCCGGAACTCCGGTCGGCAACGCCGCCGTCTCGTCGATGCACGTCAACCAGATCGACATCTCCCAGTACATCCTCGAGAGCAATGGTTGCGAGAACTGCGTCCTGACGGGGGTCGATCTGAGCGGTCTCGACCTGACCGGCTTCGATTTCGCCGGGGCGCGGCTTTCGGGCGCGAACCTGAGCGGCACGGTGCTGCAGGAGGCGAACCTGAAGGGCGCGACGCTGTCGGGCGCCGGCACCGAGCTGTCGGGGGCCGACTTCTCCTACGCCAACCTCCAGTGCGCCGATCTGAGCGAGACGGATCTGACCGGCGCCACGTTCGGGTCTCTGGCCGGCAAGCTGCTGGTGGTGGATCAATCGCCGGCCGGCATCCTGAAGACGGATCCGATCAGCGGCGACCGCGTCCTGATATCGGGCGGACCGATCGGCAGCGGTACGGACTTCGATCAGCCGGACAGTGTGGCGCTGAACGCCGACGGGACGACGCTGATCGTCGCCGACGAGCTGCTGCCGGGAGTGTTCAGCGTCGATCCGAGCACCGGCAACCGCACGGTGGTGTCGAGCCGCACGGTGGGCAGCGGGTCGAACTTCGTCGCGCCGGTGGACGTCACCATCGACAGCAGCGGGGACCTGCTGGTCGTCGACCGGGCGCAGATGGTGTTTCGGGTGAACCCGAGCAACGGGGCGCGTACGATCGTGTCGGGCGGCGGCGTGGGCAGCGGCACCGCGTTCGTCGAGCCGGTGGGCATCGCGATCGACCACTCCGGGCGTCTGATCGTAGCCGACCGCGGCCTGAAGGCAGTGTTCGCGGTCGATCCCTCCAGCGGCGCGCGCACCGTCCTGTCGGGGGACGGCACGGGCACGGGGACGAGCTTCTTCACGCCGGTGGACGTTGCCGTCGACAGCCACGGGAAGCTGATCGTGGCCGATCTGACTCTGACGGGGGTGTTCGAGGTCGATCCGGACAGCGGTGCGCGCACGGTGTTGTCGGGCGCCGGCACCGGCAGCGGCCCGAGCTTCAACAACGTCGCCAGTGTCGCGCTGGCCGGGGACGGCACCGTCTTCGCGACCGACCAGATCCTCGGGTTGGTGCGGGTCGACCTGCCGAGCGGCGCCCGCACGGTCATCTCCGACGAAACCACCGGCACCGGCCCGGGCAACTCGGCGCCCGCCGGTCTGGTGATGACGCCGACGCTGGCGCTCGATTTCTCCTGTCGGCTGAACGCCAACGGCGCCACGATCGACGCGGCGGCGGATGCGGAGACGTTTCCGCCGGGATACTGGCGCTATCTCGACCTGACCGGTGCGGACATTCTCAACGCCACGGCGGCGACGCTTTCCACCGCGGACGATCCGCTCGATCTCTCCGGCGTGCTGCTGAGCGGAGCCGGGCTGAGCGGGGCCGTGCTCGACGGGGTCAACCTGGACTGTGCGACTCCGTCGGAGACCGACGAGAACTGCTCGCAGCTGATCGGCACCGTTCTCAACCAGGCCAGCATGAAGGGGGCGAGCGCCGTCAACGCGGCCCTGAACGGCGCCAAGCTCATCCGCGCCAACCTCGAGCAGGCCAATCTCAGCGGCGCACAGCTCCTCAAGTCCCCGACCACGAGTGCCTCGGCGATTCTCGACGGAGCCTATCTGAAGAACGCCAATCTGTCGCAGGCCGATCTGAGCGGGGCGTCCCTCATCAACGTCGACTGGTACAGCAGCGGCACGGGTCTGTGTGACGGGGGCGGCTGGACCGGGACCTGCGCCAGCGGCACGGGCAGCACCAAGCTGAGCAATGCGGACTTCTCCGGCGCCTATCTGGCCGGGCTCGATCTGAGTGGCGCCACCGTCCAGCAGGCCGACTTCCGCGGCGCCATCCTCGCCGGCGCGCATTTCAACAAGGCCAACCTGAGCGGCGACCCCAACACGGGGGCGTTGACCCATTTCAACGGCGCGTTTCTGCAGGGGGCGAACTTCGACAGCTCCAACACGACCGGAGCCGACTTCACCGACGCCTACTTCGACCTGCAGTCGTCGTCGGGGCTCGAGATGATCTGGCAGCTGCCCGACCAAAATCTGCAGTTCACCGGCTACACGCCCCCGGCGACGCCGCCGGAGTGCGTGCTCTACTCCACCAATGGTCAGACCACGACGCCGACGTACGCGCCCGGCTACACCTGCCCGGACGGCAGCGACAGCCCCTGTCCGGACGAGGTCTGGCAATGCGATACCTGCGTTCCAGACAGCTCGTCGACGCCGCCGGCCAGCATCGACGGATCGTATCCCGGCACCTGCACCAGACTCGATTTCAAATGGTAACGGGGAGGAGACATGAGAAAAAGAGAGAGACGAGGGTCGTCGAGGAAGCATCGTAGGCCGTGGAGCGCGACGCGAGCCGAGCGGCGAGCCGAACGGCGGCGGCGGCGCTGGAAAGGGGGCATCAACCGGCGCCAGTTCCTCGGCTATTCGGCCGGCGCCGGGATGCTGCTCGGCATGAGCCCGCTGCTGACGAGCTGCGGCGACGACAACGAGGGCGGCGGCTCCGGCGGTGGCGGCGGGTCGACCGAGGAGCGCACCTACGTCTTCGACCTCTCCTTCATGGACACCAGCGCCCACGACGTGATGCTGGTCGCCGGCAAGGATCGCGTACGCCTGGAGCGGGTGACCGACGAGCTGCTCGCCGTCCTGCGGCAACGGCATCCGATCCTGGAGATGGTGGCACGCGAGCACCTGACGCACGTCAACACGCGCGACTGGCCGGCCGACGCGATCCAGCTCTGCTATCTGCAGCGCATCGCGCACTCGACCACCGACGGCAGCTGGGACATGGCGCTGATGTTCCACCACCTGCCCACCAGCGCCCTGCTCGACGCGCGCGCGCGCCGCCTGAGCATGGCGGCGTACCGCGACACCGTGCCGGTGAAGTGGGCGAGCTACGGCATGACCACCGGAATGAGGGCGCAGCTCGACGACCCGGTCGGCGAGGACATGCTCAAGGACACCTGCGAGCAGGCGACGGCGCTGACCGTATCGCATCCCGAGCTCACGTCGATGGAGCCGAACAGTGCGGCTCACGTCCAGTGCAACATCGTCGGCACCCAGCCGTCGACGCAGATCCTGGCGCAGGCCATCTGCGCGCAGGGGCCGGCGACGTCGGACGGCGGCTGGGCGACGCAGACCGCGCTGGTCGACCCGGACACCGGCGAGACGTTTTACAACTCGCAGGGACAGATCCAGTACGTGCCGGTCTGGTCGCAGGAGACCCAACAGTTCGCGGGGCAAGCAATCTCGCCCGCCATGACCACCACCAAGAACGACACCACCTTGGGCGCGAACGTTACGGACCTCGACGCCGGAAACATCACCGACGGCGATCCCGACGCCCCGACCAACGGCGCCATCTGGACGCTGCACGACGGCATGCCCTCGGTCGATCAGTCGGACGTGAATCAGCTCGCCGCCGCGGCCGGCGGCATCCGTCTCGACAGCAGTGCCTTCACCTACCAGCTCACCGAGCAATCCACCGGTCACGGCTATTACGCCAAGGTGACGAACGTCGACGACCTGCGCAACGTGACCCTGATGATCAAGAACTGGTTCGTCCGCTACCTCGGGTTCTACGTCCGCTACCTCGACGCCGACGACAACCCGATCGCGCTCAGCGAGATCGAAGACACGCTCAAGAGCAGCGGCGACTTTCCGTACTACGGCCTCGGCGTGAACACCCAGTACGACGCCCTCGTCGACCTGCTCAATCCGGAGTTCGTGCTCTTCGGCATGCCGGTGGGAAGCGTCAAGGTGAACCGCACCATCCCGCTGCCGGACGCGGCGACCGCGGTCGAGATCCTGTGCAGCGGGTGGGGGACCGGGTCCAATCCGTATCCGGACACCATCGACGCCGGCAAGATCACCACCATCGTGGTCGACATCGCCCTGCCGTCGCTCTTCCTGTCGCTGGCCGCGGCGTCCGGGTTCAGTCGCTTCTCGATGCAGCTTCAGGTCGGCAGCTTCATCCTCCAACAGCTGCCGATTCTGTTCCGGCTCTTCCAGGGTGCCTTCACTGCGCTCGAGTTCAACAGTCCGACCATTCTCGTCCGCGCCGGCGTTACGATCGGCACGCAACTCCTGACCGCCGGCGCAAAAGACTTCGTCACGGCGATCGCCAATGCGATTGCTACGGCCGAGGCGGTCCAGGCGGTCGAGGACGCAATACCGGTCATCGGCGGCGCCCTGGCCGCGATCGCCGCCCTCAGCCTGGTTTCCCAGATCGTGCAGACCTCGGTCGAGGTCGCCCTGTCGCCGAGGACGTACGCCACGAAGCTGAACTTCACGCACGACGTCGAGGTGACGATCAAGCACGATCCGCAAGATCCGGCGGGCTTCCCGGCGACGGCCACGCACTACATCGTCACGGCGACGTTCGATCAGGGCACGCCGTACACGATCACCCAGGATCTGCCGGGGACGACGGTCACCGATCCGGTGAGCGTCACCTTCATGAGCGTCCCCTACGGCGGCATGGTCACGGTCAACGTCGGCTTCTACTCCGACAACCAATGGCTGGCCGGCAACGGCTCGGTCGGCCCGGTGGAAAACGTCTCCTCCGACCAGGGCCCGCTGTCGGTCGAGATCACCATCAAGGAGAACCTCGTTCCGCTCGAGTCGGACACGGTGTACTCGCACCAGGAGATCATCGTCCTCGACTCGCAGGGCAACCACCAGTGGGAGGCGAGCACCGAGCCGCCGGCGATCGAGACCGTGCAGGGGGCGTGCGAGAGCGCCGACGGCCAGCTGTGCTCGCTGACCGGCATCACCGTGAGCACCATCAACGCGGCGGTGGGCTACGCCTGGCAGTCGTACAACGCGCTGGTCCGCAACTGCGCCAACAGCGCGGTCGCCGGCCAGCTGCACCAGTTCGCCAACATCTCCGTGACCCAGAACCCGCAGAGCAAGTACCTGTTCTCGGGCTGCGGGTTCAGCGGCACGGCGCGCATCGCCTACGATCTGCTGGGCAAGAAGGACTACAACTTCTACCTCGACCCGACCAGCAACAAGAACCTGGTCCGGCAGGTGCGGTTGAGCGGCACCACGGCGGACTTCGACGGCCCGATGTCGAACAAGGCGTGGGGCCACTTCCAGCTCGCCTCGGACGCCATGCTGCTGCACCCGGCGGGGCGGCTGATCAGCATCAACTCCTCGTCCAACAAGATCGAGGTGCTGGAGCTGGGAGGCGGGCCGGTGGCGGACGCCGACGCGCCGTCGAGCCAGGTGTACTCGGGGACGGGGATCCGCGAGGGGCTGCTGGACGGCCCGACGTTGGCGGCGCTGACGCCGGACGGGATGATCCTGGTGCTGGAGACGAAGAACAACCGCATCCAGGCCTTCGACCTGGGGGCGAACCCGGTGCCGATGTTCATGGAGGACGCCTACTACGTGCCGCTGCACGACCAACCGGCGGGGTATCTGGACCTGGCGGTGGAGTACACGGGGTACATGTACGTGCTGTCGTACACGGGGACGACGGGGTCGCTGACGTTCCGGCTCGACATCTACACGCCGCAGGGGGAGTTCCTGGCGCGCACGACGGGGTTCGAGGCGGGCAAGCTGGCGGTGAACTACTGGCGCGATCTGTTCGCGCTCAACTACCAGGTGCTGAAGCTGCCGAACGGAATGCTGCCCGACCGCACCGAGCCCTCGGTCAGCCACTGGATCCCCTCCACCCCTTCCGTCACCGGATGAGGGGGCTTTGCACAAAAGGTCGAGCGAGCTCCCACTCGTCATTCCCGCGAATGCCGAATGCGGGGATCCAGGGCGCGGGCCCACTACCACCCCACTTGGATCCCCGCCTTCGCGGGTATGACGAGTTTGAATGAGCGAGGTTCCCCAGGTCCTCGCCTGGGACAACGAGCTGTTCTGGCGCGACCTCGGACCCGTGCCCGAAGCGCTGCGTGACGAGGTGCGGCGAGCGCTCCTCGAGTTCCTGGACTTGCTGTAGAGCGCAAAGAGACGATCGTGGGGGGCATTGAATCCCCGATCGACGACGGTTTGCCGTGGGCTCAGGCGGCGAAGTGGGGGATCACCCGTTCGCCGAACAGCCGCACGGAGCGGTCGACGAGGTCGAGGTCGGGGTTGCCGAAGTTCATGAGGCAAGCGATGTGGCCGATGCCGATCTGGACGTACTCGCGGATGCGCTCGATGCACTCCGAGGGCTCGCCGACGATGAGATGCGTGCGGCCGATCCGCTCGGGGGTCCGCTCCTCGGCCGAAAGACCGGTCACGTTGTCGTGGCCCCAGGCGTCGTAGAGGCCCAGCAACGCGCCGGCGTACTGCCGCTCGGCGTCGGCCTTCTCGCGCCGATTGCGGACGGTGCAGACGAGTCGATTCAGCAGCGGCGCCCGCCAGGGCTTGCCGATGTCGTCCAGAGCCGCGCGATACGTCGCGACGCGTTCGGCGACGCGGTCGATGGGCTCGGTGGTGCTGATCAGGTAGCCGTCTCCCAGGCGCGCGGCGCGGCGGATGGCCTCGGCGGCGGTTCCGCCGACGTAGACGGGTGGACCTGGCTTCTGAATCGGCGGCGGGAAGAGACGGAAGCCCTTCAGGTCGAAGACCTCTCCCGTGCGGGTGACCTCGCCGCCTTGCCACAGGGCTCGGATGAGCTCGATTCCTTCGCTCAGGCGGCGCGCACGCTGCGACGGCGAGACGCCGAACGTTCGCAGGTCCACAGGCGAGTATCCCTTCGCGACGCCGAGACGGAGACGGCCGTGCGAGAGGACGTCGACCATGGCGGCTTCCTGCGCCACCCGCACCGGGTGATGCAGCGGAAGAAGCAGCATGTTCGTTCCCAATCCGATGCGCTCGGTGACGCCGGCCAGCGCGGCGAGCGTCATCAGCGGATCGGGGTACATCATCGCCTGAGAGTGGTGCTCGTGCGCCCAGAGCGCGTCGAAACCCAGCGCTTCCGCGAGCCGCGCCTGATCCCGCATGGCTTCGAACGTCGGTCTCGACTGGGTCGGTGAAAGTCCGAATCGCATCCTCGCTCCTCCCGTTCCTCTCTTCTCTCCGCGATCGTCGCCGGCGGCATGGTAGCCCGCGCCGGCGCGGATGCAAACGCGCGGTACAGCTCGCCCATGCCTGTCGAAGCGGGATCGCATTCTTCGACGGACAACGAGGGTTTCCCCTATCTCATGTAGGGTATCTCCCAATAGAAATTCATTGTTCATCCGCATACGGTTTCACATATCCGGATGCGGCTGCGACGAGCAGGTCGCGTCGGAAATCGATTCCCGACGGAGGACGTATGAAGCTCGCAAAGACACATGGTGGAAGATTGACAGTCGCGGCCGTGGCTCGATCCGGAGGCCGCAGCGGCGTGAGGCGCAACCGGTTCTCATTTTGGGTCGGTGCCATTGCCGCCCTGATCGCCCTCGGCTCGATCGAGGCCCGCGCGGATCTCACTCTGACGGACCTGCAGTGGAACGTGCAGAACATCGTGGACAACGACGACGCGCCCTTCGGGCTCGGTCAGGGCCCCGGAGACGGGCGTCCGCGCTCGGTGCGGGGCCTGGCGCTCTCGCCGGACGGACAGTACGCCTACCTCGGCTACAACCAGGCCAAGGAGGTCCGCAAGATCGACCTCAGCGTCGCAGACCCGGCCGACTCCTGCGCCGCCGTGGCCGAGCTCTACTTCGGCACCCTCTCCGTCGCCGAGCAGTCCGCGTACACCGGGACCTATCTGCCGGACGCGCTCGACAACCCGAAGGCGATCGCCACCGACGACGTCGGGCGCGTGTACGTGACCCGCTCCAGCGAGATCCAGATCTACGACGCGAACCTCACCACCCTCCTCCTCGCCATCACCGGCTTCAGCACCACGAACGGCATTCACGTGGCACGTCGCGACGGGACCAGCTTCTACGTCTACGCCGCGGACCGCGGCACTCCTACCGTCTACCGAATGATCGTCACTGAGGCGGCGATCGGCGGCGGGGGATCGGTCGCCATGGGAACCGTACTCGACACCTCCTTCGACGGCGACGGAATCGTCGACGTCGGCACCGACGCCTTCGGCGCCACCGCGAACGACCTGCGCGGCCTGGCGGCCGACGCGAGCGGGACGGTATGGGCGGCGGAGAACGACGGCACGCTCTTCGAGATCGTTCCCGCCGCCGGCGACGGCGCGAGCACGATCGACAAACGCATGCTGGCCGGCGCCTTCGACGTCGCCATCGAGGGCGATCAGGTGTTCGTCACCAGCAGCGGGCGCACCGTGACGGTCGTCGACCGCAACGACATCAACACCATTCTCGACACGCTCACCCCGCCGATCTCCTCTCTCGACCTCGCCGCCACCGGGTCGGCCACCGGCATCGACCTCCTGCCCGGCGCCGGGATCCTCATGGCCATCGAGGAGGGTAGCTCGGCTCCGCAGAGCAGCGAGTCGTCGTTCAGCGACGTCAATTGCAGCGGGCCCGACCCGAACGACTACGCCGATGACGACAACGACCCCATCCTGCTGGCGCTGCAGTGCCCGACCACCCGCTACGTGTCCCCGACAGGAGCCGACGGCGGCAACGACTGCCGCGACTCCCTGGCGCCGTGTGCGACGATTCAGCACGCCATCGACGTCGCCTGCCCGGCGGGAGACACGATTCAGCTCGAGGCCGACACCTACGACGAGGGACCGCAGATCCTCGTCGACAAGGACGTCACCCTGGCCGGGGCCGGGAAGTCCGCCACGGTCGTCCGGCCGGTCGGGGACACGAGCGCCTCGGGAGACGGCCGCGGCTGGTTCCTCGTTCCCAGTGGCGTGACCTTCGACGTCCGCGACCTGACTCTGGATGGCAGCGGGCACCTGGTCTACCAGGCGATCCGCAACGCCGGTGCCGGCGGCACGGTCGACAGCGTCCGCTTCACCGAGATCAAGTACAACGAGAGCGGGCCCACCTACGGCGGCGTCGCCATCGCGGCGTTCGGCACCGGCCCCGTCGACGTCACCAACTCGATGTTCGACGAGATCGGGCGCGTCGGCGTCCTCTACTACGGCAGCGGCATCTCGGGCTCGACCTTCAGCGGCAACATGTACACCGGCAAGGGCACGGGCGACTTCCTCGACTACATGCTCGACATCTCGGCCGGGGCCAACGTGACGGTCACCGGCAACACGGTGAGCGGCAACCGCGGAGTCGCGTCGTCGGACAGCTCGAATTCGGCTGGCGTTCTGATCAGCACCTACTACGGCAGCGGGACCAACGCGACGGTCGACGGCAATCTGTTCGACGACAACACGAACGGGGTCGTCGTCGGCTACAAGACGAGTGGGTGCCCGGGTCCCGATCCCGAGTGCGACACCAGCACCGCGAGCGTCAGCTGCAACCTGTTCACCGGCAACGACAACGGCGTGAGCGCGAAGGTCGAGGACGGGTCCTTGGTGGTTGCCGAGATGAACTCGTTCGTCGGCAACACCGAGGGAGTCGACGGTGGCAGCGTGTTCGGCGGCAGCGTCGACGCCGCCGACAACTGGTGGGGGGCGGCTGACGGACCATCGGGCGCCGGGTCGGGATCGGGCGACGCCGTGACGGCCAACGTGACGTTCTCCCCGTTCGCCACCGCGCCGCCGCCCTGCGTGTCGTGCACCCAAAACTCCGATTGCGACGACGGGTTGATCTGCAACGGAGCCGAGACCTGCAACACGGGGACGGGGATGTGCGTCGCCGGCACCTCGCTCGACTGCTCCTCGGCAGACGATCAGTGCAATGCCGGGCTGTGCACGGAGCCGGCGGGTGCCTGCGTGCCCGATCCGCTGCCCGACGGCACTGCCTGCTCCACGGGCGTGACCTGCTCGGTTCAGGATACCTGCTCGAGTGGAACGTGCGTGGCGAACTCGCCGGACAGCGACGGCGACGGGGTCTGCGATGCGAACGAGAGGGCGGGCTTCAGCTTGCGCAAGGTGCGCTTGAAGGAGCGCCCCAGCGGCCCGAACCGCGACCTGTGGATCGCGATCGGCGAGCTCGACACGACGAGCTCACCGGGTGACTTCATCAACGCCGTGACGACGACCGGGGTCGAGATCGTGCTCTTCCACGACGGCGGGTTGCCGCTCACCCAGGTCGACACCCTGACCTTCACGGCGGCGCAGTGCACGGAGCGGCACGGCAGCGTCAAGTGCAAGGACCCGGCGACGCGCAGCCGAGCTCTCTTCCGCAAGCGCTCGGCCCCCGATTTCTTCAAGGTCAAGATCAAGGCCAAGAAGCGCGACTTCGCCTTGCCGGCACTCGCCGACACTCCTCTCTCCGTCAACCTCCGCACCACGGAGGCGGCGACGACGATCGACCGCAGCGATCAGATCGGTTCGGCCGGCTGCAGCCTGCGCGGCACGACCCTGAAGTGCCGCGACGTTCCCTGAACCTGCGTGAGTCCGCGAGGGCCGGGACGGGAAGTTGCCCGCCCGGCCCTCGCTTTCCGGCCTTGCGGAGACGCTTGCGAATCGGTCTCGGCTCAGTCGAGGAAGCTCCCCGCAGGGGGAGTGGTCTTCGGGAGCTTTCTCCGCACGCTGACCTGAGCACGGCGCGGCATTTTGTTCGCCATCGGCCGCACGGATAGACTGATGCGGTGAATTCGTCCCTGCTCGAGAAGATAGCGTCGCGACAGTCGGGGATCTGCCTCTACGGGCTCGTCCCACCCAAGCAGGCCACGCCGCCGGCGCAGCTGGAAGCGATCGTCGCCCGGCAGCTCGAGCGGCTGCGGCCGCTCGACGTCGACGGCTTCATCGTCTACGACGTCCAGGACGAGTCCGACCGCACCTCGGCGCCGCGGCCCTTTCCGTTCCTGCCGACCATCGATCCCGAGACATACGCCTGCGAGCACCTCGCGCCGCTGGCGGCGCCGAAGGTCGTCTACCGCTGCGTGCAGAGGGATACGCGCGACGGCCTCGTTCGCTGGCTCGAGAAGGTGAACGAGGCGACTCCGCCCCGCATCTCGGTCTTCGTCGGCGTCGCCCATCGCCGCGCGCGAGTCGGCGTCGCCCTGGCCGAAGCCTACTCGCTGGCCCGACGGCATGCACCGCGTCTCGTGCTCGGCGGCATCGCCATCGCCGAGCGGCACGCGCGGGACCTCGCGGAGCACGAGAGGATTCTCGCCAAGTCGGACAGGGGCTGCCGCTTCTTCGTGACCCAGGCCGTCTACGACGTGACCTCCACGAAGTCGCTCCTGTCCGACTTCTCCCTCGCGTGCCGCGCCCGGAACGAACCGGCGGCGCCGGTCATCCTCACCTTCTCTCCGTGCGGCTCGGAGAAGACGCTGGCCTTCATGAAGTGGCTGGGGATCGCCTTTCCGCGCTGGCTGGAAAACGATCTACGCTTCGCCGCCGATCCGCTGGTGACGTCGCTCGACCTGTGCGATCGGATCTTCTCCGAGGTCTGGGACTACGCGCGCGATCACGGCGTCCCGCTCGGCGTCAACGTCGAGAGCATCTCGATCCGCAAGGTCGAGATCGAAGCGTCGCTGGAGCTCCTGCGAAGTTTGCGGCGGCGCATGGGATGAACGCACCGGCCGTCACGCGCCGCCCGACAGCACCTCGTCGGTGTGGGCGACGTGGCCGTCGGCGCGGCGGCGGCGGACGATGTCGTTGTAGGCTTCGCCTGGACCGATGGCCTCGAACATGCGCGGCGAGGAGAACGAGACGTACAGGGTGCGGCGCCCCTTGCCGCGCGGCGGCGGGGCGGCGTGCATCAGGTCCTTGATGTGGACCGTGCAGTCTCCCGGCTCGGTGGTCAGGGCGACGTGCGGCAGCGCGGCGAGCTGCGCCTCGTCGAACGGATGGCAGGACGAGCCGTGCGAGCCGGCGATGACGTGCAGCTGGCCCGACTCGGGAGTCGCCGCCTCGAGCTGAACCCCGATGCCGATGCCGGGACAGGTGATCGGATGGCCGCCGAGGCCGCAGTCCTGGTGCCACGGCAGATCGGACAACCCCTCGACGATGCCCGGGTTCTTGATCACCACGGCCTGCCCTTCCTGCCGATCGATGGCCGGTCTCACGTCGAGCCCCGTCAGCTCGACGATGCGGCGCAGGCGCGGGTCGTCGGCCAGGCGGGCGATGCGCGGCGATGAGAGCCCGGTGTAGACCAGGCGGCAGACGACCTGGCGCCCGTTTGCGTCCTTCGCCCACCAGGAGCGGTCGTCGCCCGGGCGCGCGGCGCTCTGCAGCTCGTCGACCACCGACCGCAAGGCGCCGATCTCGTCGTCGGCGAACACCCGGCGCAGGTGGAGGAACCCGGTGCGCCGGAAGAACAGGGCGATGTCCTCGCTCGGGTCCGACAGCGTGAACGATCGCTGCAGATCGAGGGCGCGCCCCGCCGCGTCGGTCAGGTCGACGCGCGCCGGGTCGTAGATGGGCACGTCCGAATACAGCGCGCGCAGTGCCGGCTGCCAGCGCCGCAGCAGCGCCATGTTCCCGCCGGCGACCTTCAGATCACCGGCGAAGATGAGCGCGGGAACGGTGCGGATCTCCTGTGCGAGATCGGACCAGGCGCGCAGCGAAAGCTCCACCACCGCGGCGCCCTCGCCGGCACCCGGCGCGATCTCGATCGCGTCCTCGCGAGGCGTGTAGGTGTATGCGCGCCCGTCCGGCAGGGCGAGGGCGAGCGCTCGGGCGCCGCGCAGATCGTCGGCCGCCTCGCGACCGCGCGGCCCGGCGAGTCGGGAGGGCAGATCACTGCGATGAAAGACGTCGAAATCGATCAGCGGCGCTTCGAGCATTCCCGCACCTCTCGAATCTCGGCTGTACCATGGCGTGGCGCGACATGCGACGAGCTACCGGTCCCGCCAGCGTCTCAGAGCGGCTCCGATGTCGTCGCGCGTCCGCTGCAGTAGTGCGTTGCGATCCTC
>CAYTBC010000120.1:0-13873 GCA_964435765.1 uncultured Desulfosarcina sp.
AGGCCATTTCGCGGCCTTCGATCACCCGGTCCACCCCGACAACGCCAAGGTTATTTTCCGCGTAACAGGCTGCGGCGCAAGCGCCGCAACCGATGCAGCGGTCCAGATCAACCACCATCGCCCAGCGATAATCTTTATGGTCGTGGGGCGGGTAAAAATCACGCTGCGGGTCGTAGCCTTCCGGCAAGGGGAGTGTCAGCGGAAAATCTCCCATGGTCAGGCCGGTCCGACGGTGCGAGGCCTCCTTTTTTAAATCCGCCAGTTTGACCGCCAGTGCAAAGGTCCGGCCATGCTGGGTGCGGCTGCCGGAGGTGCTGGCGAGTTTCTGCGTGCGGCCGGTTTTTCGGATGGTGACCTCGGCGGTGCTCAGGTCGGCACCCCCGGAATCCGGATCGAAATTGGCGGAGAGCACGTGCAGCGGGTTTGCGCCGACATCGGCTGCGTATCTTCCATAGCCGCGGTGCCCCTGCCCGATACCCATCACCAGAAGGCCTTGGGTGACGAGTTCGGTCACATATACGGGTGCTTCCAGGCTGCCGAATTCTGTTTGAAGCTGGATAACATCTTCCTGCCGAATCCCCTGGGCGTCGGCGGTTGCGGGATGCATTGCCACCGGCGTCTGCCAGGCGATGCGCGTCAGCGGATCCGGAATTTCGCACAGCCAGGGCTTGTTGGCGCCGCGTCCGTCGTAAAAGCGAATGGAGGGCACGGCCATAAATGCCAGGTCCGCTTTTGAGGGCTCGGTTTTTGTGGACAGCAGTTTCGCCAGATTTTTTTCTCGGGGGGTTTTGCGGTTCTTGGCCGGTTTGACCGTCAGGTCGAATTTGCCGCCCTGCTGAAGGGTTTGCACCCATTGAAATTCATCGTCAATGCCGCGCGTCTGGGCCAGGTTGGAAACCAATAGGTCCTTGTATCTTCCGGCCGGCGCGGTATTTTCAAAACCGGCATACAGCATCACATCCCCTAGATGGGATGCCTTGGTTATTTTTCCCATGGCCGGCTGTAGGGTGGATACCATCAGTTGTTTGCCGCTGTACTCATCCCAGGTTTCAAGGGGCATGCGCACCGGCAGAATCAGGTCGGCCGCTGCGGCCGTTTCGTCCATGAAATTGCTAAAGCACACCGCAAAGAGATTATCGTTTTCGAGCGCCTGTTTTATGATGCCGTCAGCCGGCATGTGATAGACGGGATTTACATTGTTGAGCAGCAGCAATTCGGCGTCTCCGGCCTGCAGCAAGGTGAAAAACTGCATGATGTCGGAACGTCTGGCGGCCATTTCGACCCGGTGACGGTTGGTGAAATCCATCAGGCGCAGCTTCGGATCGAGAAGCAGATTGAGCAAATTGACAGCCAGGTTGGTCTGCAACCCGTTGAGATCGGATGCGCCGGCACCTGTGCCGAGCACCAGCGGGCTTTGAGCGCTCGTCAGCTGGATGATCAGCTTCTCGTATAGTGCCAGGGAGATTCCGGAGCGACTCAGGACCATGTCCTGGGTATAAGGGGCCGTGGCGCTGTCTAAAAATTCCTGAAAGGTTTTGGGAAGAAAATCACCTTTTCCGATATCCAGAGCCTGCCTGACAAGTCCGAGAGCGACAACGGATTCGCTACCGGGTTTGCAGGCCATCCAATGGTCGGCATTGGCACCTGTCAAAGTCTGGCACGGACTGATCTGGAAAAATAAATTTTTGTCACCGTCTTTGAGCGCATGCATGGCTTTAAACTTCCAGGCATATTCGACCGGCGACAGCCAGGTCTCGAGAAAATCAGCCCCGAAAGACACCAGGATGTCGGCCTGGTCCATATGATAGGATACCAATCCGTCGACGCCGAAAACTTTTTGATTGGCGGTCTTTAATGATTCATAGGCGAAAGGTTCAAATATCAGCGGAGGCTGGGATTTTAAGTTTGCCATCGCGGCCGTCAGCAAACCCATCAGGCTGTCGCCGATGGCTTCCGTCAACATGCGCACGCGATTGGATCCGTTTTGGGCGACCTCACCGGCCTTGACTTTCAAGATGGACTCGGCCTTGGAAAAAGAAAGCGGCTGCCAGTTGCCGTTTTTTTTGAGCAGCGGGGTTTTGAGCCTGTCCGGGTTGTAAATACCCTGCAGGGCGGCCTGTCCCCGCATGCACAACTTGCCTTTATTGATGGGGTGCAGCGGATTCCCCTCGATTTTGACAACGCGGCCCTCCCGGTTTTTGGCCAAAATGCCGCAACCGGCCGGGCACTCACGGCAGGTGGACGCATACCAGGTAGCATCACCGACCACCATGTCATCCGGGGCCTTAACCAGGGGAAATAGATTTTTGGGTGGAGGACTGCAGCCAAATGCAAAAGATATGCTGCCCATACCGGCCATTTTAAGGAAGGTACGCCGATTCATATCAAAAACGATCTCCTGGAATCAGAAAGTCAAGGGATATGCTCTCTGCCGCTAAATATTAAATCTAAGGACCCGATAAACTTAAATTTTATGAATTATACACAGCGTCATAATAATTAGCGCATTATCCTTATTAGTCATCGATATGAAAAACCGCCATATCCGGGCTTGGTTACATTACGCTGTGTATATATGCGCAATGACTTATGTCGTTCTGTATAGAAATGCCGAAGGCGCGCGTAGTGCTATAATTAGGAATCGTTCTTTGCTAATGCCTTATAAAAAAATGCGAGATGCTTGTCAAGCCGGTATGACGGCCCAAGCAGAGAATGGATATTTTCGATTTAATATAAAACCCTTTAATTGTTAATGGGGTGAAGACTTTATTTTTTTAATTATAACAACGTATTCGCTTTGATTTCCGACCGGCGTCGGCGTTCTGAAACCGGAAAACCAGATCACGGAAATGACCATGTTGACAGGCTGCGATGAGTGTTTAATTCTGAGTATCAGGGTGTTACATCTCAAAGATTGATAAAAATGTCAAATTCGCATCCTCAGATTTATCTCGAGCCGTTCCAACGAAAGCTTGATTACGTCGCGGGCTTTATCGGTGCGTTTAAGATAGTCGCCAAAAAAAGCCGTCACTTCATCCGCCCGCCGGATGCCGGCAACCGGAACGATGGCGGCCAGAACGCGTTCGTACAACAGAGGGTGAAATTGTTCGATGCGGTCTAAATTCGCAACATACCAATCCCACATCAGCGCGAGGGCATGCGGGTTTGCGGCGAGGGCTACCACCGGCACGAATTTGTTGCGGGCCGGCACAGTATCCAGGACGTATTGCTGGGTTCTTTTAATCAACCCCTCATCCTTGAAGCAGCCGATTGCGGTTAAAATATTCATGCGCTCATGTTCGATTTGAGAATCCCGCAATCGCCTCTCAAACCAGTCAAACACCCGATCATCGCCGGCCAGCGCTCCAGCCTGCATCACACTTTTGATGATGTCCGGGTGGATTGCATCGCCGTTCATCAGCACGGTGAATTGGCTGCGGGCAAAATTTAGGGCCGGTTCGGATCCGTAAAGTGCTGCATCCCAAAGCAGTTGATCCCGCAGCATCGACATTGGATGGGCTTCCCCGGATGACGGCGCGTACCCGATCTGCGCCAACAGGGATTCGAATCGCGCGGCGGCCAGGGACGCAATCTTTTGTCTGCGGTCGGCGTCCATTACCAGATAGGCAGCATACAGATTTTCAGCGATGCTGGCCAGGGGCAGATAGGCGTCTTCGCGGTCATAGTAGGTCAGAAATTCAAGGTATTCATCCAGGGTGGCCTCACCGCTTTTCACCAGGGCGTACATATCGTTTTGAAGTCCCCAGCGATCTTCAGGCGGCAATGCTTTTTGGCGCACGCGCCGGCCGAGCTCGTCGATATTGCCGGGATCGTTGTATTGCACCCGATAAAATCCGGTTTGCCGATCATTGACTTTGTAGGCCACGATATCTTCATCGATTTCAATCGTTTGTTCAACCTCATCCAAAAGCACGTTCAGCTTTCGGGTGGCGCCCGATTCAGCCCATAGGCTGAGGGTGACCGGCACGATCCACTTTTGATCGGATTGGTTCGGCAGATAGGTAAACCGCTGCTGGGTCAATTTCAGCCGATGGCCTTGTCGCTCGACTCTGATCATAGGAAATCCGGGTTGTTCGATCCAGCTTTTCATCATGGCGCTGACCGGCAGGTGCGAGACCGTTTCAAAGGCCTCCCACAGATGGTGGCTGGAGGCGCATCCGTATTCATAGGTTTTCAGATAATGCTGCAACCCTTTCTGGAAATTATCATCTCCGATATACCCTTCAATCTGCCTTAAAATACTGCCGCCCTTGCTGTATATAATCGGCGCCGTGCTGGCATTGATAACGACGTGCTCACCTCCCGGAATTTCAATGGCAAAAGTTTCGTGCAGCGCGTCGCGCACCAGCGAGGAGCCGGTCTGGTTGAGAAGAAACTTCTGCCAGGTTTCCCACTGCGGATAATAATGATCCACCACCCCGAACCCGAAATAGGTGGCAAAACTTTCGTTGAGCCACAGGTAGCGCCAGTCCGAAGGGGTGACGAGATTGCCGAACCACTGGTGGGCAATCTCGTGGGCGATGACCTCGCATATTCGCTCTTCGCCGGATTTGGAGGTCATCTGTGGATAATGCAGCAGCAAATTTTCACGGAACGTAATGGCTCCCCAGTTTTCCATGGCTCCGAAAGCAAAATCCGGAATTGCAATCAGGTCCATTTTGGGCAGCGGATAGTCGATCGCGTAATAGGATTCGCTGAACGCCAGGGAATCGCGGCCGAATGCAGCGCCAAACCGTGCAAATTTTTTCATACCCGGCAGCGTCACCACCCGCACCCGACTGTCTTTTTCATCTTGGGTGAATTCAAACTCACCGACGCCGAAAAATACGAGATAGGTCGACATTTTAGGGGTTTGTTCGAAGGTAACCCGTTTTTTGCCGCTGCCCAGAATTTCTTCCTGTTTAATCGCCCCGTTGGAGATCGCCGTCAGATCCTTGTCAATGTCCATGATGATGTCAAACGCAGCTTTGCGGGCCGGGTGATCGATGCAGGGAAAAGCCCGCCGGGCATCGCTTTCTTCAAATTGGGTGACGGCAATGTGTTTGGCTATGCCGTTGTGGGTATAGCTGCTTCGGTAAAACCCGGCCATTTCGTCGTTGATCAACCCCTGATATTCAATTTCAAGCTTGATTTTTCCCGCCATGGGTGCAGGCAAAAATACCACCAGCTCCTCATTTTCAGAATTCTCTTTGAAAGTGCATTCCGCGCAATTATCAGACTGCCGCAAGCGGCAGCGCCGGATGGTGATATCCAGAATGTTTAATGCCACCTCGGCCACCGCCTTCGGCGCATCGAAAAGAAATTCACATTTTCCGGTAAATCTGAAATTTGCTAAATCCGGCTCGATGTGGAGCCTGTAATTTATAGGTGTAATCGGCTGCATCTTGTCCTCCTTGTGGAATTTAAACCCTGTGAGTTATAAAGAACCCTAGCCCGTCTGTCAATCAGGGAAATACGGATGCACCGCGCTTGTATTTAGGCGTACGATGATTATTTTCTTGCGAAAAAATCGAGTGCAAATGCGCTTGGGTCTTTCATCCGCCAGGGCTTAATATTCCACTTGCGATCATGAGGGGTGTTAATAATGCTAAAGAAAACAAACTATGACGTCGTGATTTTAGGTTCCGGACCGGCCGGCCTGCAAGCCGCCATCCACGCGGCCCGTAAAAAGGTCTCCGTGCTTCTGATGGGCAAAGAGACCCAAAGCAGCCTGTTCCATGCCCATATCGAAAATTTTTGCTGCCTGTTCAATGTCAAAGGCGAAGACCTGCTCAATACCGCCCGCCAGCAGGCGATTAATTTTGGCACCGAGATGTTGGAAGAAGATGTGCTGCGGGTCGTGCCCGATGGGGCGGCATTTAAAATTGTTGCCGAAAGCGGGCAGGAGCTTCAGGGCCATACGCTCATCATTGCCACCGGAACCACGCGCAATAAGTTGGGGGTCGGCGGAGAAAAAGAGCTGTTGGGACGCGGCGTCAGTTATTGTGTGGAATGCGACGCCAATTTCTACAAGGGGGAAGATGTTGCGGTGGTCGGCGGCGCCAGTGCCGCCGTTTCCGGTGCCCTGACCCTGTTGGACTATGCCGCCGGCGTGCAGCTGATCTGTGAAAAATTGGAGGTCACCGCGGCGCTTGAAAAACAGTTGAAAAACAGCGCGGTCATCATCCACGATGGCCGCCGGGTTAAAGAAATTGTCGGCCGCAACAGTGTCACAGGCGTCGTGCTGGAAGACGGATCAGAAATTCCGGTTACCGGTGTTTTCATTGAACTTGGCGCCAAGGGTGTTATGGAACTTGCCACCCATCTCGGCGTTCTGCTCGATGACCAGATGAAATATATTCAGACCAATAAACAGATGGAAACCAATGTCCCCGGCGTCTATGCCGCCGGTGATATTTGCGGCCCCCCCTGGCAGATGGCCAAAGCGGTTGGTGAAGGCTGCGTGGCGGGAATCGGGGCGGCCACCTATGCCAGGAAATTGGCGCAATCCGGCTAAGGGCTCACTCAAAAATGAAATAGGGAACTTATTTTTTTGTGAACCCTAAGCGCGGTCAACCCTGCCAACCGGCTGCTAAAATTTCAGTGGCTGGCCGGAGCCCACGGGCCTGCGCAATTGCGGGTATGCCGGCGTCAGCCGGGGCATTTGACAGCAATGCGATATACCGCAGCTTGATATGGTTGGCGGCTGCTTGGGCCGGTTCCGCCTGGGGTGATTTGCTGCCGGCCAGTTTTTCGAGAAACGATTCGGATTTGTCCGTTCCAATCTTGCCCAGCGCCGTGATGGCCGCTGAGAGGACATCGGACTGGTCCGGACCGATGGATTTTTTAAGGCGGCGAAACAGCCCCTGATTGTGGCGCGACAATTTGCGCACGAGGGTCAATATGATGTTCTCGGCTTCCGCACGGTGCGCAATCCCCCTGGCTGCTTCAAGGGCTTTGATCAGGCGAACGATTCTGCGGTAATGTCGGACGGCCGCCTTTTTTTCCGGCGGCGCCGCGGCGGATATTTTTGCCAGCAGAAGTTTAATGACGCTTTCGGATATCGGTGAAAGCCGGGTCAGACAGCCCATGGCCCGTCGGCGCACGTTGTCGTCGGCATCATTTAAGGCGGCGATGATCAGTTCTTCAGCGCCGGCGGCCTGCAGCGCGATTAAAACATTTAAGGCCGCTTCACGGACGCGGGGATGGTCATGTGCAACGAGTTTGCGGGCCCGGTCAATTTCTTCCTCTTTTTTGCCGACATATCTAAGCAGTGCCAGGGCTGTCCGCATCAAATACCATTTCTGGTCGGGAGCGTCCAGGACCGCCAGAATCCAGTTTCTTGCCAGATCGCCCTTATTTATCAGAGCGGACATGACGGCTTGGCGCACCCGGCGATCCGGGCAGGCTGAAAGTGCCCTGGCCATGATTTCAATTCCCAGAGCGTCCAGTCGCCCGGCGATGTCATTTATCATTTTTCGCTGGCAGGCATCCGCCGTTGCATACGCTTTGACGATGTCGTCGCCGCGGTTTTTAAAAGCGAATTCGAGCGGGTTGGCCGGCAGACCGGATGCCGCCGCGAAAAACACGGTTGTTCTGGCTGCCTGGTCTACGGCCCGGGTGAGGTACAGGATAATCGGCCAACCGGCCTGTTGAATCAAATCCGGTAAAATACGGCGGAAAAGCTTGAGCAGGGTCACGGCCTCCTCGGTGGTTTTCACCTGCAGGATTCGTTCGACATAGATGCGGACCTTGCCCCGGACATCTTGGACCATTTTAGCTGTATCTGACCGGTATTGCGCGGCCGCCTCTTTTTCGGCCGGAGCTTTCCCCGACTCCAGCGCCGTGCGAAGCCAGTCCATGGACAAAGCGCCGTTTTGGCCCGAATGGGCCGTGACCGCCGGTGCGGCGGGATTTTCAGGAGAAATCGTTTCGACTGAGCCCGCCGGAACCGCCAAATCCAGCAACTCCCGGTATTTTTCGTGGCAGCACAGGATGTTATCAAAATTTTTGATGGCCTCCTGGGAACCGCCGTTGAAGCCGATGCGGATGACGCCTTTCTTTTGCGGACGGGCGGACTCTGGGGGGGCGCAGGTTTTTTTCACGATTCCCTTCAGGGTCAGCAGCGGTTCAATCTCCGGGACGGAAGCCTTTACGGATACGAGGGTGTTCAATGGAAACGGGGATTTGACGGAAAGGGTCAATCCGCCCTTTCTCAGCTGAGCGTAATCTTTCAGAAATCGTTCAATCGTGATGTATTTGAGTTTGATCGTCTTGGTTGCCAATACTTCCCCTTCAATATAACAATTTCCGTACCGGAAATAATTCGAAAAACGCCTGATATTGGAAAAACCGCCGGCATCCTCTTGAAATTCCCATTGCGGTTGGATGGACGAATGCTAGAAATGTTTCGAGGAGAATCAAATATTTTTAAATCTGACCGCCCAAAAAAAATCTATCTTTTTAGACAATTTTAGCGGGCAACTCCGGAAATGTCAATTGCCAAGGTGAACGCCACTTAATCTAATAATAATATTTTCAATTAGTTAAATTAAAAACATGAGGGCCTGCGACCGGGCCGGGCCACCGGCCAAATCCCGCAACCGGCCGGTTTGCGTATTGCGATTTTCGGATTCGTCTTTATCTTGGTGCTATTAAATCCTATACCGCTGACTTTCAGGGGAACGGCGATAAAAATTAAGGAGATTTTTTATGTCAGGCAGGCAGATACCGGCCCGAAAAGATATTCCCGCCGAACACAAATGGGATCTATCCGGCTTGTTTGAATCCGATCAATCATGGGAAATCTTGTTCGCCGCCATCGAAAAAGATCTGGTGTCTTACGACCGTTGCAAGGGTCATCTGAAAGATTCCGTGGCGGTATTCAAGACGGCGATTGAATTCCACCTGGGGCTGACGCGCAAACTCGACAAAATTTACACTTACGCGCACCTGAAAAGTGATGAGGACAAGTCCAATCAATATTACCTGGGGCTATATCAAAAGGCCCTCAACCTGTTTACCCGGGCCTCGGAAAAGGCAAGTTTTATAATCCCGGAAATCCAGGCCCTGGAAGAGGATGTCATCCACCGATACCTGGCAGATGATTCTTTAAGGGAATATAAATTTTTCCTGGAAAAGATCCTGCGCTGCAAGCCGCACACCCGCAGTGAAAGCGAAGAACAGATCCTGGCAATGACGCGGGAGATCGCCAATGGTCCGGTCCAGGTTTTCGGGCAGCTGGACAATGTGGACCTGAATTTCGGCAGCATCACCGACGAAAATGGAAAAGAAATTGAATTGAGCCACGGGAATTTTACAACTTTTTTAATCAACCCGCACCGGGATATCCGCCGGAAAGCCTTTTTCCAGTACTATCAGGCCTACCAAAACCACAAGCACACGCTGGCGGCAACCCTGGCGCACGCCGTCAAAAAAGACCATTTTTATGCCCGCGTCAGAGATTTTAAAAATTGCCGGGTTGCTGCTCTTTTCAGCGACAACGTCCCTGAGACCGTTTACGATAACCTTATCCAGACGGTTAAGAGCCGGCAAGCACCCCTGTTTAAGTATCTAAACTTCCGACAAAAAGCGCTCGGGCTTAAAGCGCTGCACTTTTATGATACCTATGTTCCGATTATCGAAGACGTTGATTTTCGGATACCTTACGAAGAAGCCGTTGATGTCGCGGTCATGGCGCTTGCGCCGCTGGGCGAAGAGTACGGCCAAATCATGCGGGACGGTCTGCTGGGAGGCTGGGTGGATCGCTATGAAAACCGGGGCAAGCGCAGCGGCGCCTACTCGTCCGGCTGCTTCGACTCGCCGCCCTACATCCTGCTCAATTATGAGGAGCATAACATCAACAGCCTTTACACCCTTGTGCATGAAGCCGGACACTCAATGCATTCTTACTACGCCAAACAATATCAGCCGTATGTCGACCATGAATATACGATCTTTGCGGCTGAAGTGGCCTCGACGTTCAACGAAGATCTGCTGAGCCGGTATTTGCTGGAGCGATACCGGGACGACCCGAAGATGCGGGCCTTCATCTTAAACCGGGAAATCGACAACATCCGCGCCACGCTGTTTCGGCAAACCATGTTTGCCGAATTTGAAACGATTACCCATCATATCGTCGAGGCCCATCAGCCGCTCACCTTGGATGTGATGCGGGATGCCTATCGCCAACTGCTCGAGGTTTACTTTGGTGACGCGTTGGCCCTCGACCCGGAGCTGTCTCTGGAATGCCTGCGGATTCCGCATTTTTATTCCGCCTTCTATGTTTACAAGTATGCCACCGGCGTATCGGCGGCCATTGCCCTGGCGGAAAAAGTCGCCAAGGGCGGGGAAACCGCCCGGCAAAATTACCTGAATTTTTTAAAGCTCGGCGGCAGCAAGTTTCCGTTGGATCAACTCAATGAGGCCGGCGTTGACATGCGCTCTCCGGAACCGAGCGAGCGAGCGATTGCACATTTTAGTGATCTGGTGGATCAATTGATCGAGGAGTACCCTAAGCTTTAATCTGGCAAGATGAGCAGGGTCAGGTTTGGCTGTCCTATAATGATCCGAATTACCTGGTCGAGCGGCACGGGATTGCGGGTTGTGCCGAAGCCGTTAAAAAAATCGAGGGGGCGCTGGCCAATTTTGCCAAAGCAGCTACCATGCCGTAAAAGGAGTATCTCATGAATACAGGTCTAATTCTGGTTGACATTCAAAATGATTATTTTCCAGGGGGTCGCATGGAATTGGTCGGCATGCGGGACGCCGGCCAAAGAGCCGGGAAGCTATTATCTTTTTTCCGCCGCCAGAGCCGGCCGACCTTTCACATTCAGCACATTTCCGTCCGGAAAGGCGCGTCATTTTTTCTTCCCGATACCGAGGGAATCGAACTTCACGAATGCATCAAACCGCAAGCCGGTGAACTCGTTGTCCAAAAAAATTATCCCAACAGCTTCAGGGAGACCCCCCTTTTGCAGGAACTTGAAAAACATGCTGTCAAAAAGATAGTCATCTGCGGCGCCATGAGCCATATGTGCATTGATGCGACCGCGCGAGCGGCCTTTGACCTGGGCTTGGATTGCACCGTCATCCAGAACGCTTGTGCCACGCGCAATCTGGAATTCGGCGGAAAAACGATCGCCGCCGCAGATGTTCACTGCGCCTTTATGGCTGCCTTAGGGTCCGCTTATGCGCAGGTGTTGAGTTTGGACGAATTTATGAAACAAACAACGGATCATTGACGAATTCAGCGCAAGCCAAATTATATCCTTGACATTTATGGTCAATCCGATATTTTCGATTGCTAACAGGCGGATAAACTGCGGTTGCTAAGACGGATTCTCACCTGTTTGGTTTAAATTTGACAGCACTTCTCGAAATCTATTTTCGAGAATAGTATTTTCCGCCTTCGTCAGAGTATTCTTTTCACTGGTAGAACACATCAGGCATTTCACTCTCTTGCACTTCGCATTAACCCGTAAAAAATCAGGGCGTATATTTTGCGCGACGGCCCATTCATCGAAATTAAAGGAGCAGACCGTGCCAACCGATTTGAATTTTTACGGAGTTTTTTTACGTTCTGTTGCCCGAAGCGGGGCTTAAGGCCTGTTAGATCCCGTCCTGAATCGGCCTTTTCCTCGTCTCAAATCCAAAACGCATCGGGAGCGCATCATGGCGGAATATATCGTTAAAATGGGTGATAGCCTATCAAAAATTGCCCTCGGAACATTGGGCTCGGCCGGCAAATGGCGTCTCATCGCGGAGTTGAACGGCATTATCAGGCCGGATAAAATTCGGGTCGGACAGCGCCTGCAGTTGCCGGGTGAGGTCAAAGAAGTGCCCGGCGTCATCAATACTTCCGAAGGCGTTCAAAGGTTCAGCAAAGAACGGGTTCGAATCAGTATTGAAAATGATGTGGTTTACGCGACGCGGCTGATAAATCCGGATAAGGTCTTTATCGGCCGGCGCCACCGCAAAGGTTTGTATCGAGTGGGCTTGCACGAACCGGAAACATTTATTGCCAATCATCGGGAGAAACTGCAGGCGGTCGACCTGACCGATTCGGAAGTGAATGTGATCCTGGCGACTTCTGAAAATGAAGAGAATATGGACGCCGTCAACACCTGGGACAATCAATTTATCAGCTTCGGCATGTTCCAGTGGTCAACCGGCGGACCCGGAAAGCCGGGCGAACTGCCGGCGTTGCTGCAGGTTATCAAAGACAGATACCCGGATGATTTTCAACACTACTGGGCGCAGTTCGGACTGGATGTGGCCGAGGTGGGCCGCAAAACCGGATGGTTCAGCTATCGCGGCAAAAAATTAGTCTCCGATGCGGACAAAGCCATGCTGCGAGAGCCTATCTGGGCCTACCGCTTTGCAAGAGCCGGCGCCGATATCGAAGTCCGGGCGGCCCAGATCGTGCATGCAAGCAATCATATCAATCAGTTTTACTTCGTCATATCTTCGCAATTGGAGGGTTATGCCCTGGCCGATCTAATTACTTCCGAATACGGTGTGGCCCTGCTGTTGGACAATCATGTCTGCCGGCCCGGTTATGTGCGCGCCTGTGTCGCCGAAGCGTTGAATCGCAGCCGTCTGACGGCCGCAGAGATGGTCGGCGGCCGGGACGAAGAAGAACGCCGGGTGCTAAACAATTATCTGGAAATCAGAGAAACCTATGGCAAATGGCCGATGACGGATGCCAGGCAAAGGGCCGCCGTTACCCGTGGATACGTGGTGGACGGGATTATTTCAGAGAAGCGGGGATCTTTTATATCCAGTTTCGCAGGATGACCCCGAGCGGGGTGGTTGAAACCGTTTAAATCCCGGCGATAATTTCACACTTTCCAAAACTGTCCGAGTTGACACTCCAACCCGATCCCGCCTTAAAAAGAAGACAATGCCCCTCGCAAAAACGTGTTTTCGTCTTAACATATGAAAATGGAGATTTTAACCCCCATGCTGGAAGGAGGAATGATGAGTGATCAAGTTGTTTATACATCGAAGGCTAGAATTGAACGGGTAAAGGGACCGTTGCGGCGGGCCTATCTGCCGCAAGTGCAAGATCCGGTTATGTTTGGTGTGCATTCCGAAATTGCCGAGTACTACGGAGTGGATCCCAATGTGCATCAACCGCAGGCCGCCACCCTGGACTATGTGGTTGCAGCGGCGGCCGGCTGACTGACCGGCACCTTTGGCGGTGCGCTGGAAGCGCGCCAGATTCCGGCCGGAGAAGGCCTGTTGACCGCGGAAGCCAGCGGGGAGATCGAAAAAGACGGCAAGGTGCTTGTCATCAAACGCATTCATGTTAAATATCACTTAAAAGTTAAACCGGATCTGCGGGAAACCGCTGAAAGGGTGCACGGCTTTCACGCTGATTTTTGTCCGGTGGCCCGCACAATTAAAGGGTGCGTGGATATTTCTACCGAATTGATAACCGAAGATGTATGAGGTTGGTTTCGATCGTTAAGATGGTTTAGATCGTTTTGATCGTTGAGATGGTTAGGTTGGTTTAGATCGTTTTGATCGTTTAGATTGTTTCGATGGTGGGGGTATGGGTATGATACCCGGCATTTCTTTTACTCTAAAACCAAAGGAGGGCTAAAATGGCTGCTAAAAAAATATTAATGATTGTCGGAGACTTTGCAGAGGACTATGAAACGATGGTTCCTTTTCAGGCGCTGCAAATGGTCGGGCACACGGTCCATGCGGTGTGTGCAGGCAAAAAGGCCGGCGAGACCATCAAAACCGCTGTACATGACTTTGAAGGCGACCAGACTTACACTGAAAAACCGGGGCATAATTTCGCGCTCAATGCCACTTTTGATGAAATTAAGGCGGAAGATTATGATGCTTTGGTGATTCCCGG
>CAYTBC010000121.1:0-13853 GCA_964435765.1 uncultured Desulfosarcina sp.
GGGAGGTGGGGATCATGTTCGGCATCAACCAGATTCCCACCACGTATATACTGGACCAAAAGGGACGCATCATCGGAAAGGCGCTGGGCCCCCGTGTATGGGACAGCCCCAAATCCATCACCCTTTTTGAGCGCCTGACCCAGCGCCGGGCGGCCGTTTCAACCGCCAACCCTTGAACCGAATGCGGCATCTTGAACCCAGCTCACGAATTGTAGATATGAAGAAAAGAAAAATCTGGTTCCTCATTGCAATATCTCTCCTGCCGGCGGTGCTGATCCCTTTGGCAGCCCGACTTTGGCCGGCCGAACCCAAGACGCACACCATTTTACTGCAAGCCAAAAAATACGGCTATTCCCCGTCAAGGATCATTGTCAACCAGGGGGATACCATCGTATTAAAACCCGCTTCCCTCGATGTCACCCACGGATTTCTGCTGGATGGATACCCGGTAGAATTTATTATGCGCAAAGGGGCGACTTTTTTAAAATATAGCTGGCAGGATGACGACGGCCATCTTAAAAGTGACTGGGACCGGGTAGCTGAAGTTGAATTCACGGCCGACAAGGCCGGCAAATTCACCTTCAGGTGTACGCAAACCTGCGGCAACCTGCATCCGTTTATGACCGGGGAATTGATCGTAAAGCCCAATACGCCCTACTATCTGTTCATTTCCCTGTCCATCTGGCTGGTGTTCAGCCTGCTGCTTTACGCACGCTCGGATTCCGGCACCGGCTTCGCGGGGTTCAAGCGCATCAATCTGCTGGAAAAAGTCCCGGGTCTCAAAAAGATCCTCAAGTTGCGCAGCTTCCAGTTTCTGGTGATCCTGCCGAATTTCATTGTATTTTATCTGTTCATCCTCAGCAGCCTGTGGGGCAGTCCGGTAGGCAATCGCAACATTGCTATTATTTTTGTCTGGATCCTGTGGTGGTTTATTTTAAAAGCCGTCATCGTGCCTTTGGGCGGCCGCCTATGGTGCATGGTCTGCCCGCTGCCGGCGCCGGCCGAATGGATCAGCCGCCGCAGCTTTACGGCCGTCCGCTACCTTCAGAAACCGTTTAAAAAATTGCACCATCGGTTCACGGGCCTGCAAAAGGACTGGCCGAAATTCATGGACAATATCTGGCTGCAGAATTTCCTTTTTCTGGCGCTCATTTCCTTCGGCATGATCCTGATCACCCGCCCGATTGCCACGGCCTTGATGTTCCTGTCAATCCTTCTCCTGAGCCTGGCCCTGGCCCTGATTTTCCGGCGCCGGGTCTTTTGCCAGTACCTGTGTCCGGTCGGCGGGTTTCTGGGCAGCTATTCCATGGCCTCGATGACCGAACTGCGGGCCGTCGATCGCAATATCTGCCGCCAACACAAGGAGAAGTCGTGTTTCAGCGGCGGACCGAACGGCTGGGCCTGTCCCTGGAAGCAGTATATCGGCACGATGAACCGCAACAACTACTGCGGCATGTGCACCGAGTGCATCAAGAGCTGCCCCAAGGATAATATCGGACTATTCCTGCGCCCCTTCGGATCGGACAGGATGCCCCGGGGCTATGATGAAATGTTCAACTTTATGATCATGCTCGTGATCGCCATCGCGTTCAGTATCACCATGGGCGGACCATGGGGCATCATCAAGGATGCGGCCAACGTCACCGAAAGCCGGGCCGTCGGTCCATTCCTCATTTATATTGCTTCCATCTGGGGATCGGCGCTGCTGCTGCTTCCGGGGCTGTTTGCGCTGGTAACGCTGGCCGCCAAGCACCTGGCCGGCATTCAGCTGCCTTACCGCAGCCTGATCCTTCGCTTGTCCTATATGCTGGTTCCAATCGGCATTTTTGCCTGGATCGCTTTCAGTCTGCCCATGCTCATGGTGAACTACAGCTACATCCTGGTGGTTTTGTCCGATCCGCTCGGCCTGGGCTGGAACCTGCTGGGCACGGCGAATTATTCATTCAAGCCGTTTCTGCCGGAATGGATACCCGTGATCCAGGGGGTTATACTGTTAGCCGGCGTATATTTCAGCTTCAGCCGAGGGTATCTGGCAATCAAAGATATACTTCCGGATTCTGGTGCGCGTTTAAAAGCCATGCTGGCCCCTTCCATTTTTCTTTTGGTCGTGGTCAATATTTTTTTAAGGCTCTATATGGGATAAGGGGTTTTATTACCTGAATTTTGCACGCAAAAACCATGCCTTGTAATCATTGAATATTTTCGATTGAAGATTGAAAATTTAAGGTCCGCCTTTGGCGAATCAATTTAAAAAAGACGGAGCGACACGCGGTGCAAGCGTCCGCGCTGCGCGAGCGACATCCATAAATCTTCAATTCTTGTCCGCCTGGTGGATGCAATCTTCAATTTTAAATTCCGGCTTGTCCGGATTAGGTACTGCCTATGTCAAAGATAAAAATCAGATGGCCGGTGATAGGTGCTGCATTTGGATATCTTATCTTCCATCCGCTCATTCATCTCATATCCCTGGCGCATTACTACGGTAAACACACGCGGCCGGACTCTTTTGCATTCGGGATATCAGGGACTTTTTCGGTTTCGATGCTGCCATGGGGTTTAGCATTTATGATTTTAGGCGCTCTGATTGGGATATTGTGGGGAAAAATTATACAGACCGATGAAGAAAAATCCAAAATCATGATCAAAATTCCAATGAAGACCAATAAGATTCCTCCGGCAATATGAATCCCCTTCAGCAGTTTCTCATATTTCTGTAAAACAATCAGGACTGAACCACTCGCCCACGCGGCCAGGAGGAAAGGAATTGCGAACCCCACAGAATAAGCTGCCAACAGAGTGATTCCTTGACTCATTCCTTTTGCCCCGGCGGCCAGGGCGAGAATAGAGCCCAGAATGGGGCCAATACAGGGAGTCCAGGCGGCCCCGAACGAGATGCCTATAATGACGGACCATAGATAACCGGTGAACCTTGCTTTTAACGGGAGAAACTCTCGTGAGCGCATCAAAAATGGAAAGATTTTCCGCTGATTGCATGATCAAACTTTCCTTTTCAGGATTTAGGTGAATTTTTTAATAAAGAATTGATCAGCTCAAAAGCTTCCTCGCTGGCCCAATCCCGCGGCCCCAAGGCACCCCCAATTATATAGCCATCGCGGTCAATAAGGTAAGTTGTCGGAATTGATATGGCCCCATAGATCGATCCCAAACTGCTGTCGGCATCCAAAAGGATGGGAAAATTCAGCTTATATGACTCCTTGAAGGCCCTCACCTGCTTTGCATTTTCTCCAAGATTAACCGCCAGTATCGTAAATTCAATGTTTTTAAATTTGTTATAGAGCTTTTCCATAGACGGCATTTCGGCCCGGCAGGGCGGGCACCAGGTTGCCCAGAAGTTTAAGAAAACAATCTTACCGCGATGATCTGCCAAGCTCACCGTGTTGCCGCTTAGATCCGGCAATATAAAGTTTTGAGCCTCGATCTTAGGATCGAACCTGACAATGCCCATGGCTTCCATAAAATGGTCACCTGCGCGGGCCGGTTTCCCAAAAATAATTGCAGCCAAAAAGCATAGACTCAGAGCAATGAAGAATATGCAAAAAATTCGTTCAAGCTTTTTCATCGTGATATTCCTTCCCAAAGGGTAAGACGGAGGAGACTTGTTCCGTATTTAAGGACTTCTTAAAGAGAGCAGAGCTCTTTCAACTCACACCGGCATATACGATGGATTAGTTATGGTCTAGGTAGGTTTGGGAATTTTGAAAATGGAATAGACGAGGAGCGGAAGCGTTGGTTCATCGATGAGGGGAAATAAGTTCCGGTATGAAGTTAAATCGAAATGAGCGGAGCTTCCATCTTCTGGAGGAACATAGCTGTTTAGCTCGATCCCACAGTGAATATCTGGAATATTATTTTTTTCTGCACGTCCATTTGTATGGTTGAAATCCAAGGGACATATCGCAACGGAGAACACATACACCAGGATGAGAATTCCCAACGATATTCTATTAAACTTAAACACCGATTCCTGTCCTCCCTCTTTCTATGCCACATAGTATTACAAGCCCTTGACAGCGTGTCAATAAATTTTCTTTTTTTCCGATTCATCAAGCGAATATAACCCAAAAGAACCGGGAATAGAGAGGCAGTATAACTGCTATTTTTGCCTCTGGGAAACAACAATTCCATGTTTGAAATTAATCACGTTGCTACACTTGTGACATTTTTGGCAAGATTAAGTAGGCCATAATCGAAATGTTTGTCCAAACATCATAAAGATTTCTCTGCATAAAAATAGAGGAGACCTCTTTCCCAAGGTCCCCTCAATTTTTATTTTCGTTTGCAATTGTTAACCGGCAGAGTTAAGTTAACGCTCAAAGCGTTAACACGGTTAACAGTTAGCGCCATCCGCAAAACGGTCTGTCCATAAATCTTGCTGCAATCAGCTAAGACATTGAATCTGCAGTCTTGGAGGGCTTGGCTCCGGATGAACGATTCGACTCGACAACGCATCGCTTAATGGCGGCATCGCACGAATCTTGCACCACCGGAAAGTATGCTGATGGAAATAGCCAAACACTGGAAAACCATTGTCGATACATTGCCGGACGGCTTGAGGGTTCTCGACTCGGAAGGCAATATCCTGGCGATGAACCCTGCCGCCGAAAAACTGACCGGCTATTCGGCCGCTGAATTGATCGGCAGGAATTGCCGAACCTTGAACTGCACCGGATGTGAGCTTTTTGGTCGGGGTTCCGGTGAACAGTGGTGCAGTCTGTATGTGAAAGGCAAGGTCAAGGCCAAGAAATGTTTAATCTCCAAAAAAGATCGGCGAGCGCTGCATGTGGTCAAGAATGCCGCCGTTCTGCGGGATTCCGAGGGACGCACACTCGGCGCGGTGGAGACCTTCACCGACATCTCTGAAATTGTGCGCCAGCAGCAGGAAATCGAAACCCTGTTTGCCTATCACTGGCCGGGTAATGTTGGCGAGCTGCGCAACGCCATTGAGTATGCGTTTGTATTGTGTTCGGGAGGCTGGATCGGCCGGGAACACCTGCCGCCCAAAATCGCTGTCAATGGCAAAAATATGCCGATGAACTCCCGACAAAACGCGGAATCATGGGAAAAAGAGCGGATCAAGCTGATCAATGCACTGCACCAGGTCGGCGGCAACCAATCCGAAGCCGCCCGCATCTTGGGTGTCAGCCGGGTGACCATTTGGAAGCGCATCAAAAAGTATGGCATCCATTTAAGTTCGGACCTCAAACAATAAGGATGCGCCGCATGACCTTGAAATTTAAAGAGAAAATGTCCAAAGCCTTTAAAACGCCCCATCATAAGCCTGGCTTTCCTCATGAGGTTGACCCATCGATATTTGTGGAGCAGAAGATCAAAGCGATTATGGCTAAAACTTTCAAAGTCGATATAAATCTCATTGCTGAAGATACATCATCCGAAAACTTGGATCGGTGGACTTCTCTGGAGCACGTGGACTTGGTCTTAAACTTGCAGCAGGCGTTTGATCTGGAATTTACAGACTCACAAATAGTCGAAGCGCTGCTAAGTTATCGAACCATCGTTGAAACGGTTGAGGCGGCCTTAAAAGAGCGGGATGACAGGTGAAAAGTGTTTATTAATTGGTTTATCGAATCGAGTCATAAGTTTCCCCAAAGACCCGCCGTTGAAGTCAATAATATACAGCTGTCCTATAGAGAATTGGGGTTGCTGTCGGGAAAAGTGGCACTCGCAATTCAAAAGCAAAATATTATGAACCGTCCGATCGGGCTACTGACCCATAGAAGTTTTGCATCATATGCCGGCGTCTTGGGAATCATGTATTCTAAAAATATTTATTTGCCTTTAAATCCATATTTCCCTCTGCAAAGAACCAAAAAGATGATTGATATGGTGAATTGCAGAGCATTGGTAGTCGGCAATGAATGCAAGGACTATTTTCTTAGGCTGTTGCCGGATTTGCCGGAGCCAATGACCTTTATTTTTTCAGACGCCGCTGGAATCGAGGAAATCGGCAAAGGCCGTCAACATCAATTTATAATATTAAATGAATTGGAAGATGCGCCTGCATTTGAAGAAATTAGAGATATTGATGAAGATGCCATCGCTTATTTTGTATTTACTTCGGGAAGCACCGGAGAGCCGAAGATCGTACCCCAAACGAACCTAAATGTTTTCACTTATTTAGATTATATTTCCAAACGATATCGATTAGACGAACAGGATCGGGTGTCGCAAACATTTGAATTGACTTTTGACAACAGCATTCATGACATGTTTATCTGCTGGAAATATGGAGCATGTCTGTATTGTGTGCCCAGAAATTATGTCATGATGCCTTCAGGTTTTATTAAGGACAAGAAACTGACAGTGTGGTATTCGGTTCCTTCAATTGGATTAAATATCCTCAAATTAAATCGATTAAAAGAAAATGCATTCCCAAGTTTGAGATACACCCTGTTCTGCGGGGAGGCTCTGCCTAAAAACCTGGTTATCAACTGGGCTAAAGCTGCAAAAAATTCCGTAATTGAAAATTATTATGGAATCACTGAAACGACCCATCAAGTGTCGGTATATAATTGGGACAACCAAAAATCAGAAGATGAATGCCTCAACGATATCGTGCCGATCGGGAAAATTTTCGAAGGTATAAAATATTGTATTTTGGATCGGAACAAAAAGACCGTAAGCCCCGGAGAGGCCGGGGAGTTGTACGTATCCGGCGTTCAAATTACCAAGGGTTATTTCAACGACCCGGACCGAACCAAAACGGCTTATGTCAAAATTTTACACCGGGGCAGCGACATATGGTTCAAAACCGGCGACTGGGTCAGAGAGCGGCAGAATGGCACTTTAAACTATTTGGGGCGCTTGGATAACCAGTTTCAAATACTCGGCAACCGCGTAGAATTGCAGGAAGTCGATTGTATATTAAAGCGAGCATCCCACAGTGAGACGGTCGTTTCCTTGGCATGGCCGATAGAGAATGGCGTGGCCAAGAGTATCGTCGCCTTTATCGCTGAAAGTGAAGAACCGGAAAAGTCGAAAATACTGGAATTCTGCAGAAATTCACTGCCGCCGTATATGATTCCGCAAGATATTATTTTTATTGATCAGATTCCGCTGAATGATAACGGAAAATTTGACAAAAAAAAGCTTGTAGAACTATTGGAAGACAGAATCTAAGACATTGAGCGCCGGTTTGAAGGCGCTGTCATGGTCCACTTATGTGCTAAAACGGCACAACCGCGGCCGACAAGCAGAATGCGAATAACAGTGGCAGCCGCGGCGTCAGGGGTTTGCCTCACACTTTAAAATGCAGGAACACGTTGGTATCCTGACCATCAAGTTCCGGCCTGTTCTCCATCCAGTTTAAAATCTTGCAGCCTTCAGCCTCGCCGGAGGGTGCCGAACAGCTGATATAAGGCATGATCGGATCACCGGCAATGGATTTGTAGTAAAGCATGCGGGCGCGATCATTGGGGAAGCGATCCAGTTCCAGGAAATGAACCATGTAGATAAAGCAGTCACCTTCAAATAAATCCGTTTTTTCGCGAAAATCCTTAATCCGCTCCCTGAATTTATCGACGGCGGCTTTTTCATTATCGGCTTCTATGATCAAATTAAATTCGCCATGCCGGCGATTTTGTTCTTGGGTTCGCTGCTGGTTGGTGGCATGCAGAAATTTCCCGATGTAGATCATGATATATCCTTTCCAATCTAATTAATCCGCCCTGAACAATGGCACATTTAGGGTTGCAAATTGTTCTTTGAAAGCTGAAGACTGTAGTTCGAGCGAAACTTCGGCGGATTAATTAATTTATGCTGGGCATATTTTTTTATGCTTTCCTTCAATTTCTCGAAGATCATTTCGATCGACGGCTGATCTGCAGTTCCGACTCACTTAAACATAGAAGGAGCGTATAAAATTTCAAAATCCGGATAATCGCTGGCTTTTGAAGCTTGTCGATCTTAGCTGTTTCAAATCAATTTGTCCAGAGTCGAATCCTCAGAGTTCGGAAAATAGAAAACGGGGTATATTGAATTCGGAAGTCGGAATGTGAAAAAACCACCTATTTGCTGCCTTTAAGCCTCAAGCGTTCCAGCTTTCTGGCCTTCTGCCCCACTGCGCTTTGCGCCTTACAATTGCTTCACCGCATAGCCCTTTTGTCTTAATAGCACAATCAGGCCTTCAGGCCCGATCAGATGCCCGGCGCCGACGATCACCAATGTTTTTTTAGGTTCGGCCAGCATCTTTTCAATCTTCAAGAGCCAGTCATGATTGCGCCGCGTCAAAAGGCGGTCTTTAATGTTCGGATAATCTTCAAAACTTTGAAATAAAAGCGTGTACAGTTTATCCGTATCGCCGGTTTGCCAGAATTTCATCATATCACCGGCCAATTGGGCGGAAATCTCCAGATCCTTGAGGGTTTGATCCAAAAAGGCCCTTTGATCGCCGGTGTCCATATTGCCCAAAAGATCCAGCTGATATTCGACCGTTTCCAGGTACCCGATTTCCTTCTCATCCGCGGCTGCCTTGGTAAAAAAATAGACATCAATGCCGTAAAGTGGATTAAAGCCCAATCGCTGCAGCTCAAGCGTCGTCAATGTAACTGCCAGTAACCAGGGTTTAAACCGCATAAAGCGGGCCACCGGCAGCCCAAGGTCCGCCAGCTTAGCTTCGAGATGTTTTCGGGTACCCTCCGAAATATGTTGAAACAGGTTTTGATCTTCCGGGTAGACGCCCAGAGCCAACATCTTTGCCTGAATTGCCGGCTCCACCATTGCCTTTAGGTCTGTTTCAAATATCAGCCGTTGACTGGCAGTGTAAGCTTGATTGATTACATCTGCCAAGGGATACGCCTCGCTTTTAAGCACATGCAGCGAACCCAGCAAAAACAGCCTGTTGGATGTCGTCTCCACCACCCACAAACAGCTTTTGGAGGAACCGCCCGCCTCGTTTGGCGGTGCCTGCCCATTGGCGGCAACAAACAGAAAGAAGAACAGACAAACGCCGAAAACGGCCGCTCGACGCCGCATATGTCCGGCAAACAAATGGATGGCCATTATGAATCCTTTAAAATCTCGTTCACCAGCTTGCCGTCGGCCGTCTTGCCGAAGTGTTTCATGATGGTCCCCATCGCCTGCATCTTATTTTTGTATTGCGAAAAATCGATATTATCCTTGATCCAGTCGGCAATTTCTTCCCGTCCCACCAGCTTGGGAAGGTAGGTTTGCAGAATTTCGAAGTATTCGGACGTTGCCTGTTTTTTGGCCTCCAGAACGATTTGCTCCGATTTTACAAGCCCGTTGATGATCCCAAGGATATCATCGTTGGTAATTTCGGCGGGCTTTTTTAGGCGGGTTGATTTTTTGCCGCTTTCCAGGGTCAGGGGAACCGTCAGCTTGGGAAACTCGGCCATAATCAAACGCATCGCGCTGCGGGCTTCCGGGTCCTTATTGAGCATCGCCTGTTTGAGGTCCTGTCTAATTTTTTCCAGCAAGGACATCGGCATTGCCGGATTCCAACCGTATCCTTCCTTTGTGTTTTTTACCATCTTACCCTCCTGTATATTTTCCGGGCGCAGCGTGCACCGCGGCAAAAATCCTATCGGCCTCGTTTGAGCTCGCAACGGCGGACAGGTTGCTGTCAATTCTGCCCGATCGGAATACTTTCAACGAACTTCGGCGGCAGCGGTGGATCCGAGCTTAATCCCCTGCCGGGGAGCAGGATGAGTGTGGATGTCCCGTGTGCAAGGATTTTGCCGCCGGCATCGGTGACTTCCGCGTCGGCATATCCCAGGGTTTTCCCGAGTTTGATTTGACGGCCTTTGGCGATCATTTTGCCGGAAACCGCCGGCGCCAGATAGTTTAACTTCAGATCCACCGTGGTAATGCCGGTATTCTGGTCTTCGATCTCGTAGTAAACCGCCCAGAACGCGGCCGCATCGATGATGGACGCAAACACGCCGCCGTGAACATAGCCGAAAGGTTGCAGATGTTTTTGGTCCAGGTCGATCCCCAAAATGGAAAAGCCGGCCCCCACATCTAAAATTTTCATCGAAAGCAACTCGAAATATGGGCTGCGGTTCGTCAACCGGTTGACCCTTTCGATATATTCAGGATTAGGTGTTTTCATAAAGGAACTTAGTACATGATTTCATAAATATAGTAGCGTAAAATCTGAGGAATGGATTCTAATTTTATAAAAATATCGAATCCATTCAACACCCAGCGTTTTAGTAGTGAAAAATTATCACTGCTAATACGTGACCGTAATTACGAATAGAAGCACTTAGTCTTAATGTCGCAGCTTACCGGGCAGACTTTGATATGGCGGCAGCCTCCTGAATTCTTTCCCAGGCTCGCTCAACATGGTGCAATTCAGTATGGGTCTGGCCGACACAAAACCGCAAGGTGTGTTGGGCCTGCATGCGGGTGTGGGTGAGGTAGAGACAGCCGCCGGTGTTCAGCCGCTCCATGATCTGCTGGTTGATCTTGTCTCCGCCGCGGTGGCGGAAGCACACCAGATTCAAGGGCGGCGGCACCGCAAGTTCGAAGTCTGCGCTGGCCTGCACCCAGTTTGCAAACATTTGAGCTAGTTCGACATGGCGCCGAACATGGTAGCGCAGGCCCTCCGTGCCGTAGTGCCGGATGACAAACCACAGCTTTAAGGCGCGAAAACGGCGCCCCAGCGGAATCTGCCAATCGCGGTAGTCAATCACAGCACCTGACTCCGTGGCTTGGTTGCGCAGGTATTCCGGCAAAATGCTTAAAGTTCTAATTAGGGCATTGCGGTCGGCCACATAAAAACAATCGCAATCAAAATTGGTAAACATCCACTTGTGCGGGTTAAAGCAATAGCTGTCTGCCATCTGAAGTCCGCTGTGAATCCATCGAAACTCGGGGCACAGGGCTGCCGTACCGGCCATGGCGCCGTCCACGTGCAGCCAGACCCTGTTCTCAGCACAAACTTTAGCGATATCAGCTACCGGATCCAAAGCGTTGGAAGAAGTCGTGCCCACGGTCGCAGCCACAAAAAAGGGCGTGCGGCCCGCCTGCCGATCTTCTTCCATTTGGCGGGCCAGCTGCTCCGGGCGCATAGCGAAATTGTCATCCACCTCGATCAGACGCAGATTTTGCCGACCGATGCCGGCAATCTTAACTGCTTTTTCAATCGATGAGTGGGCCTGGCTGGATGTGTAGGCCGTCAGACGCCCGTCGGTCCCCCGATCGTTGCCGCCAAAATTCGTGGCCCGCTCACGGGCAGCCAGCAGGGCGCACAGTACGGCGCTGGAGGCGGAATCCTGAATGACGCCGCCGCCGGCGACGGAAGTCGAAAGAAATTTATCCGGCAACCCCAGCATTTCAACCAGCCAGTCCAACACGTGGGTTTCCAGCTCGGTGCAAGCCGGGCTGGTTATCCACAGCATCCCCTGCACGCCGAGTCCCGCAGACAGCAGCTCGCCCAGTATCGCCGGACCCGAAGTGTTGCCGGGGAAAAAAGCAAAAAAGTTCGGCGACTGCCAGTGGGTCAGCCCGGGTAGGATCACCTCGGCCACATCCTGAAGAATCGTGTCAAATACTTCACCGTTTGGCGGCGGATGGGCGGGCAGGGCAGCACGTATCTGCCCCGGCTTGACCTGTGACAACACCGGCAGGGAGTCAATTTGCTCATGGTAATCGGCAATCCAATCCACCACGGCATGACCACAGCGTCTGAAATCTTCGCTGCTCATATGATAGTTCTTGGTTTCGGGCATGATGGCTCCGTTATGGGTTACATCGTTGGGAAGATGGAAATTTTCTGCATATAAAACTTCTGGTTTGTCGGTGTCTGGAATAGGAAGGTTTCATAGAAAACTGCCACCCACATACACCGAAACTCGCACTATCTATATTCTTCGTCAAACAATCAATTATCTTTTACCCGTTCATAGATATAGAAGTGGTAAGGCTCGACGCCATCGATAAATTCCGATTTTATAACCTTGAAGTCGCTTTCAGAAAACTCCGGGAAATGAGTGTCACCGGCGATCTCCCAGGGTAAAACCGTCAAATAGATGCGGTCGGCAGTCGCTATCGTCTCGCCGTATAATTGGCCGCCTCCGATAATAAAGACCTCACTCTCATCGGCCGGGCAGGCCTGCAGGGCAGCCTCAAGATCGTGCACAACCTTGCAGCCCGGGGCCTGATAATCGGTCTGGCGGGTGATGACGATGTTGGTTCTGCCGGGAAGCGCGCCGCCGATGGCTTCATAAGTTTTTCTTCCCATAATCATGGCATGGCCCATGGTAATGTCTTTAAACAACTTTTGTTCGCCCGGAATGTTCCAGGGAATGCCTCCCTGGCTGCCGATCACCCGATTGGATGCCATGGCAACGATGAGTGAAATGCGCATTGGGGTCCTCCTTTAAAAATCCAGCTCATTATAACTCGGGTCATCGAGTATGAGATATGCATAGATAGCTTGAAAGTAAAGAAGCCTTAAACCTCACAACCGAAACCTTCTCATTCGGAACCTCCCCTAAAAATCAGTCCAACATCCTAAAATCATGAATTTAAGGACATCATCCTTTTTATCAACGTTAAATAATCATCCCGGCTCATCGGGCGGGGGTTGGAACTGTTGCTGCCGTTTATAAAAGAGTTGTAAGCCAGCTCTTCAATATCTTCCGCTTTAACTCCCAGACTTGCAAAATCCGACAGATTCATTTGGGATATATCCTGATCATGATCCCGTTTGACCTCGAAAATGTTTGCTTGTTCAACGCATAGTCTATATGCTAGAATAGAATTTATGGCAAAGGAAATCAGCCCGGTGCAGAAAAAGGCAAACCACCTTGAAATTTCAGCGGAAGTTAAATCTGCGCGGGAAAGACATGTTCGCAGGGTAACCTGGATCGGGTTCTTCATAAATATTTTTCTCTCCGCTCTGAAATTTGCGGCCGGCTATTTTGGCCGCAGCCAGGCGCTGATTGCCGATGCCATCCACAGCCTCACCGACACGACGACCGATTTCGCGATCATCGCCGGCTCGCACTACTGGTCCCGGCCCCCGGATGTAAGTCATCCCTATGGGCATCGGCGGCTGGAGACACTGGTCACAGTCTTTATTGGACTGGTGCTGGCCGGCGCAGGGGTCGGGATAGGTTGGGAGGCAATATCAAACCTGCACGAAAAGCATTCAGCGCCTCCGGGCTGGATCGCTTTGTGGGCCGCCCTGGCCTCGATTGTGGTCAAGGAAGCTCTGTACCGCTGGACGGCGGCAGTCGGCAAGAAAATCAAAAGTCCGGCCATGGCGGCCAATGCCTGGCATCACCGCAGCGATGCCATCAGCTCGGTGCCGGTTTTGATTGCGGTGGCCGGCGCGTTAATTTTTCCATCCTGGTCATTTTTGGACCATGTCGGCGCCGTTGTGGTTTCTATATTCATACTGCATGCCGCCATGCGAATCATCTGGCCCGGAATCAGCGAGTTAATCGATGCCGGTGCGCCCGAGGAGATTCAAAAAAAGATTAGGGAAATCGCCTGCAGTCATCAAGGCGTCCGGGAAGTCCATAAGGTAAGGACCCGCTACATCAGCTCAAGTATCCAGGTTGATATGCATATCGTGGTCGCGGGCTCAATTACCGTGCGTGACGGTCATGCCATCGCCGACGATGTCGAAGCCGGGATTATCGCCGGCATTCCGGAGGTTCTGGATGTGGTGATTCATGTGGACCCCCCCGATGTGGCCGGGATAGAAGAGGAGGACGCCATCGAAGTATGCGACTCGACCTGACCTTGAAGTCAAGAACCCGAAACCGAAAATGTCTCACAGATCGGAAGAGCGTAAAGAGTGTTCGGTTACGTGTAGATCTCGTGGTCGCCGTATCATT
>CAYTBC010000122.1:0-13680 GCA_964435765.1 uncultured Desulfosarcina sp.
CTTGGGAGGTTCCCAACGATTCGGTCTTTGCTGGGCACGACCAGTGGCATGGTTAGGCTATGTCTCCCTCTTTGGTAGCAACTTAATATAGATATGGGCCGCGACTATTTAGGCCAAGACACCTCCAGCCAGTGCAAAGGCCGCCAAACCGACTGGAACACTTAGCCAAAACCATACATTTCCCAAAATAACGCACAGTAAGCAGTAACTTGTCAAACTAACTCCGCGTGCGGCAAATATGCGAAATGCGAATCGGCGCATCGCAAATAAATTTAAGCAGATCGCAAATACCGTCCAAATCTGAACTGTTTGACCCCAGCGCACGTATCCCATGGCTTCAAGTCTCATATCAAGACCTAAGGGCCCGGGGATGCAAAAGGCAATGTAAAGAAGGAGGTAAATTAGATACCACTTACCGTTATGAAGTAGACCATGCTTCACGGTTTATCTATTTTCACTTTCTAATACATGCCTGACGGCGATGATGAGCAGGGCTTGATTAATCGCGCAGCAGTTCAAATAAAAAATACGATTCAAAAGATTGCAACAAATTTAATATAATCTGATTTTAGGCATCTGCTCAATCATTTTTGGTTAGGTGTTTTGTTGCTGCTTAATCAATATATCAATACCCGTCCCCTATATGCCCCCCAGTCCCACTTAAGCGATTGCTTAGATAATTTATATTGGCAAACCTGGAATGATCCGTCCATTTATCTTTTTCTTATAAATCAGGTAATTCGAACCAAGGGCATGCTCCAAGCTTTCCTCCTCGATTATGGTTAAAAATAAAAAGCCTGCCCACCAGATTGGGACCAGTGCAACCCCGATTATCGAGCCATGGAGTATCGACCATCCTAAGCACCAAAGTATTTCTCCTAGATAAATGGGATTTCTCGTGTATTTATAGAAACTCGTGGTTACAAACTCCATATCTTTTTCTGCGATATTTAGAGGTTTTATTAGAAAACAGGGAGCGAGACCAAAAATAAAACCTATTACCAATATAGGAGCGCCTACAATTGCATTGAATCCATTAAGAAAAAAACGGGGTTGTTCAACAAAAGGTAAGACGAGGATAATCCTGCCTATAAAAATAGTTGAAACAATAATCCATCCTATAGCCGGATGGCTACCAATCTTTCTGCTACCAACAACGGAACAAGCGCCAACCAATGCAAACATGCTTATCAATGCCCAAAAGAAAGGATTGCTAAGTATCGGGTTCAATTTGATCTCCTTATCTACGTTTGCGGATCACCTGCCGGCGGTACAGCCTTCAAGGCCTAAATACCTTTTACGATAAACGCCGCAAGTTTTTCCTGTCAGGTGCATCCGTCTTGTTGGATTTGAACTATCGATTTATCAAATATTTATAAAATAACCTTCATTAAAAATAGGCCAATAGAGGCAATCAATATGATTCTGAAAGAGATTTTAAGATGGCGAATAATACGATCTCCGTCTGAATTTCGTGTATTCGGATCAGACGATAAATATAAGTTTTCAAGATAGCCAGGTAACCCCGATAATCCAAAGGCAACCTTTACACCTCTTTCTGAAAGAAAACGGTAGAGCACAATTCGGAAAATGAAAAAATAAAATGCACTGCAAAAAAGAATTGATACAAGTATGATCGCAATCGCTTTAATCAAAAAATATCTTCCGATCTGGAGCCAAAATTTTAAATCCTACCGAATCCCTAATGTTCTTTATTTGATGCCTTAGCGGCAATCCAAGTTTCGGGATGAGCTGCAGGCCACCAACCTTTGAGCACCTCCGAACCTTACGAAAACCGCCTGTTTATTACTGTCAGCTCCATCCCGCTGGTTGAACAATGGATTGAAAACGACCTTGCAGGTCGTGTCAATCCTTATGGGTTAGCCTTTTTTCTTGTCCAGTCTCCAAGGGTAGTTCTTAACGTACTCCTCTTGCAATTCTCCAATGATAGACTCGGCCCATTCAACGGCGTCATTCAAGACCTTGTCGATGTCGTTAAAATCGTAGTCGATCTCCTTGATATTTTTGGAAGTTGCGCTCAGCCCACGAGTGACAAAGGTAGATTGAGAGCCGCGCAATCTCATAATAATGGCTGTTACACGAAGCATTTCGATGATTGGGAGTTCTGCCGCCTGCCCTGCCCGTGAAGAGTCATCGACTACAACGAAGCGACATATTGGTGCTACTGCTGTAAGTTTCTGGCGCAGGTCATACTCCGGTATTTCCCGTACGTCCTTAAGAGTAAAGCCATAGTATCCCAAGTAGCCAAGAATTTCAGTGATTCTTTGAATACGGTTAACGCCTTCATTGCTATAATCCCCAAGAAGAAGGACGTGTCCTTTTTTGAAACGTTCAAGGTAATCGCTGACAGATGTATTCAAACGCTCCATGCCACCAGCGTAAACACTGGCTTGTAGCACTTCATCCATTGCTCTCTCTATAGCCTTTTCAACGGTCCAGTAATCAAGGGTTCTGTTCGCAAAGAACTCAGCATACGTAATATGCCGAAGCTGTCCTCTGAACCTCCACCGGAGATTCTCGAACGTGACCGAAGCTTCCGACCCGTCAAGCCGCAGTGGAATTCGCTCATCTACGGTGCAGGATATCATTCTGAAGTCGCGACCTGTGAGACGGATCAGGATGTTTCCGTCATCTTGAATGAGGTTTCTCGGATGGCCATAGAAATACTCGTCTACTCGACGGCTCCCAAAAGAAACTTCAATACCACCATTACCCGCCCGATACTCGTACCCGACTCCATAAGTAGTTGAAACATACCCGACAATCTTAGAGCCTTGCAAGTGCTGAACTCGGAGCAAATCGCTTCGGTACCCTTCGGGTACGTAGATACCGAGTTTGTCCATATAGACTCGGTGGAATGTTTCGAGATATGCCTTAAAATCATCGCTTCTGATGTTTGTCATAGGTACCGATCAGGCTTTCATTACAGGCTAACCAGTGATTGAGTGGTTTCCGGATATCATCCAGCAACATAATAATCCTATTGTTTAAGCTCAAAAAAAAGTGACAAAAATGCCATTTTTTAACCGATTTCTAGCTGTTTAACATGCATTAAATCATAATATGCGGAAACCGGTTAAATACACATCAACACCTGTCTGCTGCTTTAGTTCCGCATTTCAAGATTTTATTGATTTCCAAAAATATACCGAAAGGATATTATCCTCATTATTGAAATGGACGGCGCTTAAATTCGCCACAAAAAAATCCCGCTCTCTTTTTGAGAAACGGGATTTTTGATTGCGCTGCATCATTTATTCTCCTTTGCCCGGTTAAAGGATGAATGCAGAAACCGGATGAAAAACTCCGGAAACGATAACGCCATCGTATCGAAAAAAATTGGAAAGATCAAGCTGGTTATAAACCGAGCCCAAGTTACCATTTGAGATATTTTAGCGAAAGCGGCTTTTAGCCGCGGCATTTGAATTCGCGGTTGAAAACCGCTCCCACATTCCTTTTACTTGCTCTTTTTATATAACCAGAAAGATCAATATGAATGCGGACCCGCCGTCGTCCTGTAGAGCGGGACTTCCGTCTTCGCCATGGCTACGCCGGGACAAGATTGCGCGGCAGGCATACGAAAGACGAAGAAAAGCGTGAAACGGGGAGGTTGGGAATCGGTGAAACGGTGAGAAGGGACAGAACCCGGGGGGCCTTGTAACTCTAATCGAAAGCATGAGATCTATATATGTGTCTCGATGAACTGCTCATTAGTTTGCACGGCGGTGGCGATTTTCAAATGCCGACATTGGTGATTGCTTCGATCATCAGACGCCCACCCTCCCTGTTATGTCCGGGCTCTTAACCCACATAAATTCCATTTTGATTCACTTGTAAGTACGCCTCACGCACGCGGGTTTTGGCCGCCGGAAAGTCGGCTGACATTACAATTGACCTCATGACGGCAAAGTGGTATGGCATTATCGTTGTTCGGCTATATACAACATCATCATTATCAACCGGCAATTTCCGCCGACCAGACAGAATCATACCATCGCCAAGGCAAACGGGCGGACCTCTTTTAATCGGGCTTTTCGACCCACACCCGTCGCTTGATCTCAAGATACATTTCAATTCAATTCCTTCTGCCGGGCCTTGGCTCGTTTTTGGGAAGGGGGGTGATAGAAAAAGCGAAATGGAGATTAGGGGCTTACCGCAGTAAATCCATTAAAAAGGAGGGACCAAAATGAAAATATTTTCAGTTTGGACAAAAGTTTTATGTCTCGGATTGCTCATCATGTTTGTGGGCTTGCTGTTTACCGCAGGATCCGCCGTAGCCGCTGAAAAACTGGCCATTGCAACGGTTTATCCGGGCAATATGACCGACAATGAAGTTTATCCGGCCCTGAAATATTTTGAGACAACTCTGAATGCCAAGACCGGCGGGGCTTATGATGTGGAAATTTTTCCAGGCGGCCAGCTGGGAAGTGAGGTCGAGTTCACGCGGGAATGCCAGGCCGGGACGACGGTTCAAATGTCGATTGCATCATCAGGGGCGTTTTCTTCCTTCTACAAAAAGTATCAGGCGATTATATCGCCGTTCCTCTTCCCGGATCGACTCACGGCCTGGGGCTTTTTCGACTCCGATTTCTTTGCCGACTTTATGGGCGAGCTGCCGGACATCGGCCTGCGATATTTGGGCACCATGGATGACGGCGGCGGGTTTGTGGTGTTGACCAACAGCTTGAGGCCGGTGAACTCGGCGGCGGATTTTAAAGGCATGCGGGTTCGGACCGAAGAAAATCCGGCCCACATGGCCATCATGAATGCCATGGGTGCCTCAGCCGTTCCAATGGCCTGGGGACAGGTAGCGACAGCCCTGGCGACCAAAACCGCTCACGCTCAATTCAATGCACCATCCATTATTACCTGGGCCAAACTCTGGGAGACCCAAAAATATGTCACCTACCTCAACCATATTTACAACACCAATACCTGGATGGTCAGTGATAAATGGTTCAAGGCCCAAAGCCCGCAAAACCAGCAGGCTATAATTGAAGCGGCCCGTGCGGCCGTTATATACTCAAGAGGCATAGCGGCCCATCTTTCGGAGCTGGCTGTAGAAGAGTCCAAAAAGCATGGGATGGAATTCAACCATGTCCCGCCCGAAAACCTGGCTGAGCTCAAGAAGATGGCCCAAGCCGGCTATCGCAAATGGGCCGTGGGAGACTTCGGTCTCAAGGCCGAGTTGCTGGATGCCATTCAAAACGAGGTAGCCGGCATTCAAAAAATGCAGGGCGACACCCTGATGACCCGTTATGGTAAATAAAACCATTTTCTGCCGGTAGGGGGAAATTCCGCTCCTATCGGCAGAATTTTAGGCGCTTAAATGTGACATCTTTGCATTTTATGAAAAAATATTTTCATCACGAAAACACGAAATCTTGAAAGCACGAAATTTATCTTGTCTTTTTTTCGTGTTTTCGTCCTTTCGTGCCTTCGTGATTACTTTCTTTTTTGGTTCTGGCTAGTCCGGGTTAGGCGTGAACCGATGGGGACGGCGACATGGAAGTCTTAAGAAAAATTAAAGTGGGATGGGATATCGTCAGTGAGAAGGTTGACCGGGCCACCGGCTGGGTTTGCATTGTTCTGATTCTGTTCATGACCGTTGAAGTCATTGTGGCCGTATTTTTCCGCTATGCACTCGATGCCCCCATCAAATGGGGGGAGGAACTGGCGCGATTGGTCATGGTCTGGGCCGGGCTTTTGGGCGTCAGCATGGCCCTCAAGGGGGGCGATCATATCGGTCTGGAAGCCCTGGTGAGCAGATTATCCGGCCGCTCAGTCGCCGCGTGCAACCTGGCCGCCCACGGTCTCGTGGGGATCTTTCTGGTGGTGCTCCTGCTCTGGGGGATCAACATATCGATTGCGGCCTGGGATACGTTTCTGCCGGCCTTGCAGATCAAATGGACCTGGTCCCATCTGGCCGTTCCGGTAAGTGCCGGCATTCAAATGATTCACCTCGGCGCTATGATTCTGGGCGATCTAATTTTGCTGGCAGGAGAAGAAGGAACGCCGGCGGCAACTGCCATCGAGTAAAGCATCCTGGCCCATAGGACCAGGTTTTCAATGCTATAATAATTGCGGGGAGCTTGGGGATACCATGACATACTTCATCCTGGCCTCGATTGTCATCGTAATGTTAATCGGTGTTCCCATGGGCTATATGCTCGGGGTTGTCTCCGTAGCTGGTCTGTGGGATATGGGTGGGTGGCCTTTTTTGCGAATCATTGCCACCCGCTACCATTCGGCCGTGGAAGAGTTTTTGCTGATCGCCATTCCATTCTTTATCCTGGCGGCTGTTTTGATGAATCGCTCCGGTTTGACCGATCGGCTGATACGGTTTGTGAATCTGATTATCGGGCACTACCCCGGCGGGCTCTCCCACGTCAATATCGGCGGCTCCATCATATTTGCCGGGATGACGGGAGCGGCAGTCACCGATACGGTTGCGATCGGCAACATCCTGATTCCGGCCATGAAAAAGGAGGGCTATTCACCGGAGTTTTCAGCCGCCGTGACGGCCGCCTCATCCATTGTCGGCCCCATTATTCCGCCGTCCATCACGATGATCGTATATGCCCATATCACGGGACTATCCGTGGGATCTCTTTTTATGGGCGGATTTCTGCCGGGTCTTCTCATGGGGGTGCTGCTGTTGGTGGTCAGCGCCATTATCTCGGTGCGGCGCGATTATCCCAGACGGGAAGCCAGAGCCGGTTTGAGGGAAATCCTCAAGGGGGCCGGGGATGCCTTTCTGGCGCTGATTATCCCTATTATTATATTGGGTTCTATTTTAACCGGAGTCGCAACCGTCACCGAGTCCGCGGCGGTTGCCGTGGGGTATGCCTTTTTGGTCGGCAAATTTGTCTTCCGCACTTTAAAATTCAAGGATCTCATACCGGCTGCGCTTTACACGGCCAAACTGACCGGCGTGATTTTTCTGCTGCTGGCCACCGCCCATACCTTCGGCTGGTATATCACCCGGCTCGGTGTGCCGGCCAAAGTCAGCGCCCTGATATTGGGCCTCACCGACAATACGTTGATCATTCTGGCGCTGATCAACCTGTTTCTTTTGATTATCGGCATGTTCATGGATATTTTACCTGCCGTGCTGATTCTGGTGCCGGTACTGGCGCCGGCCATGCAGCAAGTCGGCATCCATCCACTTCATTTTGCCCTGATTTTGCTGGTGAATCTGAACATCGGCATGATTACGCCGCCGTACGGCATGACGCTGCTGACCGCCGCCCGCATTGCAGACTGCTCCTACGACCGGACGATTAAGGCGGTATTTCCCTTTTTTATTGCCGAGGTGGTCTCGCTGGGGATCATTACCTACGTGCCGTGGTTCGTTATGGTTCTGCCCCAGGCGTTCGGGTTTGCGTGATAGGGAATGACGAAAGACACTCATCAGGACTGAGTTAAAAAGAATTGGAACGATTGAAGCAGCAACAAGCTCAGTCCTCAGTCCTCAGAACTCAGCACTTTATCAAGGCTTCTGGTGCAAGACGGCTGGTGAATGGTATAGGCTTAAAAATAAAACCGGCAGAATTCATCAATTTGTCATTCTTTATTCGTCAATCATCAATCCAAATTCCGGGAGACTGCCATGGAACATATACCCATCAACGAAATCGATACCCCCGGGCTCTTAATTGATCTCGATCGGGTAGAAAAAAACCTGCAGCAGATGCAGCAAAAGGCCGATCAATACGGGGTGACCCTGCGGCCTCATATCAAAACCCATAAAATCCCCGAGCTGGCTTTGAAACAGATTCAATTAGGCGCCTGCGGAATTACAGCCTCCAAAATTTCCGAAGCCGAAGCCATGGCCCGAGGAGGCATCGGGGATATTTTTATCGCCAATCAGATCGTCGCGTTTGAAAAGCTTAAACGGCTTGTGGCGCTTTCAAGGAAGATAAACGTCGCGGTGGGGTTGGACAGCATCGAAGGGGCTCGCAGGCTTTCGGAAACTGCTGCTTCGGCAGGTGCCGCCGTTGAATATCTGATTGAAATCAACAGCGGGCTTAACCGATGCGGTGTTGCCCCGGGCCGTGAAACCATCGAGCTGGCCAGGGCTGTTGCAGCGCTTCCCGGCATTAAATTCAAAGGGATTTTTACCCACGCCGGCCAGGTGTACGGAAAAAACTCCCTCGCAGAAGTAAAGCAAGTCAGTCAATTTGAAAGCCGGACCATGCAGGCGATCGCCAAAGACCTCCAGGATTTGGGCATCCACGCCCAATCAATATCCGTAGGATCTACCCCGACCATAAAGGTCTGGGAAGGCTGGCCCGGAGTTAATGAAATTCGGCCGGGAAATTACATCTTCAATGATGCCATCCAGGTGGCGCTTCAGGTTGCACAGCCCGAGGATTGTGCCCTGACGGTGCTGTCGACGGTTGTCAGCCGTCCCGCCCCCGACCGCGCCGTCATCGATGCCGGCAGCAAGGTATTGGCTTTGGACAAAGGCGGCCACGGTGTTGAGACGGCCACGGGCCATGGTATGGTATTGGGCCGCAAGGCCGTCATCGAAAGGCTTTCGGAAGAACACGGAATTATGGCGGTGGATCCTGCCGACCCATTGGCGGTCGGTGATTGGATTCGAATCATCCCCAACCACGCCTGTCCGGTTGTCAACCTTTTTGATTCGGCCTATGGCATACGCAACGACGCGGTTGAAACCATCTATAAAATTGCCGCCCGGGGGATGGCCCAATAGGATGGATCAGCGCCGCGATTACCTGAATTTTGTACCAAATTAACTCTTATTGAAGTTTGAGATCGAGTTGCTCAATTGACGGGGCGATTCAGACTCGCTCGCCCTCGCTATCGAACAAAAACGCCCGTTCCATTTCAAAGGACACCTGCACGGTTTCGCCTTCCTTGACCGGCGACACGCCTTGCACCATGGAACGGATCTCCCGGTCATGGACTTGGAGATAAATGAGGGTACGGCTGCCCAAAGGTTCGATGATCGTGACCTGGGCTGGGAAAGAACCCTCTTTTTCGGCGTCGATGCTGACAAACTCCGGGCGAATTCCCAGGCGCACGCTATGCGTTGCTTGGGACGGATTCTTCATGAGCCCGTCGGGTACTGCCAAACTAAACAGCTCCGTCACCACCCGGGTTTGACCTCCTTCGGTTTGCAGGCTGCCGTCAAAAAGATTTAGCGGTGGGGAGCCGATAAAAGTACCGACAAATATGTTGGCCGGATTGTGGTAAATTTCGTGGGGGCTGGCGACCTGCTGCACAGCCCCATCGCTCATGACGGCAATCTTGTCGCCCAGCGACAGGGCCTCCTCCTGGTCATGGGTCACAAAAATCGTAGATGTTGAAAGCCTGCGCTGAACCCGTTTGATTTCGGTGCGCATCTCGACGCGCAAGGCGGCGTCCAGGTTGGCCAGGGGCTCGTCCATGAGAAAGGCATCGGGCTCCATGACGATGGCTCGTCCTAAGGCGACCCTTTGGGCCTGGCCGCCGGACAGCTGACTCGGCTTGCGATCCAGCATAGGTTCCACATGCAGTAGTCTGGCGGCCTCCAGCACCCGGCGGTCGATCTCGCCTTTGTCCACTCTCCTGCGCATGTCCAGCCCAAAAGAGATATTTTTGCGCACAGTCAAATGGGGAAATAGCATGGTATCCTGAAAGACAAAGGCCAGGTTGCGGTCTTTGGGGGGTAGATTGGTGATGTTTCTTCCTTTTAACCAGATGGCATTGTCGTTGTCCGGCCGCTCCAAGCCCGCCACGCAGCGTAAGGTCGTGGTCTTACCGCAACCGGAGGGCCCCAGCAAAACCATGAATTCTCCCTCGACAATTTCCAGATTCACATACTTGCAGGCCTGGACATTGCCGATGTCAAACATTTTACACAAATCTCTAATTTCGATGCCGGAATGTGTTGCTGCCATAGTTCTTATTGAATCCTCCTGCCCCGAATAAACTGAAATCCCGCTCCGGATTAATTAACTCATGAGGGTCTCGTAAAAATCGACGAGACCGCTATTTACGTTTATTTCAGCGAAAGGTTTTCATCAACTGCCGCTGAGCCAGAATATAAAGAATGACCGGCGGAATACCGGCGATCAGGGTCAAAACCATCAGCACTTCCCACTCAACATGCTCGCCGCCGACGGCCATGATATAAATAATGACTGAAGCCGTGCGGGGCCCTTCACCCGTGGTGAGCATGTTGGAGAAAAGAAAGTCGTTCCAGCCGATCAGAAACGACAAAAACAGCAAAGAGACGACGACCGGTTTGGCCAGCGGCAACATGACGCGATAAAAGGCTTGAAACTGTGTACACCCATATACCATGGCGCATTCCTCCAGGGAGGCCGGAAGCTCTTCGAAAAACCCGCGCAGAATCCACAAACCAAACGGGATAATGAAGACTTGATAAGAAAGCCAGAGTCCAAACATGGTATCGTAAAGTCCCACCTTGATCCAGGTAATTGTCAGCGGCACAATCAGCAGGACAAAAGGAAACAGCAAGGCCAGAATGATGATATAAAAAAGGGGCTCTTTACCTTTGAACTTTTTACGCCCGAATATATATCCACCGGGTACGGCAATGAGCAGCGCAATCGCCGCGGCTCCTAAACCGGCGAAAAAACTGTTCAGTATATATTTGTGAAATTCAACGGACTCAAAGGCATAACGCCAGGCATCCAGGCTCCATTTATCGGGAAACCATTTCACCTCGATAATTTCGCCCGGCGGCTTAAAAGCTGATAAAGCGACGTAGGAATAGGGAACCAGCACAATCAGCAGGGCGAATAGGAGGCCCCCGTAAGCCAGAACTTTTTGTGCCGAAGTAGAGCGGTCTGCGGTTACTGCCATAATAGTATTTCTCGCGGTTTGTAAAAGCTTGCAGGCTGGAAGGCTGGAAAGCTCGAATGCCTGCCGGTTTTTGCCTCCTAGCTTCCCAGCTTCCGAGCTGGTCAGCTTCCCTGCTTTTCTTCCACTATCTTCTATTCTGGGTGATCTGGGTTTTAAACTTTTTCAAAAACGGACCGATCAGGAGGAAAGTAAACAAGACCAGAAAAATTCCTACCGTGAAGGCCATGCCGAAATTACCGGACAAATATGCAAATCGATAGGTTAATATGCTTAATACGCTGGTTTCATACCCTGGTCCGCCGCCGGTGAGTTGAAACGGCTGATCGATTTTGGCCAGGTTCCATACAATGCGGATAATCACCGCCGTCAGCATCGCGCCCTTGATGTGCGGCAGGGTTACCGTGCGAAAACGCTGCCAGAGATTAGCACCGTATACTTCGGCAAGTTCGTAGTAACTTTCCGGGATGGCCTGCAGCTGGGCTAATATGATTAGAAACATAAACGGCCAAAAGGTCCAGGAAGCCACCAGGGTAATGACGACTTTCGCCCAGGTGGGATCCGAAGCCCAATAGATCGGTTGCGAGATGATGCCGAACTTTTGCAAATAGGTCATCACCATACCCATATTGGGATCCAGCATATAAAGCCAGATGGCGCCGGTGACCACGGGCGGCATGGCGTAGGGCATAATCATGACACCCCGCCAAACCTGTTTTAAAGGGATAAATTTTTGATTTAAAGCCAGTGCCGCTATCAGGGCCATTCCCAACTGGAGGGCCGTGGAAAAGGAGTAAAAAATGGTTGCTTTTATAACCACCCAAAAGTAATCGGCGGCTAAAAAATCACGGTAGTTTTCCAAACCTTTCCATTTGGGCTCCCCAATCAGCGGCCAGTTGTGAAAGCTCATCCAGATACCCTGGATAAAGGGCATCCAAATCAGAAAAATGAGAAAGGCCAGCGTAGGCAATAGAAAAGCGATAATTAACCAGGTGTCGGCCGATATGCGTTGGGCTGGTTTCATATTAGGAAATGCCTGAAAATTAATTCAACTATACACAGCGTCATATTTAAATGCGTATTCGCTTTATCTTGTCAATTAAAGAATCACTGCAATAGGGAGAAATGGGTAAAACGCTGTGTATGTCTGCGCAATGATTTATGTCCTCTTGTATAAATTGACTAAAATTAGAATTGGTTCGACTCCTTTTCCAATCTTAGTCACTTTAGCTCCCATGGGTTCATTTGAAAAGGGGCCAACGTCCGGGCCTTCAAAACGTTTGCCCCCCTGAATTACCCTTGCAGTACTTTGTTCGCTTCGGCGGCATAGGCTTTCATTTCAACGGCCACATCGGAACCCTGGAGTGCTTTTTGAATGTGCGGTGCAAACAGGTTATACTGCAGATCAACGCCCTTGGCATGATTTGTCCAGCCTTGCGGTTTCTTAAGCATCGGAACGGTGGATTCCATGTATTTGTCGGGCGTGCCAAACTGGGTTTTCCACAAATCCTTTCGCGCACAGGGTCCGAGTGCACTGGCCAATGCAATCTGATTTTCTTCCAGGAACCACTCTTTGATGAATTCCCAGGCCGCTTTCTCTTGGATCTGAGCATCCGGGCCCTTTTGCTTGACAATACTGAATGAGGCGGTGGAGTTCAGTCCCACATATTCCGCCTGACCACCGCTGATCGGGAAATGCGGCGCCCACTGGATGGTGCCGTTTGCCATCTCAGCAGGCAAACGCTTCAGTAGAGTGCCTCGATTCAGAAGGTCGCAGTGCACCATGCTCTTGCGCCCCTGGATCAGTTGCTCAACCGCCTCCTCATCGCTGCTTTGCGGACTGTTGGGCGAGGAAAAATTGTACTTGCGGTAAAGATCTACATAAAATTGCACCCCCTTGATCCAGGAGTCCGCATCGCCATTGGATCGAGTCCAGTCTTCATTAATGAAATCCGCTTTGCTGGGATCCAGCGAACGAATCCAGCCGGGAAGCTGGGTATCTCCGGCATCCCACAGCTTGCCATAGACCTCGTAGGGATATTCGGTTACTTTTTTTTCTTTAAACACCTTCAGGATTTCGATAAAATGATCCGTGTCCCGGATCGGCCACTCCTTGTCAAAATCCAGCCCGGCTTTTTCCCAGTGATCCGTGCGGGTCAATATAGGGGCTTGAGACAAAGTCAGGAATGGAAGATCTTTGATCTGATCCTTGTCCGCATACCCGCGATTTTGGTCCTTTACGATCGGAAACAGCCAGGATACATTATCCAGCGTCTGGGCGTCCCAGTCATTTTCGGCTAAGTCATTCAACGGCCGCAGAAAACCCCGCAGTGCACCCGTCCACCGGCAAAATGCATCAAAGACCGTTGGTTTCTTGTCGGCTATAAAATTAGTACGATACTTGGGACCGATAATATCGCCATAACCGTTCCAAGTGACAGTTACCTTGCAGCCCGTCTTTTGTTCAAAGGCCTTGATAATGGAAACCGAAAGTTCTTTGACCAGCGGATTCTGTTGATGGATCATGGCCCAATAGTCAATCGTAATTCCCTTTAAATCCGTCTTGGCCTGGGCAAACAGCAGATCAGGCGTCAGGCTGGTCGTAATTCCCAGCGCTGCCAGAGATGCCGAAATTTTCAGAAAATCACGTCGTGAAACCGGTTTTTTCAATTGCTTATCCATAGCACTCTCCTTTTTCTGTTCAGTTAACGATTAAGCGCAACTTAGGGTTCACGAAAAAATTAGTTCACAATTTTAGGCGTTGAGGCGCCCGGCTGGCAAGGCGCGAAAACGCAGGAATATCTGGATATTCCGAGCTTT
>CAYTBC010000123.1:0-9557 GCA_964435765.1 uncultured Desulfosarcina sp.
ATGGCACTTTAAAAACCCTCATCCTCAGTTTGGGGGTGTTCTGGTTTTGAAGTGATTCCAAAAAAACAGCGCAATTCCGGAATTCCGCTTTTTGTGTTTTGAATGCGAAGGCGAGAAACAATAAGTTTTGATGAAGGCTAATTCAGGCTTGCCGGCGGAGAAAATTTGAAATTTTTTCGCACTTTCAAAAATTCAAGCAATCCCTTGACTTTACATTATAATTCCTTAGCTTTAGCCATAGTTTGAAAGGCTGGTGAATAGGTTAATCCATCGACGCCCGGAATAAATCGGGGTTGGCTGGATAGGCAGCTTTAAGTGATTAGCCAGTCTGACAGGAGCCGCAGCATTTGAGCTTTGGAGTCGGTTGGAATTGGATTTTTTTCATCACTCCAATACTCCATGACTCCTCCACTCCAGGTAGTTCCAAAGTTAAATACAGCTTTGTTTATGAATTCAGGAAAGCTATGGATGGAAGGCCAAAAAATGCCAAGGGAGGATGGTGCCGAAGGGGAGACTCGAACTCCCATGCCCGTACAGGCACTAGACCCTGAACCTAGCGCGTCTACCAGTTCCGCCACTTCGGCACATCGAAAAGGATTGATTTAATCCAAGATGTGGACTACATATATCTATTTTAGGATTCATGTCAAGCTCAATATGCACTGATTGAAAGTAAATTATGAAAGTTTTTAATCATCTCGATAAAATAACCGAGCCCTTCAAGAAGCCGGTGATTACGATCGGCAATTTTGACGGCGTCCACATCGGGCATCAAGCACTTTTTCACGAAGTCATCGAAAAGGCCGCAGACATCGGCGGCACGTCTGTCGCCATGACATTTGAACCGCATCCGATGCGCGTATTAAAACAAAACAACACCCCGCCTTTGATAACCCTGTATGAACAAAAAGCCGAATTGGTCGAACGCAGCGGCATCGATGTTCTCATCTGTGTCCCTTTTACGCTTGAGTTTGCCGCCTTATCGGCCGAAAAGTTTGTCAGGGATTTGCTGGTGCAAAAAATCGGTGTCAAAACGATTGTGGTGGGCGAAGATTACAGGTTCGGTAAAAACAGGGAAGGCAACATCGACCTGTTGAAGTCTTATGGGCCTCACTACAATTTTGAGGTCGTCGTCGCCGGCCCGATTAAGACGGCCACCGCCTTTGCCGATCGGATCAGCAGCACAAAAATCAGGGAGTTGATCGCAGACGGCCAGATGGAGCGGGCCGAAAAAATGCTGGGGCGAAACTACCAGATCCGAGGCAGCGTTGTGAGCGGACGCGACCGGGGCGGCAAGCTGCTGGGAATTCCGACCGCCAACATTAATCTGCGTGATGAATTGTGCCCCAAAACAGGCATCTATGCGGTCACCGTGGAGTGCGAAGGTCTTCCGTACCGGGGCGTCGCCAATATCGGCTACAGCCCGACCTTTGATGATCATCAATTCACGGTTGAGGTGCACATTCTCGATTTTAATGAAAATATATACGGCAAGCCAATCAGGGTAAATTTTATCAAACGGATCCGCGATGAGATAAAATTCTCAAGTATTGCAGAACTGATCGATCAGATCAAACTTGACATCACCGCCGCCCGCGATATTTTAGCGAAAAGTAATTAGTCCGCCTGACCTATGATCAAGAAAATTGTACAGCTTTCAAAGAACTATTTATCCCCTTGAATGTGCTATTTTTCAGGGCGGAGTAATTATGAACAAAAAGATGATGTTCTCTTTTATTGTGGGGCTGGTTTTATCGGCAGCGGCGCTGTATTTCGCGTTTCGCAATGTTCCCATCAATGAACTTTTAGAATATCTGACTTCCATCAATTATTTATGGGTATTTCCGGCCCTCATCGTGCTCATGATTTCATTCTGGCTGCGGGCCGTCCGGTGGCGGCTAATTCTGGAATCATCCCGCAAAATCAGTGTGTGGCGTGCGTTTCACCCAATGATGATCGGATTTATGATTAACTGTGTTCTGCCGGGGCGTCTGGGTGAAGTCGCACGTCCGGTTATTTTGCAGCAAAAGGAGCAGGTTCCGTTTGCGACCGGTTTGGCAACCGTTGCTGCGGAACGGATATTCGACCTCTGTATTTTGCTTTTTCTGTTTATTACAACCGTCAGCGTAATCCAGATCCGTCCCGATATCAATATTGCCTTCGGGAAATACCACTTAAATCGCGAAACGCTGGAATCCATCTTCAGCGGCATGCTTAAATTAGGTGCCGTCATGATTGCAGGAATTATTCTCATAACCATTGACAAGGTGCGTCAATTTTTTTACGGATTGATGCGGTACGCACCGAATTTGTTTTTTTTTGCCGGTGAAAGCTTTAAAGCGACAGTCCGGCGCAAACTATGTGAACCCGTTATCGGGATTTTAGAAAATATTGCCCAGGGATTTAACCTGATTAAGCACCCCAAAAAAATAATTCTCTGTTCGGTCTTCTCTCTATTGATCTGGGGGCTGCTGGCATCTTCATATTATTTATTTTCCTTGGGCAGCCCGGGAATCAACCTCACCTTTTTTGAATTGTCGGTTGTTATGGTGATTGTCTGTTTTTTCATATCTTTGCCGTCGGTTCCCGGATGGTGGGGACTTTGGGAGGCTGCCGGCGTGTTTGCCCTATCCTTGTTCGGGGTTTCTTCCAAAGAAGCCGCAGGCTTCACCCTGGCCAATCATGCCCTTCAAGTTTTCCCGGTAATTATTGCGGGGCTGGTATCCGCGATAATTCTCAGTGTGAATATTCGCAAAATGTCTTTTGAAGGCGGGCTATACCGGCAACCGGCGACGAAGCCCGATTGATTACGCTGATAAGTTCATAAATTTGAATAGCTCTTAAGCTGGCAGACTGACGATAGAGTTTTTTATTTAGGTAAGCTCAAAACCGCACGCGCTTAAGAACTCAATAGCTTACGAGCTGACGGACCTATGAACTTTTTCATTTTTATTACTTTTAGCTGATTGAGTTAATCTCATGTCCAAACTCGACATTTTAACATACCCTGAAAAGTTTTTGAGCGAACCCACCAAACCGTTGGAAAACATCGACGGAGAGGTTCAGGCGATGATCGATAAGATGGCTGCCACCATGTATGATGCCCCAGGCATCGGTTTGGCGGCAATCCAGGTCGGCTGGGATAAAAGCCTGCTGATTTACGATATTTCTCCCCGGGATGAGAACCATGCACTCAACGTTCTGATCAATCCGAAAATTATCACCCAGGAAGGCCAGATCCTATCTGAAAATGAAGGCTGCCTGAGTGTTCCTGATTTCAGGGCCGACGTGAAACGCGCCGCCAACATAACAGTTGAAGGCCATGACCGGGAGGGAAAGCCCATTCGACTGGATGCCGAGGGCCTGCTGGCCATCGTGCTGCAGCATGAAATCGACCACCTGAACGGCACCTTATTCATTGAACGCATCAGCTCTTTGAAAAGGCAGATGTATCAGCGCCGGATCAAAAAGCAGATGAAGATGCAGTAGGGCGTTGAGGATCGGCCTAATTCGCTTTGGGAACCGATCATTTAGGTTCGGCGCAATCTCTGGTGTTACAGAATGACTAAAATTCGAAATGACTAAATTGCCTAAAATTAAGGAATTCTATCGATAATTTTAGTCATTTAAAAATTTAGATCATTTTAGCTCATTTCCATTCCCTATCCCGGCCAAATAGTCGTCGATGGTTCAACAAGTAGATTTCTGAATAGGTACATATATGCTGAAGAAGTATAAAATCATATTCATGGGCACACCGCAATTTTCCGTTCCCGGCTTGGAAGCCCTGCATGCCGACGGCCATGATATCGGCCTGGTGGTGACCCAGCCGGACCGCCCTAGGGGAAGGGGCCGCAGGGTGACCCCCTCCCCCGTAAAGGCGGCGGCCCTGCATTTCGGCATTGAGGTCATCCAGCCCGCATCCATCAGAACACCTGAATTTGCCGATCATATTGAATCGCTTAAACCGGATTTTCAGGTGGTCATTGCGTATGGGAAAATCGTTCCCGAAAATGTGCTGGCCCTGCCCCGCATCGGGACGATTAACATCCATGCCTCCCTGTTGCCGAAACTTCGCGGCGCCGCACCAATTCAGTGGGCCATTATCAATGGCGAAAAGGAAACCGGTGTGTGCTCAATGCTGATGGATAAAGGGCTGGACACCGGCGATGTTCTGCTGACCGCCAGGGAAACGATTCAGCCGGATGATACGGCCGGCAGCCTGCAGGATCGCCTGGCCGTCAAAGGGGCGAAATTGCTGATCGACACCTTAACGGCTTATGCCAAAAATGAGATCCAGCCCCAAGCCCAGGACCATGACCTTGCGACTTATGCCCCGCTGCTCACCAAGGATGACGGCCTCATCCAATGGAGCAAATCCGCCGTGTCCCTGGAAAACTTCATTCGGGGAGTCACGCCATGGCCCGGGGCCTTTACTCTTTTAGGCGACCAGCGTCTAAAGATATTCAAATCCGCACCCATCTCCCTGGAAACCGCCGAAACTCCCGGCACCGTGGTGCAAGGATTTCCGGATGAATTACGGGTGGCCACCGGCGAGGGTGTACTTTCCATTCTGGAAATTCAGGGATCCTCGGGAAAACGTCTGTCCATTAAAGATTTTCTGCGGGGACGCGCAATACCACCCGGGACCGTTCTCAGTTAATGCCACTTCACGATTATTTTTGCTCTATATTTGAACAATATCAATTAATGTGCCGGAAGATCCAGCCAACCCAATTGTCTGAGATTAGGAAATCCGAAATTCCAAGCACGAAACCCGAAACAGATCCCAATACTAAATGTTTCAATAAATTTCACGGGTAACCATAAGATTGAAATCTTGGAAGAATTCCCATGACTTTCGATGCTCGAAAATCTGCTTTGGAAATATTAAATACCCTGGATGGAGGGCAGCACACCCTGGACGCCATCCTGGAGGATTGGTCCGTCGGAAACACAGAGGTTCCAAAGCGGGAACGTGGGCTGCTGCAGGCCCTGGTTTACGGGGTGCTGCGCTGGCGGGGGCGTCTGGATTTTTTGATCTCCCATTTCTCCAGCACCCGTTTTGACAAAATCAACCCCAAAGTTTTAAACATTCTGCGCCTGGCTCTTTTTCAAATTGTCTACCTGGACCGCATTCCTGACTCCGCAGCAGTGAACACCGCTGTTGAATTGGCGAAAGCATTCGGCGCCCCCTGGGTGGTACGCTATGTAAATGCCCTGCTGCGCACCGCTGCGCGGGAATATCAAAGCATATCTCTTCCGCAAGCCGAAAAAAATGGGCTGTCAGCGCTGGCACGGGAAAAGTCTTTTCCCGAATGGATTGTATCCCGGTGGTTGAATCGCTACGGCCTGCGGGACAGCGCCGCCCTGTGTGATGCCATTAATGCCATTCCGCCGATAACGGTGCGCACAAATACCCTCAAATTATCCCGCCGTCAGCTGATGGAAGCGCTTGCCAACGAAGCCGAGCAGATCAAGGCCACAGCGTATTCCCCGGACGGGATCACTTTGATTAATCCGATTGCCGCGATTCCGGAGCTCAGCACTTTTAAGGCCGGTTGGTTTCAAGTCCAGGATGAAGCCGCTCAACTGATATCGATGTTGCTGGATCCGCAGCCCGGCGAATCGGTGCTGGACGCCTGCGCGGGGCTGGGCGGCAAAACCGGTCATATCGCCCAGATGATGAAAAACGAGGGGACTGTCGCCGCACTGGATATCAGTGCGGGAAAACTTTTACGGCTTCAAGCCCAGGTGCAGCGCATGGGTATTACTATCGTCTCGACATTTTGCCACGATTTGGAACAGGAAGTCCCGCAGGATCGGCTGCCGAGCTTTGACCGCATTCTGCTGGATGCACCCTGCTCCGGCCTGGGTGTGATCCGGCGCAACCCGGATATTAAATGGCGAACATCCAAAAAAAACATATCCGCGTTCAAAGCCAGGCAAATCCGTCTGCTGACAAACTCGGCCCGGCTGGTCAAACCTTCCGGAGTCCTGGTTTACGCCGTTTGCAGTCCGGAGCCGGAAGAAAATGAAGAGGTTATCAATGAGTTTTTGAATAATCACCCCGATTTTGTTACAAATGAGGAATTTGGACAGCTGCCTGAAGAGCTTTGCGCGATGGCACAAGATCGCGGAATTTTTAAAACCTTTCCGCATTTGAACCAGATGGAAGGTTTTTTTTCGATTCGCCTCCAACGAATTCAATGATTTCAAAATTTCTAAAAATAGCGGCTTTGTGCGCAGCCTTCCTGCTGGCGGCCGGCGCCAGTGCTTATTTAACACTGACGTATATCATCAAAAGTGAAGATACGGTCATTGTTCCGAATCTTGTCGGAAAAGATGTGGTCTCGGCCCTTGAGCTTCTATCCGACCTGCAGCTGAACACCAAAGTGAATGGATCCGAGTACAGCCAGGAGTTTCCCAAAAACCATGTCACTTTCCAGGAACCTGAAGCCGGATCGGAAATTAAAAAAGATCGTGATGTCCGAATTATCATATCAAAGGGCGCCAAAAATATATTGATGCCCAATCTGGTGACGCTGTCCGAACAACAGGCCCGGATGATAATGGAAGAAAACGGCCTTTCACGGGGTCAATTGTCGCACACCTTCAACGGCACGGTTGAAAAAGATCACGTAATGGCGCAGGTTCCCCCGGCCGGAGCCATGGTTACCCGCGGAGAAGGGGTGGATATTTTAGTCAGCTTAGGTCCGCAGCCGGTCAAATACATCATGCCGGATCTCTCCGGTCTTGCACTGGATCAGGCCGTGTTCACAATCGAAAAAGCCAATCTGTCGGTCGGCGAGATACGATCACATTTTGATACCCAAAAACCGCACAATGCCATACTTTCCCAGGACCCCGGGGCGGGTTACGAGGTGATTGCGAACAGCTCCGTCCAACTGGTTGTCAACCGGCCTTCCAACGATACCGAAGCGGATCATCGCCATCGGCCGCTGTACGGCAGCCTGTTCCAATACCGAATCAAAAACGGCTACATCAAAAAACATGTGCGGGTGGAACTGGAGCAGGCCGACGAGACAACGGAGATATTTGAGGACTACATTAAACCCGGTGATGAAATCTGGCTTCTGGTTCCCATGGACCGGGATGCAACGGTTTTTGTGTTCGAAGACGGTGAACTCGTCGCCACCCGCATGTATAAGGCATGGTAGAGAAGCTCGAAGCTGGGAGGCTGGCAGGTGGAGAGGCTGGGATGCTTTGAGGGTGGGAAGGTGAGAGGTTGAGAATGAGAGTGTCAAAATGATGAGATGCTGGATACCGGATTCTTGATCCTGGATAAAATTATAAAACTTCATCGATCCCGAAAATTTTCAAGGGCCCACTGACAACTAACAACTCACAACAAACAAAAAAATCGGAGATTTTTTTTCATGAAACTGATCGCACCTTCTATTTTATCGGCTGATTTCACCCGGCTTGGCGATGAGATCAAGGTGGTTGAAGCGGCCGGCGCGGATTGGATCCACGCCGATGTAATGGACGGTCATTTTGTGCCGAATATTACCTTTGGGCCGATGGTTGTAGAGGCCGTCCGTCGGGCGACCACCCTTCCGATCGATGTGCACCTGATGATCGCCGATCCGGACAAATATATACCGGCGTTTGCTCAGGCCGGGGCCACGTACATATCCGTACACCTCGAGGCCTGTGTGCACCTGAACCGAATCGTGCAGTTGATCCGCGAGTGCGGCGCTAAACCGGGCGTGGTGCTCAACCCGTCAACCCCGCTGGAATCCCTTCAGTGGATTTTAGAATATCTCGACTATGTGCTGATCATGAGCGTCAATCCCGGCTTCGGCGGGCAGACCTTCATACCGAACAGCCTCACTAGAATTAAGACCCTTCGAGAAATGATCCGACACAACCATTTGAAAACCCTGATCGAAATAGACGGCGGCGTCAATGAAGAAACCATAGCGGATATTGCGGCGGCCGGGGCGGACATTTTCGTGTCGGGTTCCGCCGTGTTCGGCAGCCCGGATTATAAAAAAACAATTAACAGCTTTCGGAAATTAATCCGCCCTGAAAAAAAATAGCACTCTTAAATAAATTGATATATTTGTATTTTTTTGATATTTTTAATCTAGTATATGATTTTATAGAAAGACCAAGAGGGAGCTTTAAGCAAAGCCCGGTCGCTCCAATTTAAATATTTTCCCCAAACGCCTTTTGAAAGAAGTCATCGTACCATGACAGAAGAATTTAAAATGTACCGGCGAACCCTGTGGGGTCTGTTTACAGCGGGGTTGGCGTTTGCATTCGTCACGCTGATGGGCCAGCAAAGCCTGTCGTCAAATGAATTGAATGACACCGAAAAGCGCCAAAAAATTGAAACTATGTATCAAGGCTATAAGGCGAAATTCCCCGAAGTCCAGGATATTTCACCCCGGGAGGCGATAAAACTGGCGGAGGTCCGGCAGGTGGTTTTCATCGATGTTCGGGAAACCAAAGAGCAGGCAATCTCAATGCTGCCCGACGCCATCCCGGCCAAAGAATTTTTAAAGAACCCTGACAAATATAAAGACTACGTCAAGATTGCATATTGCACCATCAGCTACCGCAGCGGCAAATTCGCTCAAAAGCTCTGGAAGGACGGCATCATCGTGTACAACCTGCAGGGCGGCCTTTTGGCCTGGGTGCATGATGGCGGCAAAGTCTACCACAATAAGATTGAATCCAACCGCATCCACGTTTACAGCCCCAAGTGGAATTTGGGGCCTGCCGGCTATGAGGCGGTTTTGTAAAACAGCTCATAGTTCATAGCTCATAGCTGATAGATGGGCTAAAATTCCGCGATTATTTCAATTTGATGTTGGTGGGAGCGGTTTCCAACCGCGATTTTCCCCCCCGGCTGAAAAGCGCTCCGGCACTCAGCATACCCGCTCTCTCCGGCTAACCAGAACTTTAAAATCGACAGCATGCCTTATAACTGTGGATTCCGTGTTAATCCGTATCCTTGAGCACAGACTTTCTCCTTGACATTGGATCTAAAATAGGAGAGTATTTAGGGCCTAATATGCGAACCAGGAGGATGTCTCAATGGCCACGTTAACTCAAAAAAAAATTTCGATCAGCGCCGAACAAAACGAATTTATTGAGAACTATAAACAATGGGGATTTACAGACCAGAGCAGCATTGTACGTGAAGCGCTCACCCGGTTTATTAAAGAGGTAAAAACCAAGCAGCGAAAAAGCCAAATGGCCGAAAAGGCGAAAGAGCTCCTTTCTGATTACAAGACAGATAAAGAACTAACTGCTTTTACAGATTTAGACGGTGAGGATTTCTCATGAAACAGGGCGATATATGGGAAATAAATTTAAGCCCAACTGCAGGAGCCGAAATCAAGAAAAAGCGTCCTGCCGTTATCATCAATGATGACGCAATCGGAGTTTTGCCGTTAAAAGTAATCGTGCCCATCACAGCATGGAAGGACCGTTATGACGGTGCCATATGGATGGTAAGAATAGAACCGGACAACGAAAATAAACTAACGAAATTGTCCGCTATTGACACATTTCAGATCAGG
>CAYTBC010000123.1:9567-13635 GCA_964435765.1 uncultured Desulfosarcina sp.
TCTATATCAACACAGCGGTTTTTAAGGAAGATCGGCTCCGCGTCTTCAGAAGTATTAGAGGAAGTAAAAACGGCGCTTAAAGCTGTCATAGATGCGGATTAGAGTTATATTCATGCCTGCTTGCTTTCATTTGAATCCATTGATCTAATTTTTAGGATAATATATTTCATAATATCCTTTCATTGAATGACTCCCCCTGCCCCACCGGCGTTCGATCAGGTAGCGGATGAACAGATAAAATACAGTCAGTAAGTTGCCTGAAAAATGGTTATTCTGCCAGCGCCTGCCGGACACCACAATTCCCTTGGGGAAGAAGACCAGCCTGCCGGTCTGTTTTAGGCGCAAAGACAGTTCGACATCCTCCATCAACATCAGTGCCGGAAATCCTCCCATACGATCAAGCGCATCCCGTCTGAAAAATTGTGCCTGATCACCAAAAGATATCCCGGTTAAAATTGTTCGCAAATTGTTGAAAAAAGCGATAGTTTGCGTCCGAAAATCTTTGGGCTCAAATTGCATTCCAAAAGCGCCCCCTGCGGTACCGGGTGAGGTCTCCAAAGTGTCGACGACCTTTTTAAAAACCCCTTTTTTTGCTTGACAGTCGGCATGCAGAATCATGATCACATCACCGGAGGCTGCCTTGATGCCGTTATCTATCTGAATTCCCCTGCCCTTCGGGCCGGTTACCAGCCGTGCGCCCTGTTCGACAGCTATCTTGCCGGTGGCATCGGTTGAGCCGCCGTCGGCCACAATTATTTCGGTTAACGCGGTGCGATTTCTGAGAGACTTTAGACATCGAGCCAGATTGGCCTCTTCATTCAGGGTCGGGATTATGGCCGAAATACGCTCCGGCTTCGCATAGGCCTGATCTCTTTTTACACAACCGTTCCGTCGGATCCCCCAAATAAGAAGACCATAAAACGGGACGTATTCAAAAATCTTCAACCATGGGATTTCCTGGAAAACCCCGGTGTTGGATTCAACGGCAGTGACGGGAAAGGTAAAGACAACCCCAGCCAGCAGATACAGCCAGGCCCACGAGGGAAAGAAAACAAGAAACGGTGCAATGAGAAGTAGGTACCAGGGATGCAAGGTCGGCAGCAACAATAGCAGGCAGCCAATCGCCAGATAAACACTGCGCAGCCGGTCATGGACAAACAGATAGATCCAGGCAAGGCAAATCATCAGCAAAAATGCAGTCAGCAAAATATGCCGGTCGCCGGAAATCACCCTGATCAGCACGGCGATCGAATCGTTGTAATGAAAATTATGCCCGAACGCTGCTAAGGATTGAAAAATACCGGCGCCGGCATCCATGAAGGGAGCATACAGAATCAAGGGAATACAAACGGCAGGGCTCTTCCAGCGGTTTTGAGAATTAATCAAAAATGGCAGCGCCAGGAGGGCCAGGTATTTGGACATGACAGCTAGGCCCAGCATCAAAAATCCTGAGAATGGATGTTTTTTACAAACGACAAGATACAAAGCCAGAAGCAGAAAAAACACCTGCACCACGTCCAGGTGCCCTTCCCCGGCGACATAGACAACTACGAGGGGATTGGCGGCGTAAAGCAACAGCCTGGACGGGTTTATTTCCAGCTGGTTGATCATCAGCATTAAGATGATCATCACGCCGATGTCGCAAACCGCCATCACGGTTTTAAAAAAAGAGGGCGAGGGATTTAACCCGGCCAGGACTCGGAACAGCAACAAAATCAAGGGTGGATAGGCGGCAGTAAATTCTGGATGATTGATCTGCCGCCATACGGCGAAAAGCTGATTGCGGGCTATTTCCCCAAGAGCCGGACTGCTCGGCGAAACCAGGTAAGGGTTAAAGCCATGATGCTGGATATACCCCTCCCAGACATACCGGAAGACATCGTTTCCCACCGGATACGGCAGAAAAACCAATCGGGCGGCGACTCCCAGAGCAAATATGATGGTCAAAGACTTTCGGCCGGTGAGGTCTGACGGAAACCGCAGGGCCATCAGGATCATAAGGATGTGGCCCAGGCAGTAGAAAACGGAAAAACCAAGTACATGTCTGCCGATAGGACCCAGAGCCTCCAAGGCGATCATGTCAGCCAGCCAGAGAAGGCATAACAGGTAAAATGGAATCTTTTTCATTGAAAAGAGCAATTCGAGAATCGTCGAGTAAATAATCAGTAACCTGAAGCCAAGATTCACCTGCTGATGACCATAGTTCATATACCCAAATAATACCCCTATTTTTATACCCTTGAAATAGGGGTCATATTATGGCACTTTATGTTAAAAATATGGAGTGATAATATGCTGATTCCAACAAAAATTCAGATTGAAAAAAAAATTTTGAATTTATCAAACAGGTTCATAAGAAGCTGCATTACAGAAGTCTGAGCGAATATATACGAGAGGCTGTTAACACTAAGGTAGAGAAAGATCGCAAGAAGCTCCGGGAACTAAAAAGAAAAGCGGCCATTGAGATGATCGGCAAAGCAACGTATGATAACGTTTTTGAATCAATCGATGGGGAAGATTTTGAAATCCGGTGAAATCTATTGGGTTAATCTTGATCCAACAATCGAGGATGAAATAAAGAAAAGACGACCAGTCATTATCTTAAACGGTGGTCATGACAAGGATCTCAAACTTGCCATTGTGGTGCCTGTTACAGCCTGGAGCCCATATTGGGATGAAAACCCTTTTTCCGTCACTCTGGAACCTAGCTCAAAAAACGCTCTAAACAAAAAATCATCGATTGACTGTTTTCAGATTAGGGCAATTAGTCACAAAAGATTTGTCAAAAAGATCGAAATATCTCAAACGATGAAATAAATCTTATAAAAAAGTCAATTGCCTTAATTCGTTACATCGAACCTGAACACTGCGAGTGACCGCAATCGACTTGTTTCGAGTTTCTTTGGTAATACCAGGATGGCCAGATTCTTTCATTCCGGTATGCGACTCAGAGCTTAACACATTGTCCAACTTTTGGGGACCCACCGCCAATAAAAAAGGCAGGGTGTCGCAACGCCCCGCCTTTTGCTTTGCAAAAAATATAAATATTCACCATAAATTTTTCATTGATTAAGGGTTCAAATAAACCAAGCAAATTCTCCACTTCGAATTACAGACAACTCTATTTCCAAAGTTTAACGATTTGCCGCGCGGGACGCTGAAACTTTACAGAACGACATAAATCAGTATAAATACATACACAGCGCTCTGCATATATTTCCTGATCGGCTGGATTTTTCTGCAAATACTAAAAAAAGTACTGCGCAGATTATTATGGCGCTGGGTATAACAACGAACAACCCACAAAATACATTGACCTATTGGATCATTAAGCCCCCACAAATACGCTGCACCAGCGGTTGACCCGCACCCAGTTTCTGCGTCGTTCTTCGAGCCTGCGCCTCTCACGACGCCGGCGACGTTCTACGCCGCCACCGAAAAAGTAGTCCAGATTGTAGGATCTGCGGTTGTCCTCGCCGGAGCGACGGTCGATCGGGGAACGCTTCAGGTAGGTGCCTTTCATATTGTTTACGTGTTCTTGGTGAACCATTAGGTCATTTTCCAATTGTTGATAATGGTCCGTTTGTTTAAGCTTTCGGATATCTATCTATATTTAAAATGTCAATCCCAGAATGTCAAGGTCTGGATTATTGCCATGAATTTTCTTTCCGAAACTGAACCTGAGTACAACGGCTGTAATCCACGTTCCGGAAATCGGCCGATGCCGCCGGGTGAATCTGCAACTCTCCAACAGCGTCCGCATCGTTCCGATTTTAACGATTCAATTGGCACAAAAATTTTTTCGTGCTATTGTTGCAGAAATCTAAAATATATCACCGTGTTTTGTCGGAAGTGGTTCTAAGACATGAAACTTAAAAGATGGCTGTTTACAGAATTTTCCACAACAAAAAAATCTTACAATCTTCTTTTGGCCAGTCTTCAAATGATACCATCTGTTCAGAATTTGTTCATTCAGGAGTCGATGATGTCGTTGTTTCACTGGATGGAGCCAGTCAGGAAAGCGTGACTAAATATCAAGTCGGCAATAATTTTGAAAAAGTTATGGCC
>CAYTBC010000124.1:0-13080 GCA_964435765.1 uncultured Desulfosarcina sp.
GTGACAGTTTTAGCCATTCAGCCGGAGCCGCCTTTAAAATTGCATATTGTTCGTATCTTGGCGCGGTTGATGCATTTTTTGAGGGGAATTTACGATAGCGGAATTCCAACCGCAAATTGGAAAGCTGAAAACAAGGCTGTCTGGCCGGATGATCGGCAAATGGCAGTGGCGCGGGAACAGGATTTAGACCGTCCTTTACTCGTCTATAACTTGAATAAAAACAGGAAGGCGGCACAGTATCAAGATGCTTCATCGGGGTGCCAACTTTGCAGCGGCGAAGAGGCCTATGAGCGCTATAGCAAAATAGCCGGAGCACAAATGCTGCGTCGCGGCGCTTATCCCGTTTATGGCGGCAAACCCATAGGCATTCTGATTGGTGGTCATGACAGCATGCTTGCCGACAACTGGAGTAAATTTAATCTTGTGTATTACCCGCAGCGACGAAACCTTTTGGCAATGATCGAAAGTGATGAATTCAAGAGCGGCCGGCACCATCGTGATGCCGGCTTGGAACGCGCTGCCATTTTTATGGGCAGCGACAAGCGGGCCGTTGCAGCTGAATGAGGCTGCAAAATAAAAGGACATTATTTCATGCAAACAATATTAGGATCAGGCGGAGCTATCGGAATCGAGCTTGCCAAAGCCCTCAAACAATACACCGGCAACATACGTCTGGTAAGCCGAAACCCCCAAGCAGTCAACTCCGATGATCATTTGTTTCCAGCGGATCTTACCCAACCAGCGGATGTGCTGAAGGCAGTCGAGGGTTCCAAGATTGTTTATCTGACGGTGGGGTTGCCATATAACACTAAAGTTTGGCAGACCACTTGGCCGATATTAATGAAAAATGTGATTGGCGCCTGCCAAACCCATCATGCCAGCCTGGTATTTTTCGATAACATCTATATGTATGACCCTGATTTCTTAGACGCGATGACCGAAGAAACCCCCATCAGGCCGGTCAGCAAAAAAGGAGCAGTAAGATCACAAATCGCTGAGATGATTTTGCATGAAGTTGAAAGCGGCGGGCTGCAGGCCATTATTGCGCGTTCGGCGGATTTTTACGGCCCTTCAATCAACAATACCAGTGTGCTGACTGAAATCGTTTTTAAAAATTTCAGCAACGGTAAGAAAGCAAATTGGTTGGCTTCTGAAAAGTATCGACACTCATTCACTTACACGCCGGATGCCGGCAAGGCGACCGCCCTCTTGGGAAATACAGCGGATGCTTACAATCAGGTATGGCATTTACCTACCGCCTCAAATCCATTCACCGGCAAAGAATGGATAGAAACGATTGCAAATGAGATGGGCGTCGAGCCTAAATTTCAGGTTGCTCCAAAGCTGCTGGCACGGATCATTGGTTTATTCATTCCCATCATGAAAGAGACTGTAGAGATGATGTATCAATACGACCGGGATTATGTTTTTGACAGCAGTAAGTTCGAAAAGAGATTTGCTTTCAAACCGACACCGTACCTCGAAGGCATAAAAAATATTGTTAGGCAAGATTATGCAAATGAACATGGCCAATAGACTGCGAGGGCTTGCCGTAGCATGCGTGATTTGCTTGATTTCAGCACCCATCGCAGTGTTCACAACGATCGCTTTGATTCCGTTTTGGTCCTGGATTGAATCATCGCTGCAAATTGAGTCCATCGGCCACTCGGGTCCGGCGGAGTGGTGCTATTTGACGGTTTATATCATTATCCTGATCTGCGTTTTTCTAATTTGGCAGGTTGTCCGACGCAGGGCTGATGCAAAGCAGACTGCATGCAAAAGATCACTAAATACGTAACCATTCCCGCGCTCGCACCGGCCGTCTTTTTTGCCGCCGCATCGCTGCCGGTTGAACTTCTTGGCTGCCGCAATCGTGGGTTCATTGCAGCCCTTATCGCCCTTTCAGCCGGGGTGCTGGGAATCGCTGCAGCGGCAAGAGCACTAATGGGCCGGGTGCGCGGGGAGTCAAATTCGTCCCTGTGGATGGTTAGTGCGCTTATCCTTGCTATACCGGCCTTTTATATCGTCGTCTTTGCGACCTGATCCCCATCTTCCCGTTTAATTCCCAAGACTTCACGGCAATAGCGGATGCTGCGTTCGATGGTTTCTTTTTCCATGCGCAGGGCTTGGGCCATATTATCCAGCGGGATTTCCATCTCGGTTTCGATGTTGATCCGGCGCATGTTCGATTTGGTTTTAAAGATTTCGTAGGCCTTCTTCATGTCGAGGTCGCCTTCTCCGACAGCCGCGCCGGTTAATTTGAATCCGTAGCGCTGCAGTTCAATGCGGTCGTCTCTGAAATGGTTGGTGAATGCACGCGGGGCCAGGTTGGCGATGGCCTGCATGGGATCTTCCATGACCATCAGGGCATTGACGGTGTCGATGCAGGCTCCGACCGCCGGATGGTCCACCAGATCCAGCAGCCACAGGATCTCTTCGGAAAAGCTGTCGCAATGATTTTCCAGCGCGAGTCGGACGCCGGCGGCTGCGGCGGCCGGAGCAGCGGTTTTCAATCGGGCGGCAACCGATTTCATCTGCTCTTTGACCTGCGGATGGAACCGGCTGGCTGCCAGCGGCCGGGGACGGACCAGATCCATGCTGACTTTGACGATATCGGACCCTAAGGCCGCGGCCGTTGCGATGGCTTCATCAAGATTGTGCTGGATGCCGATGCCCATGCCGCCCAAATCCAGAGAGAAGTTGTATTCGAGGTAAAGCCCGCGTTCTGTGGCGGCTGCGCAAACTTCCTTCAGGTACGAGGGGTCCAGCGTTTCCAGGACGCCGTCGTCCAGGTGGAATCCGTCCAGGCCCATTCTGACGCCTTCTTCGAAGAGTTCAAATGTGCTCATCTGCCGGGGCCAGGGCAGCTTAAAATCGGCCCAGGCCTGTCCGATGCCGTGAAGGTAGAAACTATAGGTGTGCAATCCAAGCAACATGTTGTTATCCTCTGCCTTTGTGCTGCCCTAAATATCAGGCAATAAAAAATGAGTTTCAATGCGATTAAAAGTATATTAAGATTCTCTATAATTGCTTAGCGGACTGCAATCAATAAAATTTTGCAGCGCCTGCCATAAGTTGTTCTTCCGATGGCGACAGATCCTCGATGCCGGGTATATGATGCTCGATTCATTAACTTAGAAATTTTTTCTTTCAGTGACGCGTATCGAGCACGGCGCATCTGAATCCAAAACAAAATCGCGCGGGTTGACAAAGTTAAAGCATAGTATGGAGGATGCCATGCAGCTGAAAGGACTTTCCGGGGGGCTTTATCAACCGCTGTCATTTGAAGATATCGAAACCATTCATCGGGCGTCATTGAGTATCCTGGAAAAAACCGGGATGAAGTACGAAAACGGCCTGCAGGCAACTGTTGACATGCTTCAGAGCCGGGGGTTAATGGTGGATCGGGTGCGGTCCAGAATTTTCTTCAAGCCCGAGGTGGTCATGTCCCAGACCGGTCTGGCTCCACAGCGGGTGATTCTTTACAGCCGTGATGGACACAATGATTTGGATCTGACCCGACACCGCGTCTATTTGGGCACGGGTGGCGCGGCCGTTAAAATTCTGGATCTTGATGACGGGCTGGCGCGTTCGACCACTTTGAGCGATCTGTATCAACTCGGGCGGCTTGTGGACGCCCTGGACAATATTCATTTTTTCCTGAGGCCCTGTATCCCCACCGATATTCCCGTAGAGGCCTATGACGTCAATTCATTTTTTGCCTGCCTGAAGGCCACCTCCAAGCATGTCATGGCCGGCGTCGGCAACGTAGAAGGATTTCACAAGGTCCTGGAATTAGCCACCATGATCGCCGGCAGCCCAAGCGAACTGATCGAAAAACCTTTTATTTCGGTGATTGCCTCCTTTGCAATCAGCCCCCTGAAGCTGTGCACTCAGTCGACATTGATCATGCTGGAAGCGGTGCGCAATGGAATACCGGTGGCGCTTTCTGCTGCCCCCATGGCCGGATCCACTTCGCCGGTGACGATGGCTGGAACACTGGCGCAGCTGCATGCCGAACAGTTGGCAGGAATTACAATTTGCCAGTTGACCCACCCCGGTGCACCGGTTTTATACGGCGGCATTCCGGGCCGAGCCAATCTACGCAGCCTCGGATACATGGGCGGAGCGGTTGAGTGCGGCATGATGAATGCCGCCATCCACCAGTTGGCCCACTATATAAAGGTGCCGAATTATAATTCGTCCGGACTTACGGATTCTAAAATCCCGGATGCACAGGCGGCCTGGGAAAAAGCGCTGACAACCGTTCTGGCTGCCATGGGAGGCTCCAATTTTGTGCATCATGCCGCCGGTATGCTGGAGTCCATGCTGGCCGTCGCCTACGAGCAGTTCGTCATCGATGATGAGATCATCGGCCTGTGCTGCAAAGTCTTGGAAGGCATCCAGGTGGATGACGAGCATCTGGCATTGGAAGCAATCAATCAGGTGGGTCCCGGAGGGTCATTTATTACTTCCCCGCACACCATGACCCATATGCGTCAGGAGTATTATAACGGCAACGGGGTTGCCGACCAGAACAGTCGGGAGGGCTGGATAGAAAAGGGCTCCCAAGACACCTGGACGCGGGGGCGCAACATTGTAAAGAGAATCCTCGCCCGGGAAGAAAAATCCTATATAGCGCCGGATATAGAAAAGGCGATTCACGAGAAGTATGATATATATCTTTAGGCCCGAAGGCTGGGAAGCTGGACGCTTGAAAGCGGGGAGCTGGGAGGAGAAGAGGCAGTGAAGCCGGCATAACGGGAGGCTGGGGCGCTTCAGAATTTGGATTACTTTTTTTCCATCAAGGCCTTGCAGCTTTCGAGCATCCAAGCTTCCAGGCTTTCTGACTTAGGAGGTCAAAATGAAGATTTTAGTTGGATATGAAGAATCCAAGGTAGCGGAGGAAGCTTTGAAGGAAGCCTTAAAACAGGCCAGAGCCTTTAACGCCGATATCTTTATCGTGGCTGTTCTGGAACAAAGCCGCGAACTGCAAATAGACGATATAGAAGCGGTGGAAGATAAACTGGAAAAACTAAAAAGAACCCATAACATCACTGATCTTGTTTGCGAGACCCACGCATCGGTAAGCTATCATCCCCCAGGCGAATATCTGGTCGAGTTTGCGCAAGACAACGACATCGACGAAATCGTTATCGGTGTAAAAAGAAGATCAAAAGTTGGTAAACTTGTTTTTGGTTCCAACGCCCAGTATGTCATCTTGAACGCGCCTTGCCCGGTCCTCGCGGTTAAATAGGTCGGATTGACTAATTAAGAATATCAAAATTATTCAATGCGCATTCGTCGATTCTCAATCCTCAGTCCCATGCACCACCGGATCGATCTTGCGCAATTCGGCCAGTGGAATATGGCAGAGTATCCGATGGTTTCTATCCGATGTGCGCCAGGGTGGAATTTCGGTTTCGCAGATTTTGCCGCCGTCGGGGAGCATTGCCCGGCGCCGCGGACAGCGGGTGTGGAAGCGGCATCCCGCGGGCGGATTAAGGGCGCTGGGCACGTTGCCGCTGAGACGAAGCTCTTTTTGCCTGACATCCGGATCCGGGATGGGAACCGCCGAAAGCAGCGCTTCGGTGTAGGGATGATACGGCGGCATATAGATGGCATCGGCCGGACCGATTTCCACAATCTGTCCCAGATACATAACCGCGATATCGTCCGAGAAAAAGCGAACCACGCTCAGATCATGGGCGATGAAAATCATGGAAGAGCCGAACACCTGCTGGATTTCCAGCAAAAGATTGATGATCGCGGCCTGAACCGAAACATCCAGGGCCGAAACCGGCTCATCACAGATGATCAAATCGGGACGACTGGCCAATGCGCGGGCAATACCGACCCGCTGTTTTTCACCCCCGCTGAGCTGGCGGGGAAGCCGATCGTAGAAGGTCGGCGATAGACGCACCGCCTTGAGAAGTTTAATCACCTCTTCCTTGACCTGTTTCCTGGGCACGGTTTTGAAGCGCTGAATCGGCCGGGCAATCTGGGAGCCGATTGTGTAGGAAGGGTTGAGGGTGGAATCGGGGTTCTGGAAGACCATTTGCATTTCTTTAATGAGTTTGGTATCGCGCTGTGTTACCGGCATGGTAGTGTCGATGCCCATAAAATGCACGTCGCCGCCGGTTATCGGCTCCAGACCGATCAGCCCCTTGACGAGGGAAGATTTACCGCAGCCTGATTCACCCACCACACCCAGGGTTCGGCCTTTGGCTACTCTGACACTGACATCATCCACCGCTTTGACATATTTCTTTTCGCCCATGCCAAAAAGACTGACAACCGAGTTGGATTCCTGGGGATAATAGACCTTGAGATGTTCAAATGTGAGCAGGGCTTGCTGCGAATCTTGAGTCCTGGCCGTTGGTATTAACGCTTGGGGCCGTTTCCGGGTGCGCTGGCGGGTGTCAATTTCCAGGGCGTAAATACAGCGGGCGGTATGCTGGGGGCTGACCGGCACAAATGGAGGCATCCCCTGGCGGCATTGGTCGGTGGCATAGTCACAGCGCGGTGCAAAAATACACTCGTCCTTTGGTCGTCTCGCCGGCGGCGGCACCCGCCCGCGAATGGGCTCGAGGACCGATCCGGACTTGTCTTCTCCCAGGCGCGGTACAGAGGCCAAGAGCCCCATGGTATAGGGATGACTGGGGTTGCGGAAGATCTCTGAGACCGGGCCCTTTTCCACCATCTGGCCGGCGTACATCACGCAAAGTTGATCGCTGACCCGGGCGACCACGCCCAGGTTGTGGGTAATAAAAATATTGGCGGCCCGAAAATCTTTTTTGAGTTCCTCGATCAAATCCAGCACCGCGGCTTCCACGGTCACGTCCAAGGCCGTGGTGGGTTCATCCATAATCAGCAGGGCCGGGTTGTTGAGCATCGCCATGGCGATGACCACCCGCTGCTGCTGTCCGCCGGAGATCTGATGGGTGTAGCGGTTCATGACATCCTGGGGATCGGGCATGTTCACCCGCTGCAACATCTCAATCGAGCGCTGCCAGGCTTCTTCCTGGGTTACGGCCTGGTGGCAGGTCAGTACTTCGGCCAGCTGGCCGCCCAGTTTGATAGAGGGGTTCAGGGCCTGCATGGGGTCCTGAAATACCATGGCAATCCGGTTGCCCCGGAGCTTTTTAAGTTCCGCCTGGGAGCGGCCGACAAGCTCCTGCCCTTGAAAGCGGACCTGGCCATGGGTAATCTTGCCGTTGGGCCCCAGAAAATTGACCATTCCATATGCGATCGTACTTTTGCCGCAGCCGGATTCTCCCACCAGGCCGACTGTTTCGCCTTCTTTGACCTGAAAGGAGACATCCCGCACCGCTTCGACTTCACCTTTGCGGGTGTCATAGGCAATGGAAAGGTTTTGGACCTCGACCACTGTTTCAGAACCTATCAAGTTAAACACCTCCCTTTTGGCGGCGCCGGCAGATCAACGTAAAAAAATTACCCATGGCCGCCGGCCGCCGAAGTTACTGATAGCGCATCGATTCTTCCCGCAGCCCATCGGCCAACAAGTTAAGCCCGACCACCAGTGAGGCAATCGCCAGCGAAGGCCACAGGGCGGCCCAGGGGCTGCCCGACAGGATGAACTCCCGGCCTTTGGCTACCATGCTGCCCCAGTCGGGGGACGGCGGCGGCAGCCCCAGACCGAGAAAACCCAGGGTTCCCATGGCGAATATGGCATAGCCGACGCGCAGCATGGCGTCGACGATAATCGGACCGCGTGCGTTGGGAAGGATTTCAACGAACATGATGTGCCATGGATTTTCACCCCGGGTCTCGGCTGCCCGGATGTATTCCCGGGTGCGGATATCCAGCGTCAGACTGCGCACCAGACGGGCAATACCGGGGGTGCCCACGATGGTAATGGCGATGACCACATTCAAGGCGGATGACCCCAGGGCGGCCATGATAATTAAATAAAGTAGGATGATGGGCACCGCCATCATGGCGTCTAGAAGGCGCATCACGATTTCATCAATCCACCCGCCATAGAAACCGGCCACCAGTCCGAGGGCCATTCCCACCAGAAGGGCTGCGAGAACCCCCCAGATCGCCGTGCCGCCCGGCAGCCAGTATTTTTCCGTAATCGGCAGGACGACCAGGACGACCCGGGCACCGTATATCAACCGGGACCATAGGTCCCGTCCCAGTTCATCGGTTCCCAGGATATGCGCTTGGGATGGTCCTTGATTGGGTGCTTTCCAGTCCTGCTCAACCGGTGTGTAGCGGGTCAGAAAGGGTGCAAATACCGCCGTGAACATCCAAAAAAAGACCAGTGCAAAACCGACCAGCGCCACTTTGGAGGAGAAAATGATGGAGATACCGCCCCACATTCGTTTAGGAAGGCTGCCGGGTTGCGCAACTTCGGCAGTATCTATGGTTTCTTCAGAGACAGTCATAAACTCTCCGGATAATATTTCAAAAATTCGTTGCGTGGAATCATCGGCCGCTTTAACCGTACCGTATCCTGGGATTTAAAAACGTGTATATGATATCGGCGAACAGCTGGGTACCGACCGCCACCGTGACCAGTATCATGGCGCCCGCCTCCAGAGCGTTGATATCCTTATACAGGGCCGAGTCCAGCAAATATTGTCCCAGGCCGGGATAGCCGAATACAACTTCCACAATCACAATTCCGCCCATCAGCCAGTTGATGTGGAGCATGATGACCGTGATCGGCGCCATCAGAGCGTTGCGTAAGGCATGCTTAAAGACGATGCGCCAATACGGCAGGCCTTTGAGAAAAGCCGTGCGAATGAACGGCGCGCGCATAACTTCGACCATGCTGGCCCGGGTGATTCGCAGCACATAGCCCAGCTCGATGAGGGTCAGTGTCAGTACCGGTAAAATGAGCATGTCCGGTCTTTCCCAAGGCGCTTTTTCGCCGAATACCGTGGCGCCGGGGACCAGGCCCCACCACACGGCCACAATCAAAATCAGGAAAATACCGGTGGCAAATTCGGGTATCACCGAAAACATCATCCCTGAGATTGACAGGAAACGATCCTTCAGCGAGCCTTCTTTTAAACCGGCAATGATCCCGAGAAGCAGGGCCAGCGGCATCACGATCACAAAGGCGATGCCGGCCAGCACCAGGGAATTTCGCAACCGCACAAACAAACTGTTGCCCACCGGGCGCCCGGTGCGCAGTGAAACACCCGGATCGCCCCGAATAAAGCCTTTTTTTAGCGGGATATAGGATATAGGTCCACCGGTGGACTCCATCCAGCCGGTTCCGACTACAAATGTCCACACTCTTTTATCGGATCCCTTTTCCCAGAGTACGGCGTGATTCTGGCGGTCGACCCCCCAGAAGGTGCTGACGCCCTTTTTGCCGGCGGACCAGCGGTCATTGTCGAGCTGCTCGCTGATGCGGCCGTCTGGGCCGCGCACAAAGGCTTTCAGGTTTTCACCTTCAAGCTCCCAGCGAACCAGGGTGCCGTCCGGCCGGACGGCCCACCATTCCTGGAAACCATCCTGAGTGGTTATTCGCTGCAACGGCATGCCGACTTTGTGCGATGCCTGCCAATCGCTGCCGATAAGCCAGTGAAGGTAACGCGTCAGTATCGGTTTATCCAGACCCATTTGGGCCAGAAAGGAGGCTTCCTGCTCCGGTGTAATAAAGGCACCCAGAACGTTTTTGGCCACATTACCCGGGGATGATTCCGTGATCAAAAAAACGGCAATCGACACCAGAATCATCGTCAGCAGCAATAGAAAAAAACGCCTTAAAATAAATTTTGCCATCTCCTATAACCTTTTGGACCGGCCTATGGATTTAGCCCACCGCTATTTTCGTTCTGCCTGGTTCCGTCCCCTTGACGGGGCAGGTTTGGGGTGGGAGTGAAAACAGCCTGTTGGACAGTCTGTTTAACCGCACCCAGGCGAACGGACAAGGGTTCGCAGTCTTCAGCGTCCAGTGGAATCATCCGGATGGCCTGCTCCGGGCAGCCGGTCTGGCAGAGGCCGCAGCCGCGGCATGAGTCTGGATTAAAAACGATCGCGCGTTTGCCATCCCGGCTGCGGTCCGAGGATCTCTTTTGAAATTGAAAGGCCTGGAAGGGGCAGCGGGCAACGCATTTGCCGCAGCGGGAGCAGTTTTCGACCCGGTGCTGGGCCACATAACGGCTGGTCGGCCAGATCTTCTCAGAGCCCAGACGTATCGATAAGCGCTGGGGATAACAGCAGTGCGTGCAGCAGTTGCATATCGCGCCGGCAAGCCCGCCGTCCGTTGTTGTCGAAACTTCACCGACCTGCATCAGTCCCTTGCGGTTGGCATCATGGACAATTTCAAGGGCGCGACCGGCCGAGATTTCCCAACCCAATCCACGGTTATTGCTGAAGCGCAGGCAGGTATACACGGGTTGGCGGCATTGTCCCATCATGGCGCGGCAGTTACACGGCCACAGGTAAATGCGGGGGGCGTGCGCGATCAAGTCCTCGGCCTCGGTCAGCAGCAGGTATTCGGCAATATCCGCATTTGCTGCGGCGCTCCCCTTTTTCAGGGATTCGATGTGATCCCGTTTGGCCGCTTCATAAAAGGACATTTCCCAGTCGTTGAGACGCCGGCGAATCTCTGCGGGAATGTCTTGCCACCCTTCAAAAAGGGCCCAGATTTCAAAGCGCGCATGGAAGTTTGTTAAATCGATCCGTCCGTCCGACAGGCGGTTGATGATTCCTCGCCGGTAGGCTCTGTCCAAAAAGACTTCGATGGGCTTGTCGGCCAACCGGCGGGCCAGGGATGCAGGGCGTAATGGTTTTTCAGATAAAATCCGGATGAGCGTCAGTTCGGCCGGTTCGAAAAAGCGGTCGAGCCAAGGCATCAGAAAAGCAGGAATATTAAAGCGGCGGCAAATTGCCTTCAGATGTTCAGCATGTCCCTTCATAGATTGAATCTTTGTAGAAAAAGAGTCGAGATGAGCAGGCACCGCCGCAAATTTAAATTCAGGCGGGGCCTGCTCCGGAAATGAATATGACTAGGTGAGCCATACCTTGTCGAACATCAGATAGAGGCTTGGATGGGCTTTGATATCCTGGACGCGCTTGGTGGTGATGTTCCAGACATTGATCCAGAAAGCAATCCCAACCGATCCCCGGCTTTGTTGGATATTTTCGAGTTTACAGAATATCTTGCGGCGTTTTTCAATATCCAGGGTGCCGTTGGCTTCTTTGAGCAATTTGGAAAACTCGGCATCGACCCAGCGGGTTTCGTTCCATGGCACGGGTTTTCCGCTTTCGTCGCCGACGTAGGCTAGATTCAGCACCATGGTTCCAATCGGACGGTGGGCCCAGGTCGTAATTCCCAGGTCCACTTCGGTCCATTTTTCCCAGTACTGGCTGTTGGGCATGGTCTGAATATTGATCCTGAAGCCGGCCGGCGCCGCATCCTGCTTGAGGATTTCGGCGTAGCGCACAATTTCCTTCCAGCCGCTGCCCACCGCCAGATTGACATCCAGGCCATTGCTGTAACCGGCATCCTTCAGCAGCTGCTTGGCGCGCTGCGGATCAAAGGCCGGCGTATCGATCGGACAGTATTCCGGGTGCTTGGGGCTGACATGGACATCTTGTCCCTCAAGCCCCTCCCCAAAGTAGGCCAATGCCAGAATCTTTTCGCGGTGCTGACACAGCTTGAGCGCGGTGCGCACGTTGTTGTCGGACCAGGGTTTCATGTCGACCCGCATCCGCAGAACCCGGGTTTGGTTGGTCGTCGCCGGGTAAATATTGACACGTTTGTCATTTTTCAAGGCTGCGAAGGCCTCCGTGCCACCGATATCGCCGAAATCGATCAGGTCGATCTCGCCGGCCTGAAGGGCCGCGATCTGGGGAGGCATTTCAGTTCCCATATCTATAAATTCAGCACCGTCCATGTAAGGCAAGAGCTTTCCGTCCGCCCCTTTCTGCCAGTAGTCGTTGCGCTTTTTGAGGACGCAGCGCTCCCCTTCTTTATAAACTTCAAGGGTGTACGCACCGGTACCGTGGGGTCTTTTAATGAAATCGCCCTCAAAAGTGCGGTGGTTCAGAATCATGGCCGGGTAGTGGAACAGGTGTTCGGGGACTGCAATTTCGGGCGCTTTGAGGTGCAGCTTCACCTGATAATCGGAAGCTTTTTCGATTCCGGTGGGGTCCAGATAGCTCCCCAACAAACCGAGCATGGACGATCCCACATCCTTGTTCATCCACTGGCCCATGGTAAAAATCACATCATCGGCCACGAATTTGTCACCATTGTTGAATTTGATTCCCTTGCGAAGATTCAGGGTCCAGGTTTTTAGATCATCGCTGGCTTGCCAGTTTTCGAGCAGATACGGGTGGGTAATATTATCGGCATCGGTGAAGGTCAAATATTCCGCAACTTGACGCAGCTGGTTGGAGGGCGAGATCCAGGAGAACTGGGCCGGATGGGTCACCTTGTGGACCGGGGAGGACACTTTGATGGTGCCACCCCGCTTTACAGCGGCAAAAGCCTTTTGGGGCCAGACCATTCCGGCCAGCTGGCCGGCGGCCGTCGCGGAGACGCCCAGCAAAGTTGCATAGCGCAAAAAATCGCGCCGGGAGATTTTACCCTTGTTCAGGTCGTCTTTGAGTTCATTGACTGCGGAATGAATTTTTTCGTGTTCCTTCATGTTGACTTCCTCCTTTTTCCCCTGGGTTCAAAAGAAATGCCTCCCTAAACCGTCGCAGGCGGCACCCATCTATTGGTTTAGAAACCTTCGCGTGAAGGTGTCAGAAAAGAAGAATTCGCCAGTGCACGGCCTTGGGTGCACTGGAATTTTGGAAATATCGCAAAAATAACGCCGGCTGTCATGAATAGGATAATAAAACGAATGGGTTGCGCCACAAGGTCCTTGGTGGCCGCAACCCCCCCGACCTAGATGGCTTAAACTATTTCTTTGGGTTGTGTCAAGGATAATCCGGTTTCTGTCCGGGCAGCGGTTTTATTTGTCTTTTAATCTTTGGGGGTTAAAGCCCCGCCAGGGCCTGATCCAGATCCGCAATGATATCCTCTGGATTTTCCAGCCCGACCGAAAGCCGGATCAGGCCGTCGTCGATGCCGGCCGCCTC
>CAYTBC010000125.1:0-13063 GCA_964435765.1 uncultured Desulfosarcina sp.
GCCTCGCACGGATGGGGGCGCTGGTCAATTTTGTGTCCCATTCCGTGATTGTCGGATTTACCTCGGGCGCCGCCATCCTGATTGCCACGAGCCAAATGAAACATGTTTTCGGCCTCGATATTCCCCGGGGGCATTCCTTTTTTCAGATTTGGCTGAACATCCTGGCCGAAGTTCGTCACATCAATCCATACGTAATTATCGTGGCCCTTGCCACCCTGGCGGTTGCGGTGATTTTCAAGGTTTTTTTTCCGCGCTGGCCCGGGATGCTTTTTGCCATGATTATTGGAAGCCTGACCTGTTTGCTGTTGGGCGGCAGGCAGCACGGTGTCCACCTGCTGGGTCAAATGCCGGCACATCTCCCTCCCCTTTCACTGCCCGACTTTTCCCTTGACATCATACGCGAATTGGCTCCCAAAGCCCTGGCGGTAGCCCTGCTCGGCCTGATCGAAGCCCTGTCCATCGGTCGCTCCATTTCGATGAAATCACGCCAGCAGATTGACGGCAGCCAGGAGTTCATCGGCCAGGGCCTGTCCAATATCGTGGGCAGCTTTTTTTCGAGCTATGCCGGCTCCGGCTCCTTCACACGTTCCGGCATCAATTACCTGGCCGGCGCCATGACGCCGCTCTCGGCTGTTTTTTCGGCGGTGCTTCTGTCCGTACTGCTGCTGCTGGTCGCACCCCTGACAGCCTATCTGCCCATCGCCGCCATGGGGGGCATCATTCTGCTGGTGGCCTATAATCTCATTGACATGGCTCACATTCGCTCCATTTTGAGGACCAGCTGGGAGGAAACAGCGGTGTTGCTGACGACATTTTTTGCAACCCTGTTTCTCGAGCTGGAATTTGCCATTTATGCCGGTGTCCTGCTTTCGCTGATCCTTTACCTTAACCGCACGGCCCATCCCCGCATCGCCAATCTGGCGCCGAATCCCGATATTTCCGGGTTCCCGTTGATGGAACGGGAGGTCGAGTGCCTGAACCTCAAGATTATACGCATCGACGGCCCGCTGTTCTTCGGTGCGGTCAACCATGTGGGGGAGTATCTTTACAACATCGACAAACATGCCAATCATAAACGGGATGTGTTGATTCTGGGCTGCGGCATCAATTTCATCGATGTCGCCGGGGCGGAGATGCTGGCCCGCGAAGCCCGGCGCCTTCGCATGCTGCGGGCCAACCTGTATCTATGCGAATTCAAACCTGAAGCGCACCAGGTGCTCGAACGGGGCGGCTACATTGATGTCATCGGTGCGGATTACATCTTTGCTACCCAGACCGAGGCCCTGGCCAAGATTCTTGCCAAAATCGACCCCTTGAGGTGTCAAAATTGCGTGATGCCGCTGTTCAAGGAATGCCGCATGCGGCCGGAAAGACCGCCCCGGATATGAGCGGGAATTTGATTAAAGATTCAGAATTCAATTTATCTTATCAAATACAAATAAATAGGAGGCGTTATCATGTGGGATGAACGCAAACCCGATGAGACGATTGAAGTTGCGGTGGACGGATACCGGGTCGTTGCCTACAGTTTTGGGACTGGTGAGCAGACCCTGTTGTGCTTGAACGGCGGGCCGGGGCTGCCCTGCGATTATTTGCGGGAGTCCCATTCCTGGGTGGCCGATCATGGATTGCGGGTGGTTGCCTTCGACCAATTGGGAACGGGCGCATCGGATCGCCCGGACGATTCTTCACTGTGGACCATCGCGCGCTACGTGAAGGAAGTTGAAACCGTGCGGCAAGCTTTAGATTTAGGCCGGGTTCATTTGCTCGGCCAGTCCTGGGGCGGTTGGCTGAGCATTGAGTACGGCATCACCTATCCGCAGAATTTGCGCACCCTTACTCTCGCCAACACGTGCGCCGACATGCCGCATCTGATCACCGAACTCAACCGCCATCGCGAGGCCCTGGGGCCGGAGACGGTGGCGATGATGCTTCAGCACGAGGCCGAAGGGACGTGGGATCATCCCGAGTACCAGGCCGCCATTACCCTGCTCAACTACCGCCACGTCTGTCGCCTGGCGGAATGGCCGGCGCCGTTGCAGCGGTCGCTGGACGACTGGAACATGGGGCCTTATATGACCATGCAAGGTCCCAACGAGTTTGTCTACATCGGAAACCTGAAGGATTGGAACCGTATTCCGGACCTGCACCGGATCACCTGTCCGGCGTTGATCACCGTCGGCAAATTCGACGAATTAACTCCCGACTGTGCCCTGCGCATGAAACTTGCCCTGCCCGATGCCGAATTAACCGTTTTTCCAAACAGTTCGCATACGCCGTTCTATGAAGAGCCGGAAGCGTATGCCCGGGTGTTGATGAAGTTCCTCAACGCCCACCGCGGCTGAAGCCGCCGTTTCTGCGGCCCCCCACAGGAGTAAAGATCCGGGTCCAGAAGCCCCGCCGACGGCGGGGTTTGGTCCACCCCGGAGGGGTGATGTAGGTGATTACATTTACCAGATTTGATCTATGGCAGAGCCGATCATTTCTGACCTGGCCCACAGGACCAGGTTTTCGCTTTCGAATAAACGCAACAAAAAGAAATGACGCCCGCTGGATGGGCGTCATTTTCGTTGCGTGCCGAGCGGTGTTACTTCATGTCGGTGTCTTCAAGCATGAAGCGGCCCATCGGATTCTGGAAGAATTTGACGACGTTGGTACGTGAAGCGTTGCGGAAGGGACTATAGTAGAGATCGATCCAGTGCACGTCCTCCTTGGCGATCCGCTGGATGTCGGCATATATTTGGCGCCGTTTGGCCGGATCCAGTTCGCTGCGACCCTGCTCCACCAGTGCGGTGACTTTGGGGTTTTTGTAGCGCGTGTAATAGGACATATTCTCGTCGTCACCGTAGACGCAGAAGCTGGATTTCTGATCGGGGTCGATGACATCGTTGGTCCAGTAGTTGATGCTGATGTCATACTCTCCAGCGACCGTGCTCTCCCACTGCTGCCCTTCTTCCTGTTTGACGATATTGACGTCGATCCCGACCTTGCCAAGCTGATCCTTGATCATGACCGCAATCTGGTCATGAACCGAATCGCCGGCGGTGACCAGCAGATCGAGGCTGAGATCCTTGACGCCGGCGTCGGCCAGAAGTTTTTTGGCCTGCGTCGGATCGTAGGGGTAATCCAAGTTGGCGGGATTGTAGTACATCGCTCCCGCCGGAATGAACGAATTGGCCACCTTGCCGTATCCGAACGTCACCACATCCACGATCGCCTGGCGGTTGAGGGCGTAATAGATTGCCTTGCGGACCCGCACGTCATCCAGCGGTTTGTGAGCATGGTTGATCAGCATATGGTCCATTCTGCTGGAAGGGTCCATGTGGACATCGATATTCTTGTCGGCATCCAATTCCTTGGCCCGGTTGAAGGGAATAAAGATTGCCGCATCGACCTCGCCGGTTTGAAGCTTTAGAATTCGGGTATTGTCGTTGGGGATGTAAAGCCACTCGACACCGTCCAGCTTGACACGGTCGGCTTCCCAATAATAAGGGTTTTTTTCCAGACTGATGTACTGGCCGCGCTTCCACTCCTTAAGGTTGAAGGCGCCGGCGCCAATCGGGTTGGACCCGAACTCCTGCCCCTTTTCCTTGAGGGCCTTTTCGGGCAGGATTGCCGCGGAAAACATGGCCAGCGCCGCCAGAAACGGGGCCGATTTTTTCTTCAGGTTAATAACGACGGTGCGGTCGTCGGGGGTGTCGATCGTGTCGATGTCAACGAACATCCCGGCCATCACCGAGCCCTCCTGATCGCGCAGGCGCAGCAGGCTGTATCGGGCGTCGCTCGCCCTGAGCGGGCTGCCGTCACCGAACTTTAAGTTGGGCCGCAATTTCATGGTGTAGATCTTGCCGTCCGGGGAAATGGTCCAGCTCTCCGCCAGATCGGGTTCGATCGTTGTCCCGTCGATGGATACGCGTACCAGCAGGGAGTTCATGTTGTTCATGATCCAGATATCGGCGTTCTGAATGGTCATGATCGGGTCCAACGTCGTGCTGTCCTGCTGGCGGGCAATTTTGATAACGCCGCCGGCCGTAGCCCAACCTGCCGGCATGGCAGTCATTAATAAGCCCAACAATCCTGCCAGCGCCCATTGCTTATAAGATCGTTTCATAATTTTCCTCCTTGGTTTAAAGGTACGTTGGTTTGTTTGACCACATCGCTTGTCCGATCGCAGACCAATCTCAATGCAGTTCTTTGGCCGCAATTAAATTCGAATATCGAAACTCGAAACAAATTCAAAATACAAATGCGCCAATGTTCAAAACAGAAAGGCGGCGAGGGTCAAGTTTTTGTCATTTGAATTTCGAACATTGAATATTGTTTCGGATTTCGTGCTTCGAATTTCTGATTTTCAACTTCTCCTCAAATCGCAGAGAAGTCTCGAATTAAGTGCTAACGCTTGTCTTCGTCATACAAGTGACAAGACACCTGCACCGCACCCATATGGCGCGCCACCGGCGGTGCACCCGAACGGCAAACCTCCATTACATGCGGACAACGCGGATGGAAAGCGCAGCCGCTGGGGATATAGAGCGGACTGGGCGGCTCACCGGGCAGCAAATCGAGGCTCAAGGCGGCCTCCGCATGCATCTGCGGAATGGCGCCGATCAGCGCCTGGGTGTAGGGATGCTTGGGCGTGCGAAAGATTCCTTCGGCATCCCCGATCTCGACAATCCGCCCCAGATACATCACTGCAAGGGTCTGGCACAGATGCCACACGACCCCCAGGTCGTGGGCAATGAAGACCATGGTCAGGCCCATTTCTTTCTGCAGCTTAAGAAAGAGGTTTAGTATCTGCGCCTGGATGGAAACATCCAGAGCCGATACGGATTCGTCGGCGACCAGCAGCTCCGGATTTACGGCCAATGCGCGCGCGATTCCCACCCGTTGACACTGGCCGCCGCTCAGCTCACCGGGGCGGCGATTGCCCAGCTCGGGTGACAGCCCGACTTTTTCCATCAATTCGGCAACGCGTGACGGCACCTGGCGCCTATAGCATATCCGGTGGACTTTGAACACCTCAGCCAATGTTTGGCCGACGGTGAACTTCGGGTTCAGCGATGCATAAGGGTCCTGGAATACCATCTGGGCACGGCGACGCAAGGCGAGCTGTTCGATGCGCCTGCGGTTAAAGACATCGTCGCCGTCGAATCGGACGCGGCCCGCGGCAATTTCGATGAGTCCCAGCATGGCCCGGCTCAGGGTCGTCTTGCCGCAGCCGCTCTCTCCCACCAGGCCCAGCGTTTCGCCCCGCTTGAGCGTTAAGTTGACATTGTTGACGGCCTTGACAATGCGGTGCGGTTTGCGCGTCACCAATTCAACCAGGCCTTGCGGCAGACGAAATTGGACGTGAAGATTTTCGATTTCAAGCAACGGACTCATGCGCCACCCAAAATCTTCTGCTTAACCAGGTCGCGCCAGCGCCGGCAGGCCGTCTGGTGATTGCCGTCGACCTGTTCGAGGGCCGGCACCGCGGCCCGGCATTCCGCTTCCGAATAGTCGCAGCGGGGATGGAACCGACAGCCCTGCGGGAGGTCGGTCAGCGACGGCGGCTGCCCGGAAATGGACGGCAGTTCCTCCCGCGGTTTCCCCTTGCCCGGCTGCGAGGCCATCAGACCTTGGGTGTAGGGGTGCAGGGAGCCTCGCAGAAGATCACGTTTAGTCGCACATTCCAACAGGCGGCCGGCATACATAACGGCAACCGTATCGCAGGTTTGCGCAACTACTCCCAGATCGTGGGTGATCAAAATGATGGAGAGGCCCCGGCGCTCGCGCAGATCGAGCAAGATGCGCAGAATCTGAGCCTGCACGGTGACGTCGAGGGCCGTGGTCGGTTCGTCGGCAATCAGGATTTTGGGTCGACAGGCCAGCGCTGCGGCGATCATCGCCCTTTGGCGCATTCCCCCGGAAAACTCATGGGGAAAGGACCGCAAACGCACTTCAGGATCCGAAATATCCACCTGGCGCAACAGCTCGGCGGTCCGGGCCAGCGACTCTTTGGGCGACAGACCTTCATAGAAACGGATGGATTCGGCAATCTGGCGGCCGACCGTCATGACCGGGTCAAGGTGGGAGGTGGGATTCTGGAAGATCATGCCGATCGCCCGTCCTCGTACCCGGCGCATCCGGGTTTCGTCAAACTTGGTGATGTCTTCGCCGTTAAGGCGGATAGCGCCGCGCCGGATGGCCATTCTGCGGCTGGGCAGCAAGCCCATAATGGCCCTGCCGGTGAGGGTTTTGCCTGATCCGCTTTCGCCGACCAAACCCAGCACCTCACCCGCATGCAGGTCAAACGAAACACCGTCAATTGCCGTCAATACGCCCGAGGCCGTGTCTATCGTGACCGCAAGGTCTTCAACTTTCAGGACTTTGGCGGTCATGCCCGTACCCCCAGTTTTTCCCCGAGGCCGTCTGCAAGCAGGCTGAAGCCGAACGCCAAAAAGACGATTGAAATGCCGGGAAAGGCTGAAATCCACCACGCGGTCATCATGAAGTTCTGTCCCTCGGCAATCATCACGCCCCACTCGGCCGTGGGCGGCTGCACACCTAAACCCAGGTAGCTGATGGCGGAGCCGGCCAGGATCACCAAAACGACATCCGACATCGAAAAGACGATGGAAGGTACCAGTGCGTTTGGCAGAATATGGCGGAATAAAATGCGCAGGTGACCGTAGCCCAGATTAACGGCGGCCTGCACAAACTCGCTGCTTTTGAGCACCAGCGTCTGAGCGCGAACCAGGCGGGCATAGGAAACCCAGCCCACCAGGGTAATGGCTATGAAGAAACTGCTGAGGCCCGGTCTAAGAACGGTAATAATGGCAATCAACAACACCAGCCACGGAAACGACAGCATGACATCGAGTACGCGCATCAGAACGATATCGACAAAACGGCCAAAATATCCGGATAGGGCACCGATCACCGTGCCGAGGATGAACGGCAAAAACACGCCGATAAGGCCCATCTGCAGATCGATGCGGGTGCCGTGAATGACTCGGGAAAGCACATCGCGGCCAAAATTATCGGTTCCGAACCAGTGCGTCCAACCGGGCGGATGCAGAACGTTCGCAATATCCTGGGCATTGGGGTCGAAGGGGGCGATGAAGTCGGCTCCCAGCGCCAGGACAAGCCAAACAGCGGTAATCGACAGGCCGGCGTAAAGAACCCGCGGATGGCCGCTCCACCGGAGCCGCCGGCGCCGGTGTACACCTATGTTCCGGTTTTTCACGTTCAAAGCGCGATCCTCGGATCCAGGGCGACAGTTGCGATGTCGACGATGAAATTGACGATCACAATGGCGCAGGCGAAGACCATCGTGATAGCCATCACCACCATATAGTCACGGGTGAATATGGAACCGACCAATAGGGATCCCAATCCCGGCACGGAGAAGACCGTCTCGATTACCACGGTGCCGCCGATCAACCAGCCTAAATTAACTCCGAGCAGATTAATGGTGGGAATCAATGAATTGCGGATAACGTGGCGCACAAATATCCAGCTTTCCGGCAGACCTTTGGCACGAGTTGCAGCAACGTAGTCGGAATCCATCTCGGCCAGCAGGCTGGCACGCAGGTTGCGAACCAGCACCGCCGACAGCGCGATGGCTATGGTCAACGACGGCAGAAACAGATGATGCAGGTGCTCGACGAAGGTCCGGCCGTAGCCGGATACCGGAAATTGGCCCAGCCAGACGCTGAACACGATCATCATCATGATGCCCAGCCAGAAGGCGGGAAAGCCTAATCCGACTGTGGAAACCAATCGTATGAAGTGGTCCGGCAAGCGTCCCCGGTATATTGCCGCAATGATTGCCAGAGGCAGCGTGAGTGCCAGGGCAATGATCAGGCCGTAGGTCAACAGGAAAAGCGTGGCTGAAATTCTTTCGCCGATCAGCGCGAACACCGGCATCTTAAAGACTATCGAGCGGCCCATGTCTCCTTTCGCAAGGTTTACAAGGAAATATCCGTATTGAATGTAAAGGGGCTTGTCGAGCCCGTATTGGGCATGAACCGCTTTGATTACTTCCTGGGTTGCCCGCGGTCCGAGCAGAATGCGGACCGGATCTCCGGGTATCGAATGGATCAGGATGAACGTAATCAGACTGATCCCGAAAAGAACGGGGATCATCTGAATCGGTCGAAAAATAACAAAATTAAAACGATGCATGATCTATAAGGGTTCTCCACCAAGGCGCATCCGGACCGGCAGGATGGGGTTTCCGCCACGGAAGAAGTGGTGCGATAGTGGAATGATGCGGGTTGCCGACGTGACGGATTGGGGGAAAAACAGAAACCGAGGCACCTTTTATGGCATGGATTTTATTGTTCCCAGGGGGTTTTTGGGTCAAAACTTGATAAGTGATGTATACAAACCATCAACAATAGTTCGGATCCAATATCATTTTAAGAATTTGTAGTATTCCGTTTTTTATACCCCGTATTCCAGCATTTCAGACAGCCAATAAACGACATCCGCCACAACCTACTATAATTTCAGTAAATTTTAAAATTTCGACGATATCAAAGCACGGCGCCAACCTCATAATCATTAAAGACTCGCGTGTTTTTTGTCAAGCGAAAAAGACATGGCAAACAGTTTGCTCGCGGCAGCTAAACTTGGCTGGATCGACGGCATCATGATGAGCTATAACTACAGGCTAATGGCAAAAAACGAGATTAAAAGAGCGATTGACGCCTGTGTCAAGGCGGGAATCGGGTTGACGGCTATGAAAACACAGGCTGCTTTTTCAGCCAATTTTTACGCTTCGATCGGATCTGAAACCGATGATGCTTTAAACATGACCGCAAGTTTTTTAGAAAAAGGCTATACCGCCGAGCAGGCTAAGCTTAAAGTCGTGTGGGAAAACCCAAATCGGTAAAGTTTTGAAAAAAATACATGAAGACTTATCCTGAGCATCAATTAGCCATCGATGGAGCTCGGAATTCATTATTGCGGTTTTCACATTTTCTCGACCGAAGGCGGCGAAATTTTTAAATAACTCAATTGGGTCAATCGTCGATAAACGTCTTGAGATCATGACTGTACTTTGAATGTTGAAGTTTGCGAAGGGCTTGGGCCTCGATCTGCCGAATGCGCTCGCGGGTTAGATTAAACATACGGCTGATTTCATCCAGGGTGTGATCCGTCTTTTCGCCGATTCCAAACCGCATTCGCAAAACCTTCTCTTCACGCGGCGTCAACACGGCAAGCAACCTGCGCGTTTGTTTCGCCAGGTTGCTGCTGACCGCAGCATTAAATGGATCCATCCAGCTGACATCCTCAATGACATCCCCCAAGAAAAATGACCTTTCAGAGTTCAAGGGTGCATCCAGTGAAAGCGGTTCCCCGGCGGCTGCCAAAATCCGATCAATTTCATCGAGGGAAATCCCGGTTCGGTCAACGAACTCTTCAAAATTTCCATTTGCGTTTGCATCGGCCCGGCTGCCGGGTAAGTGTTTTTTGAGTTTGCGATATTTTTCACCGATATGAATCGGAAGGCGGATGGTTCGCGATTTGTTGCCGACGGCGCGTGAAATCGCCTGCCGGATCCACCAGGTGGCACAGGTGCTGAAGCGCGTACCGCGGCGGTATTCATAAAGGTTGGCCGCTCTGAGCAGCCCGAGGTTGCCTTCCTGGATGAGATCGATTAAAGACAATCCGCACCGTGAATAGCGTTTGGCCATTCTGACCACCAGGCGCAGGTTGGCTTTTATGAGTTCGCTTTGAAGCGCATTGGTCTTGGCGCGGCTGATCTCAATCCGGGCAAGCATGCGCCGCAGCTCTTGCTCATTGGCTCCGGAGCTGATTTCCAGTTCACGAATCTCTTTTTCGATGTCATCAATCACACAGGGTTCAAACCGCCAGGTTTTTAAAAAGTTGAACATTTGATTTTCCAGCCGCTTCAGTTTTTCTGCCAGGCGCTGTACTTCACCCGGCTTCAACCCTCCGGCAGCCAGTTTCGCCCGAACGGTTTTTGCTGCAGCCTGCGGTTTTGCGAGCCGGCGGCTGGTTGCTAAAAATAAATGCATTTTATCTTGGGAGGAGAGCGGTTCGCCCCGCCTATGAATGTGCATGAGAATTCTGCCGGCCGTCTGTATGCCGCTTTCAATCCGGCAACCCAGGCTGATAATGTAGTCTGCCGCGATGGTTGACTGCAAGATTGCCCGCAATATTTCCAGTTCACCGGCTTCTATCCGCTTGGCAAGTTCAACCTCATCCTCCCGTGCTAAAAGCCCAAAACGGCCGATTCTTTTGAAATACTGGGCAACCGGATCGCTCAGCGCGTCCGGGTCGATCAAGTCATCGGCGGTATCGCGCTCAAGACCTTTAAGCCAGGACGCAGAGTTTTCGGGACGATGATTGAGCGGCTTCCTTGCGTCGACAGCGGAAACTTCGTCAATCTCCTCAAACGAGGCTTCGATTTGATTTAGCAATTGTTGCTCCTTTTTCCGATTTGGCTGCATGTCGCGGGCTTGCCGGCTGTCTGAAATGTTCAGGCTGCGCGATTTTCAACCCTGCTTGCGGGATGTTTACCCACAAAGATTCCCCTCCGCCATCAATATTCCCAATTCAGCCTATCCCGCGCATTCAATGACCTCAAAAGCGTTTGGAGGGGTTGAGCTACTTATCATCAGGATCTTGTTGCCTCCTTACCTCTCTTTGTGCATCGGCGCAGTCGCAATGTCCATTTAATCTTTCAATATAGTGCATACATCGATCACGGATGGACGATTTCCGGTAATACCTGCATTGCTTTTGTTTCTGCCATTTTGGCCCTACACCGCATCGTGACAGCATCCCGGCTATACAGTAGTTCAGGCAATCTAATTTTTCCGGGCGACAATTCGGCGGATGCGGGTTATTGGATTTTTCCTTCACGCTGGAATTTACCATTTTTGCTTCTTCTTTCGACACCGCTCCTTCTTTCAGGGAAATGGTGCGTGTAAGAAAAATGACGACGATCCGGCTCTATCCGGCGGTTATCAAATTCAGGAGACCTTGATTCGCTTGCATTATTCTTTTTACGGCCGCGCCTTAAAACATTTTTATTTCCAGGCGCGGAAGGAAGGGCCGTGCTGCTCCCAAGCCTTGATTTCAAAGTTTCCACCCCAAGGGCACTGAGAACAATATGCTTGCTTTTTAATTTGATGATGCTCCTGATCTTCCTTCCGCTGGTGGCATTAATCAGCATTCCGCTCTGCTCTGCGGTATGCATCATCTTCGCAGCCCGCAGGCGATTCGGCTTCAGGATTTCGACAATATAGCCGCTTTCAATGAAATGCTTATATCCAATGGAAATCATCATAAATTATCCCATTTAAAATCCCTTTTTAAAATATGCAGCCGGCCGGAATTCGGCGTGCTGCCTGCAAATTTAACGCGGTTGAAGCAGGATGAGCGTGTAATATAAAAATTTTAAGGTTTTCCTAATTAGATTTTAATTCCACAAGTTAACGCAAAGATGACCCGAAAATGATTAAAATGTTAATTTCAATATCACCTGCTTCAGAAAACCCCTAAACCCATGCGGAGCAGAGGTGAAAGGCAGGCTTGAAAAATACCGCCGCCGTGCCTCGGCTTTGACGGCCGCCGGCGCGAGGTTTTCGAGAAACTATTTTGGACGGTATGGGTCGACGGTCTGATAAAGCGGCAAGACGCCTTTTTCAAAAAAGGGGAAGGCCCCTGCACTTGAGGTAAAGTTTATGGGAGTAAAATGGGGGGCGAAGTTGTGTGGCTTGACGTTTAGGCAGCCAACCGGTGCACTGTTCGATAAAATTTGCACTTTTTCAGAGATGCTGCCGGACGAGCGCTTCAACTAAAATTGTGAACTTATTTTTTGGTGAACTCTAAAGGCCCCTTCCCGTTTTTTGGGGTAAAGTAATGGTGAATTCGCACCCGGACCCTTTAAAATTCTTGACGGATATATTGCCTTTGTATTTTTTTACGATTCCGTAGCTCACGGACAATCCCAGCCCCAGGTTGGCGTCATTGCCTTTTTTGGTGGAATAGAAGGGCAGGAAAATATTGTCCGGATTTTCATCTTCAATTCCGATGCCGTCGTCTTTAAAAACAATGCAGGCAAACGGCCGGCCGTCCAAATTTACACTGGATGTATGAATGCAAATTTCTCCGCCGCCGGCGGAGGCCTCGAAACTGTTTTTCAACAGATTCAATACGACCTGTTTGATCTCATTCATATTGGCATTCAGATGAATGGGATGCTCGGCCGGTGTATATTCAATGCGAATCTTTTTATTTTTGGCGTTGAATCGGATCAGATTAATAATACTGGCAATCAGGCCGTTTAATTCAAACTCCTCGTTTACCAATTTGTTGCTGTCCGAAAACGAAATCAGGTTGCTGACAATCTGCTTGATATCGGTAAGTTCTTCTTCAATGTTGGCAATGGTTTCATACATTTTTTCCCTGTCGATATGGAATTTCATAAAATTTAAGTGATTGTAAATGATCTCCAGGGGATTGTTGATTTCATGCGCCACCCCGGCGGCCAGTATTCCCACCGAGGCCAGTTTCTCGGAGAGAATCACCTGCTGGCGCAGCTTTTCCTGTTTGGAGACGTCTTCGATGATGGTAATATTGCCGATGAGAAAGGCGCCGTCATATATGGGCAGGATTTTGATGTTCGTGATGGTCTTATTGGCATTTACAACCATCGGCACATTGTAAAATGTCTTCTCTTTTTTTTCTAAAAATGCGGATTTGATCAGCTCCAACGCGTTTTCACTGCCTTCCGAAAAAAGACCATCCAGGTACAAATTCCGATAGACCGCGTTTTCAAGATTAAAATAGGCCTTGCCGTGGTCGTTGATCATTTTAATCTTATTTTCGTTGTCCGAAACAATCAGATTGATAGGCAGCTTTTGCAGGATGGCCTCGTTGTATCGGAGGAGTTGAATAAAATCCTGATAGCTTTCAATGTCGTCACTGCCGGAAATTTGGGTGTAGCACAATTTTATCAGGTTGATTTTATCGATGTTGTTCACTGAATCGGTTAAAATAATCTCGCCGTTTCGCAGGATGGTGACCTTATCGGCCAGTC
>CAYTBC010000126.1:0-13033 GCA_964435765.1 uncultured Desulfosarcina sp.
AAGCTTTCAAGTATAAAAACATCATGCAAGTTCCCAGGCTTAAAAAAATCGTTTTGAATATGGGCTTGGGAGAAGCGATCCAAAATATCAAACTGCTTGACTCAGCTGCCGAGGAGCTTAAAAATCTCGCCGGGCAGAAACCGGTCATCACGCGCGCCAAAAAATCAATTGCCGCTTTCAAACTCAGAGAGGGCATGCCGATCGGATGCATGGTCACCTTGCGGCGAGAGCGCATGTATGATTTTTTCTACAAACTGGTGAATGTTGCCCTTCCCCGGGTTCGCGATTTCAGGGGAATCTCCGCTAAAGCCTTCGATGGACGCGGCAACTATTCCCTGGGGGTCAAAGAGCATATTATATTCCCCGAGATCGAATATGATAAAATCGACAAAATCAAGGGGCTTAATATCAGCGTGGTGACCAGCGCCAAAACCGACGAAGAAGGACAAGAATTACTGCGGCTTCTGGGAATGCCGTTCAGGAACTAACAACGTACAATTGAACGCTTAAAGTTTCAAATGAAGATTTTTTAGGGGGTTAATTTGGCAAAAAAAGCGCTTAGAAACAAAGCGGTGCAAAAACCTAAGTTTAAAGTCAGAGGCTATAACAGATGTCCGGTTTGCGGGCGACCCCGGGCGTTTTTGAGAAAGTTCGGCATTTGCCGAATCTGCTTCCGTGTGTTTGCATCCCATGGCAAGCTGCCTGGTGTGGTAAAATCAAGCTGGTAGGCATGCTGCCGGTTGCTGACTCCCGGCCCCTGACGGCTCTGGCTGGCAGCATTCACTCAACCAGAAGGCCTTTTTTCAATTTAGCAAGATCGATCAGAACTATTGAAGGAACAAACTCCTTCAATTCGGAAGAGGCCGGAAACCAGGAGCCGGAAACAAGAATAACAGGAGAGAACAATGGCCATTAGTGATCCAATATCAGACATGTTAACCCGCATTCGGAATGCGGCAAAAGCCAAATTTAACAGCGTGGATGTCCCCGGGTCGTCATTAAAAATCGAGGTGGCAAAAATATTGAAGAGCGAAGGATTCATCCGGAACTACAAATTTCTCAAAGACGGCAAGCAGGGAATTTTACGCATTTACCTGAAATACGGCAGCGGCCAATCCAAAGTGATCTACGGCTTGAAGCGCGTCAGCAAGCCCAGCCGGCGGGTATACGTCCGATCAAAAGAGATTAAGCCCGTATTTAACGGCATGGGCATTGCTATTCTATCTACTTCCAAAGGGGTAATGACGGATAAAAAAGCCCGCCAGGAACAAGTCGGCGGCGAGGTTCTCTGCCAGGTCTGGTAGATTCTCAACGAAGCAATAAGGGAGCAGCAAATGTCTCGAGTAGGCAAAAAACCGATTTCAATACCGGATAAAACAAAAATAACTTATTCCCAAAAGTTTCTGACGATTGAAGGCGGGAAAGGCAAGCTGAGCCAATCCATCCATCCGGCGGTCGATTTAAATATCGACGAGCGCGTCTTGAAGGTTACCCTGGTGACGGATGACAGAAACAGCAGGGCTTTGCAAGGGCTTACCCGCAGTTTGGTGGCCAATATGATAACCGGTGTCACCCGGGGGTTTGAACGCCGCCTGGAGATCAACGGAATCGGTTACCGCGCTGAACTCAGCGGCAAGCAAATTATTTTCCATGTCGGCTATTCAAATCCGGTCGCCTTTGACCTGCCGGAGGGAATTACGGCAACCGTTGAAAAAAACAACAACATCAAACTGTTTGGAATCGACAAGCAGCAGGTTGGCCTTACGGCGGCTGCGATTCGCCGCATTCGCCCGCCCGAACCCTACAAGGGTAAAGGCATCAAGTATGCCGAGGAGCATATTCGACGCAAAGCCGGAAAGACCGGCACCAAGTAAATTGAATATTGACAATTGAAAATTGAAGATTAGGGAATACTTCAATTCTGCCGCACCTGAGCCGTTAAGATTGAAAGAATACCTTAAATATTCAATAAAAAATAGTCAATTTTGATGAGGGGAAAGACAAAATGGGGTCTATGAACATTCGACAAGAAGCGCGTTTAAAGCGCAAAAGAAGAATCCGAAAGAAAATTTCCGGAACGCCCCAGCGCCCAAGGCTCAGCGTGTTCCGCAGTGCACGGCATATATACGCTCAGATCATTAATGATTCGCAGGGCCGTACGCTGATCGCCGCATCCACCGTCGAAACCCGGGCCAAAGAGGCGCCCAAATTCGAAAACAAGATTGCGGCGGCAAAATTTGTCGGCAAGCTGATTGGCGAGCGAGCGCTCGAAAGTGGAATTAAAGAAGTCGTCTTTGATCGCAACGGTTTCCTGTATCACGGGCGAATCAAATCCCTTTCCGAAGGGGCCCGTGAGGCCGGATTGATTTTTTAACCGCGTACTTTGATCATTTTTATTATTTTTCACGGAGCCAAGGAGGCAAGCTCTTGTTAAAACAAGACATGGACGAAGTTCAGTTAATAGACAAAGTGGTTCACATTAATCGGGTTGCCAAAGTCGTCAAAGGCGGCCGGCGTTTCAGTTTCAGTGCCATCGTCGTTGTGGGCGACGGCGGGGGGTCGGTTGGTTTCGGTCTCGGCAAAGCCGGTGAAGTGCCGGAGGCTATACGCAAAGGCGTTGAAAAAGCAAAAAAAAGCATGGTTAACGTACCGCTTATCGAGGGGACCATCCCCTATGAGGTCATTGGAAAATTTGGTGCCGGCAGGGTGCTGCTAAAACCGGCTGCCCAGGGTACCGGCGTGATTGCCGGCGGTGCCGTGCGGGCTGTCCTCGAGGCTGTCGGCGTTCAAAATATTCTGACCAAGTGTCTGGGTTCGCATAATCCGCATAACCTGGTAAAGGCAACCATCGAAGGACTTCAGCAACTTCAAAGCCGCGACCAGGTGGCCTCCAGACGCGGAATCGGTGTTGAGGACTTGTAGATCCGGTCACTGGCGATCAGCGACTTTTTGCAATGCGCCTGTTGCCGGCGCGCACTTAAGGCTTCGCCGGATAGTGAAGTCGTCAAACAGTCAACGGCAGATTGGGGAAAACCTGCAGCTCAGTTTTCTGATGGCTTTAGCTGCCAAAAGACGTTGGGCCAAGGGCCCCAAACCAATACCCGGCGAAGAAGGAAAGGTATAATACTCAGATGGCAGGAATGTTAAAAGTTACACTTGTAAAAAGTATGATCGGTCGGCCCGAAAAGCATCGCAAAGTTTTAAGAGGAATGGGATTGACCAAGCTCAATAGAACCGTTGAACTGCAGAACACGCCCGAGGTTCGGGGAATGATCAATGCCGTTTCTCATTTGGTAAAAGCTGAGGAGAAGATAAATGAAGCTAAATGAATTATCACCGGCCAAGGGATCTCGTAAAGTTTCAAAACGTCTTGGCCGCGGCGTAGGATCGGGCCGCGGTAAGACGGCCGGTCGCGGCACCAAGGGATTGAACTCCCGGTCCGGCGGAGGCGTCAGTCCCGGCTATGAGGGCGGTCAAATGCCGTTGCAGCGGCGCCTGCCCAAACGCGGTTTTGCCAATATATTCAAGAAGGAAATTGTGGTCGTCAACATTCGGGACCTGGCCAAATTTGAAAAAGGCAGCGTGGTGGACGCAGCCGCCCTGATCAGGGCCGGGCTGATAAAAGGAAGCAAAGACGGTATCAAACTTCTGGGACAAGGTGAAATCAAGTATTCTTTGGATGTTAAAATCAATCAAATCAGTAAGAGCGCCAGAGAAAAAATTGAAGCAGCTGGCGGCAACGTAGAGGTATTATAATGATCGGCAGCGGGTTCCAAAACGTATTTAAAATACCCGAACTGAAAAAGAGAATTCTCTTTACGCTGGGACTTCTGATTGTCTATCGTGTCGGCGTGCATGTACCAGTGCCCGGCATCGACAGCACAGCGCTGGCCTCATTTTTCAAGCAGGCAGAAGGAACAATTTTCGGCATTTTTAATATGTTTTCCGGTGGGGCTTTCCAGAAATTGTCGGTGTTTGCCCTGGGCATAATGCCCTACATCAGCGCCTCGATTATTTTGCAGCTTTTGACGGTGGTCATTCCCCATCTGGAGCAGTTAAAAAAAGAAGGCGAGCAGGGGCGCAAGAAAATCACGCAGTATACCCGCTACGGAACCGTCATTTTGAGCATCATTCAGGGGTTTGGCATCAGCGTCGGCCTCGAAAGCATGAGTGCGCCCGGCGGCGCCCCCGTTGTTTTCCTGCCGGGATGGGCCTTCAGGTTGATGACCGTGATTACCCTGACCGCCGGTACGGCCTTTATTATGTGGCTGGGGGAGCAGATTACCGAGCGGGGCATCGGCAACGGTATTTCGCTGATTATTTTTGCCGGTATCGTCTGCCGCCTGCCGGCTGCCAGTGTGAACACCGCGCGTCTTCTCTCCACCGGTGAGATGGGAATATTTGCGGTTGTAATTTTAGTCGTTTTGATGGTCGGGGTTGTCGGATTTATCATTTTTGTGGAGCAGGGACAGCGCCGCATCCCGGTCCAATACGCCAAACGTGTGGTCGGACGCAGAATGTATGGCGGCCAGAGCACCCATCTTCCGCTGAAGATCAATACTTCCGGCGTTATACCCCCGATCTTTGCTTCTTCGATTATTATGTTTCCCGCCACGATCGGAAGCTTCGTAAAAATTGATTGGATCCATCGCATCACGGAGTCCATGCGGCCCGGAAATCTTGTATACGAACTGCTGTTTGTCGGATTCATTTTCTTCTTCTGCTACTTTTATACGGCCGTTACCTTTAACCCGGTTGATGTCGCCGACAATATGAAAAAAGCGGGCGGATATATTCCGGGTATTCGCCCGGGCAAACGCACCGCGGACTATATTGACAAGGTGCTGACCCGTATAACCCTGGGCGGCGCCGTATATGTATCAGCAGTGTGTGTGCTGCCGTCAATTCTGATCACAAGATTCAATGTTCCGTTCTATTTCGGCGGGACGGCGCTTCTGATTGTGGTCGGCGTGGCAATCGACACCGTTGCTCAAATGGAATCGCATATGTTGAGCCGGCATTATGAAGGCTTCCTGAAAAAAAGTGGCGGCAAGATGAAAGGGCGTTTCTAGTTATGGCGAAAGAAGAGGCGATCAAAGTAGAAGGTGTTGTTCTCGAGACTTTACCCAATGCGATGTTTAAAGTTGAATTGGAAAACAAGCACCAGGTGCTGGCGCATATTTCCGGAAAGATGCGCATGCATTTCATTAAGATTTTACCCGGCGACAAGGTAACCGTTGAACTTTCACCCTACGACCTTTCGCGCGGAAGAATAACCTACCGGTCAAAGTAAAAGGATTGAAGAATGAAGATTGAATATTTGAGGTATGCTGTCATTAAATCTTCAATCTTCATTCTTCAATATTAAATAGTGAGGGGAGTTTTAAATGAAAGTCAGAGCATCGGCCAAGAAAATATGCCCAAAATGCAAGATCGTCAAAAGAAAAGGGATCCTGCGGGTAATTTGCGAAAATAAGCGGCACAAACAGAAACAAGGATAAGGAGGATACGTTTTGGCAAGAATTGCGGGGGTTGACTTACCCAGAAAAAAGCGGATTGAAATTGGTTTGACCTATATCTATGGGATCGGTAGAACCTCGTCTCAGAGTATTCTTTCCGAGCTTCAGATTGATCCGAGCACCAAGACCGATGATTTGACCGAAGAGCAAATCAACAATATCCGCAAAGTCATTGACAACAGCTATAAAGTCGAAGGTGAACTGCGTACCGAGATCTCCATGAACATTAAACGCTTAATGGATCTCGGCAGCTATCGCGGGTTGCGCCATCGTAAAGGGCTGCCGGTCAGAGGGCAGCGGACCAGCACCAACGCCCGCACCCGCAAGGGGCCGAAACGCGCAGCCGTTAAAAAGAAAGGCGCAGTAAAGAAGTCATAGGACCGTAGTTAATGAATTGACGATTGATTACCGACCCTGGATCATTTAAGGAACTCTTTGTCGAATCGAAGTTCGTCAATCTAAGATTGCCAATCATGAGAGGCTTAATTAATGGCTAAAAAGACGCGTACCAAAAAAAAAGTAAAAAAGAACATTGCCAATGGTGTCGTTCACATACAGTCCACCTTTAACAACACCATTGTCACAGTCACCGATTCGGTCGGAAATGTTGTTTCCTGGTCCAGCGCCGGCGTTCAAGGATTTAAAGGCTCGCGCAAAAGCACCCCCTTTGCGGCCCAGTTGGCAGCTCAGGATGCTGCCAAAAAGGCAATGGAGCATGGAATGAGAAGTGTCGAGGTGTATGTCAAAGGACCGGGACCCGGACGCGAATCCGCGCTGCGGGCTCTGCAGACAACCGGTTTTAATGTGATCATGATCAAAGACGTAACCCCCATTCCTCATAATGGCTGCCGGCCGCCGAAGCGGCGAAGAGTTTAATAGTTAATTGTTAATTGTTAATGCCGGTTGGATGATAACAATAACAAATAACTGAAAGCTTAAAATAATACAGGGAGGAAAAACTTGGCACGATATACAGATTCCGTTTGTCGGCAATGCCGACGGGAAAATCTAAAACTATTTCTCAAGGGAGATCGCTGTTATTCGGATAAGTGCGCCTTTGATCGACGGGGGTATCCGCCGGGCCAGCATGGGGAGCGGCGTGGCCGCAAGCTGTCCGACTACGGCATCCAGCTGCGCGAAAAGCAAAAAGTTAAGCGGATGTACGGGCTTTCTGAAAATCAGTTCCATCTATTTTTCATGCGGGCGGATCACCAAAAAGGGGTTACCGGCACAAACCTGCTCGTCTTGCTGGAGCGCCGCCTGGACAATGTCGTCTACCGTCTGGGCTTCACCAATTCACGGGCCCAGGCCCGCCAGCTTGTGCGCCACAAACACTTTCTGGTCAACGGTAAACGGGTGGATATTCCGTCTTTTCTGGTTAAAATCGGCGATACCGTTGAAGTGCGTGAGAAAAGCAAAAAGATTCAGGCGCTTCAGGACTCCCTGGATGCAGTGGTGCGCAGAGGTGTGCCCCAATGGCTCGATCTTGAAAAAGATAGTATGAAAGGCAGCATCAAAGCTTATCCGCTGCGTGACGAGTTGACCATGCCCATGCAAGAACAGCTCATTGTTGAGCTTTATTCTAAATAACATTTTGTTGCATTAACGATGCATCCAAACTGGGGTTGAGGGGCCGCGGCTTGCAGTCGAAAAACCAAAACCTGAAATTGTCAGGAGATTAAAAATGCCGTCAGATGAACTTATGTACATGAACTGGCAAAAAATAATGATGCCAGATAAAGTTCAGGTAAGCAGCAATCCATCCTTTGGCAAATTTGTTTGCGAACCTCTCGAAAGAGGCTTTGGGATCACAATCGGCAATTGCCTGAGAAGAATCATTCTTTCCTCTCTATACGGCGCTGCGATTGTTTCGGTTAAATTCGATGCGGTCATGCATGAATTTAGCGTCATCCCGGGTATTCTTGAAGATGTTTCCGAGCTGATTTTAAATTTGAAAGAAGTGCGTCTCAAGGTATCCGATCCGGAACCCAAAACTGTGCGCATCGATTCAAAAGGCGAAGGGGAAGTCACCGCCGGAGATATTATCAGCGATGACGGGAAATGCGAGGTCCTCAACCCGAAGCAGCACTTAGCGACGCTTTCAGACGATGCCGTCCTCAAAATGGAGATGACCGTCAAGGTCGGCAAGGGCTATTTGTTGGCTGAGGCCAATAAGGATGAGGATTCACCTGCGGGTACGATTCCGATTGATGCCGTATTTTCGCCGATCAAGCGTGTCAACTACACCGTGGGCAACGCGCGCGTCGGGCAACGCACCGACTATGACAAGCTAACGATGGAGATCTGGACCGATGGAAGTATTCTTCCGGAAGATGCGGTGGCCTATTCCGCCAAAATATTAAAAGAGCAGATGACGATCTTTATCAATTTTGATGAAAAGCTTGAGCCCAAGCCGGATAAAAAGATTGATAAAAAAGAAAAACCCGAGTTTAATGAAAATCTATACCGCAGTGTTGAAGAACTCGAACTTTCGGTACGCAGCGCAAATTGCTTAAAAAATGCAGACATCAATAAAATTTTTCAACTGGTCAGCAAAACTGAAGCAGAGATGCTTAAAACTAAAAATTTTGGCAGGAAATCCTTGAATGAGATTAAAGAAGTGTTGTCTGAAATGGGCCTTTCTCTAGGAATGAAGCTTGAGGGATTTGCGCCGCCCGTGGAAGAAATTCAGGAAGGAGAGTAGGCAAGGCCATGAGACATCGTAAAACCGGACTAAAATTGAGTCGAACCTCTAGCCACCGCAATGCTATGTTCCGCAATATGGTGACCTCTTTGTTAAAGCATGATCGCATCCGGACCACCGGGCCCAAAGCCAAGGAAGTGAGACGCTGGGCGGATCATCTGATCACTTTGGCCAAGCGCGGGGATTTGCATGCCAGGCGCCAAGCCCTGTCCATTGTGATGGAAAAGGACGTTGTGCATAAATTGTTTGACCAGGCGGCCGAGCGGTTTGGCAATATCGCCGGCGGCTATACCCGGGTTGTAAAGCTGGGTACCCGGCCGGGAGATTCAGCTCCCATATCCATGGTGGAACTTGTGGCTGCGCCCGACGCGCCCAAGAAGAAAACCAAGAAGAAGACAGCCAAAACCGCCGGAACCAAAGCAAAGGCCCCCAAAGCTGTTAAAAAGAAAGCCGACGCTCCGGACGCAGGTGATGCGGCCCCGGCCAAGGCCAAGGCTAAACCCGCCTCCAAGAAAAAGGCTGCCGTAGCTGAAAAAAAAGAGGCACCGGCCGCCAAGGACGCCGCCGATCAAAAAGCTGCTCCCGAAAAAGAGGCCGCGGCTGACCCAAAGGACGCATCGGATTCCAGCGGCCCCGCGGAATCGGCCGAAAAGTCCGCTGAGGATAAATAATCTTTTCAGGCGGCGGAGCGATTTTCTGCCAAAGTTTAATCAAAAAAAACCTGCCGCCCAAGCGGCAGGTTTTTTGTTTTAAGCATTTTTTGCCAAAGATTTCTTCAATTTTTATAAATTTTCATATTCCAACAGTCAACTCACAAGTTTTTCCAGCGCCTCACCGGCAGCCGCTTGCACTTCTGAATCATATTCTCCGGTCAGTACGTGATTCAACCAGGATACGGCGCGCCGATTTCCGATCTCACCGAACATGTAGAGAATGTCTCCTTTAATCGGGTCTGGGGCCCCCTGAAAACGATCCCATAAAAAGGTGAGCACTTCAGACGCCAGGGCAGGATTTCCACCCGCAATTTCCTCCATCACTACCATAGCACCCAGACGAATCGGCCATTTTTCGTGAACGAGAAGCTCATAAAAGGCCGGAAATATTTTTCCGGCCGCCGCCATCATGGCCGCCAGGCGGCCGGCCTGTCCCGCCTTTAAAATATTTTCGAGGGATGCCGTCCCCAGAGAAGCGGGATCACGGCTATTGATGGCGTCAATGAGATCTTCCAGCGGCAATAGCCCTGTCCAGCGAAACTGATCGTCCAATAAAACCGTCGGCACGGACTGGATCCGGTGCGCATGCGCTGTCTCCGGGAAGAGGGTGCCGTCGATAATGGTCAGCTGAATCGTGTCGTCCATCAGCGGCAAGGCGATCAGCTGACGCACCACCGTCGGGCAGAAGGTGCAATGGGGGGCGATAAAAATGGACAGGGCGGCCGGCAGCCTGTCTTTTATCAATCGGGTATCAATCGGCCCGCTGATATCCCGGGACGACGCGTTGCCCAGGGTGGTCAGGGCCTCGAGAAAAGGCTGCAGTTCGTGCCCCGAGGGCACTGCCTGATAGTGCAAACCGCTTCCAACCTGAATTTGCGGCGGAAGCTCCGGGGTATCGTTTACATACGTGATTTTAATCCCGGGAGCCAGCTGGAGCAAATCATCGCAAAACTCTTTAAAAAGCATGTAGCGGGGGTCTTGTGAAACAGTCAGCCCGATACTGATATCCTTCGACAGATGTTTATTGAATCGGGCAATCTGCTTTTTTTCGACAGCGGTGAACATGGGATTTCCCTCAATCTAAACTGATAGGCTCCAGGTTCAGGGTTCAAGGGTTATAGGCTACAAGCGATGGATGCGGTTGGCTATGGAAAATACCACAAGTGCCGCTGGATGGCAACTTGTGAGATGTTAACTTAGTCAAATTTGATTGTGGGAGCGGTTTCCAACCGCGATTAAAATAGATAAAATAACTTCTAATGTGCAAAGTTTCGGGGTGGATTAATTAAGGTGGAAGTTTATTGACTAAACGCTTTTTACGGTGATATGGTTTATTTTTCATATAGGGAAAGGAGAAAATCCGATGGATACCTCAAAAATTTTAAAAGACAAGGTTGTTCTGGTGGTCGATGACGAGGTGGATGTGACGGACACCGTGGCAGAGGTGCTGGATATGTGCTTTATCCGCAAGGCCAATGATTACGACACGGCGCGTCAATACCTGATGAGCTACACCTTTGATATCGTTATTCTGGATATTATGGGGGTTAACGGGTTTGAGCTCTTAAAACTTTCAGTCAAGCGCGGCTTTCCCACCGTCATGTTGACAGCCTATGCCCTGTCACCCGAGGCCCTTGAAAAATCAATTAAGCTGGGCGCCGTCTCCTTTTTGCCCAAAGAAAAAATGAGTGAACTGGACGATTTTATCGCTGACGTTGTCCTCAAAGGCGGTCAACCGGTTTGGGAAAAACTTTTCGATAAACTGGGCGGCTTTTTCAATAAACACTTCGGTCCGGATTGGAAGCAGAAAAACAAATTTTTTGAGGAGTTTGAGCAGTCACTCCAGCAGAGCAGGCAAGCCGAACCCTGAAAGGCAAATGCTGCGCTTCCGGAACCGAAAAAAGAAAAAAGGAGACCCGCCGCCCTTGCCTGATTCGAAGTTGCGAACCCTCTTTGACGCTATCGACCGTTTTGTTCCCGATGGCAGTTCCGTCGCCATGGGACTATCCCTTGAATCCCTCATCCCTTTCGCCGCCGCCCATGAAATAATTCGTCAACACAAATGCGACCTTACCTTGATCGGCCCGATTTCGGATATTCTATTTGATCAGATCATCGGGGCCGGCTGTGTTAACAAAATCCGGGCGGCTTGGGTCGGAAATGTCATTACGGGATCCTGCTATAATTTTCGGCGCGAAATTGAAACCGGTCGGCTGGCGATCGAGGATCACTCCAATCTAACCCTGGCGATGGCATTGCGGGCCGGCGCCATGGGAGTTTCGTTTATGCCTGCCCGCACAGCGCTCGGCAGCGATCTTTATCAAACCAATGCCGGTCTGAAAACCATCACCTGTCCCTTTAGCGGCGATCGCCTAACGGCGGTCAAAGCCATTGTTCCCGACGTTGCCATTGTTCATGTCCAGCGTTCGGATGAATACGGCAATGCTCACGCCTGGGGTAATCTGGGGGTAGCGCGGGATGCCTGCCTGGCAAGCGATCACATCATCCTGACGGCTGAAGAAATTGTTTCGCCGGACCTGATCAGTCGCGATCCGAACCGCGTGATTACGCCCGGTTTTCGGGTCAGCGCCGTGGTTCACCGGCCTTGGGGCGGGCATCCCTCACCGGTTCCGGGGTGCTATAACCGTGATCATCAGGCTTTTATCGACTATCGCAACGAGAGCAGAACCCCGGAGCTGTTTGCGCAGTGGCGGAATCGATGGGTGGACGGCATCCGGGGGCATCAGGAGTATATGGATTTGCTGGGACTGCAACGGATGGAAGGGCTGGCCATCAAACATCACGATTATGCGGAGCCGGTTGATTATGGATACTAGCGGGTTGCGAGTTGCGGGGTGCAGTGTATATAGGTGTCAGGTGTCGGGTTTCAGGTGTCAGCGCCGCTGCCGCGGCCGGTTTGATCGAAGTCGAAATCCCCTCTAACTCCCCTTTAAAAAAGGGGAGAACGACAATTTTTTTGGAACCTGAAAGCAGATTAAATATGTTGTGGGAGCGGTTTACAAACCCGATTATAGATGTAGACCCCACCGAGTTAATAGCGGGTGGAAAACGCTCCCACCAGGCATTAACATTAGCCTAAAAATGACTTCGAATGATGAATCTTCATATGTCTAAAGCTTAAAATTAACGGCAGGAGTCTGACCTCTGTTTTCCGTCTTCTGTTTTCTGACACCCGAAACCTCTTAAATTGATATTGGTCAGGTATATATATTCGATGAAAGATAGAAAAAATTACATTAGCGAATATACTCTGTCCCAACTGATGGTCACGGCTGCCGCAAGGGAAATTGCGGATGGAGAGGTGGTTTTTGTCGGCATGCGCTTGCCGCTGCTGGGATTCCTGCTGGCCAAAAGCACCCACGCGCCCCGGGCCATCGGGGTCTATGAACTGGGAATCGTGCGCGATCGCGTGGCCCCGGAACCGATTTTGACGATGGGGGACCTGCCGAATCTTTACCGCGCCCAGTGGCTGGCGGATACCGCCGATGCCATGGGGTTGCTGCAGCAGGGCCGGGTGGATGTCAGCTTTATCGGCGGGGCCCAGGTGGACCGTTTCGGCAATTTAAACACCAGTTATATCGGGGGGACTGAAGCCATCGAAACCCGGCTGCCCGGCAGCGGCGGTGCCTGCGATCTGGCCTGTCTGGGCCAAAGACACATTATTGTCATGAATCACCAAAAACGACGCTTTGTTCCCCGGGTGGATTATATCACCTCCCCGGGCTACGGCAACGGTTCCGGCTGGCGCCGCCGGATGGGACTGCCGCGGGGCGGGCCCACCGCGGTTATCACAACGCTGGGCGTGCTGCGCTTTGATGCGGCCACCCGTGAAATGGTACTCAGCGCGATTCACCCGGGTGTCACCGTCGAGCAGGTTTGTCAAAACACCGGCTGGCCGCTTAAGGTTGCCGACCATCTGGCTCTGACACCGGCACCGACCGCCGCTGAACTGGAGATGATCAGAAGATTTGACCCTGAACAATACTGGACCGGGGACTAATGGAATGACGAATGGCGAATGTGTTGCGAGTTGCGGGTTGTGGGTTGCGAGTTGCGGGATACACCGCTGAGGGAGC
>CAYTBC010000127.1:0-12639 GCA_964435765.1 uncultured Desulfosarcina sp.
AGATCCCAGCAGATTATCTTCTTCATCCAGGCGGTATTCGGCCGGATACATGCGGTGCAGCAAGGACGCAACTTCCAAACCCAAACGCACGGGTTGAAGGACCTGCCGGTCAGCTACCCGGATAAAAACCCCCTGACATCGCAGGCCGGCAAATTTACTTGATTGGGGGATAAATGCCGCCGGGTAAAAGCGAACTCCCGTAAGGCCTCTGGCATTGAGCGCAGCGGCCAGTTGAATCCCGTCGATCCAGGGGGCGCCGATCTGTTCAAAGGGTGTGCCGGTTCCGCGGCCCACTGAAATGCGGGTTCCCTCGATGGCCCCGATTCCCGGATACAATGTGGCCTGAGTCAGGCTGCGTATGTTGGGCGACGGATTCACCCAGGGCAAGCCGGTCTCATCAAACCAGTAGCGGCGCCGCCAGCCCTTCATGGTGACAACGGTTAAGTCCGCCTCGATCTTATTTTCGCGGTTGAAAAGCTGCGCCAGCTCGCCCATCGTCATCCCGTGCCGGATGGGCATCGGGAAATAGCCCGTAAATCCGGTAAATTTTTGATCCAGCAGAGGGCCTTCGACCTGAAGACCGTTGATGGGATTGGGACGGTCCAATACCGTCACGGCGACCTTTTTGGGGGCCGCTGCCTCCAGCATATAGGCCATCGTGGTCATGTAAGTGTAAAAACGCGTACCGATATCCTGTAAATCGACCACGACGGTGTCGATGCCGGCCAGCATTTCAGGATCGGGTCGCACACGCTTGCCATAAAGCGAGTGGATCATCAGTCCTGTTTTTTTATCGCGCACAGAAGGCACGCGCTCATTGAGCAGGCCGCCAAGGCCGTGCTCCGGGCTGAACAGCTTAATCAGCTGAAGATTTGCGGCCCGGTAAAATAAATCGATGGCACCGACACCGTCGCGCGCCCGGCCGGTCTGGTTGGTTAGCAGGCCGATGCGCCTGCCGCGCAGCCGTTTAAAGTCCTCGGCGCGCAGCACATCCAGACCGCTCAAAACTTGACCATGAGGTTGCGTTTTTTCCGGCGCCAAATTCAGCGGCTGAAGGTCGGCGCTGTCAGCATCTGCGGCCAATCCGGCCGGTTTCTTCCAACCGGCGGCAACGCTGCCGGCAATCGTAATAATATGCTCGCGCAGGTCGAATACATCTCCATTTCCGTCCGGATGAACCCGGTTGGAAAGAAATACGACATACAGACCGGATGCCGGATGAAGCCAGATTTTGGTGCCTGTAAAACCGGACTGGTCGATCGGCAGCGGAGAATGCCGGCCTTGACGGTCATTCCAGGTTGTGTCCAGATTCCAGCCGAGGCCGCGAATCGTGTCCCCATTCAGAGGTGTTGACGGTGAAATCATGGTGTCGACGGTGGCCGGCGACAATATCCGGGTTTGGCCGAATGTGCCGTGCCCCAGCAGCATCCGACAGAAAATTGATAGGTCATCCACCGTGCTGAAGAGACCGGCGTGCCCCGGTCCGCCCCCCATCCGACGGGCAGAGGGATCGTGAACCAGTCCGCGAAGCATGGTGCCGTCCGGGCCTTGGCAGGGTTGAAAATCCTTCCGGCAGCGCTCGGTCGGCGCGATGCGAGATTGCATACTTACCCCCGGATTATACAGGGTGTCGTGCATCCCCAGCGGCTTAAAAATATGCTCCCGGGCGAACCGATCAAGAGCCATGCCGCTCACCCGGCGGACAATCTCACCCAGCAAAATAAAATTTAAGTCGCTGTAGACAATGTGATCCCCGGGCGCTGCCACCGGCATCTCATCGATCAGCTGCTCGATGGCCGCGCAGTGTCCTCTCCAGTCGTGCGCCGGATTGAAGCCGGGCCTCAAACCCGATGTGTGCGTCAACAGATGCCGCACCGTGATATTCGACTTGCCGTGACGTTCAAATTGCGGGATGTAGCGGGTTACCGGATCATCCAGGTGAATCCGGCCGGCTTCGATCAGCTGCATGATGCTGGTTGTGGTGGCAACGACTTTGGTGACGGATGCCAGGTCGAATATTGTATCGACCGTCATCGGCTCAACGGCGGGTACCAGTGCTCGATGCCCGAAAGCCTTGCGAAAAAGGATTCGATCGTTTTGACCAATGAGAATCACGGCCCCCGGCAGATGACCTTCTGCGATGGCCTCCTCAACCAGATCGTCGATCCAGCACAGCTTTGCGAAGCCGGGAAAATCGGCGGAATCGGCAAATGGTGCCGCAGCTTCAAGGGTCGGGCCAGGCGCGGCCATAGCCAGGGATCCGCAGGTGATGATTAACAATAATACCAGCATAACCCGACAGCATTGCCTCTCGATGAAAGCAACATCAGGCCGAGTCTTCCGGCTGGCCGCTGCCGGGCCGTTTATGAGCTGAAGTTTCATATGAGGAGGATGCCGTCCCCTATTTTTCCTGAAAATCCAGAATAACCTTGATGGCACCGCTGCGTTTGTCCTTAGCCGTTCGAACGGCCGTGCGCCATTGTGCTAAAGGAAAGCGATGGGTGATCAATCCTTCGATGAAAAGTTTTTTCTCCAGCAGCAGGTTGGTCGTGAGATCGTAAGTGGATTGTTTGACCCCGTTGAACGTCTCCATCCCGTGCGCGTAGAGCCCGATTAGATTGACTTCCTGGTACCAGATCGGTGTCAGATCCAGATGCATGGGCTTCAGGTTGACACCGGCCAGCACGACGGTGCCGCCGGCCCGGGCCCAGCGAAGACTGTCCTGCAGAGTCTGCGCTGAACCTACGCAATCATAGACCACGTCGAAGCCCCCCACGATCATCCGGGTTTTGAATTTTCCGCCACTTCGATGACTTGGCTCAGAACCTCGTGCCCCAGGTAGATGCGTTCGGTGCCCGGAAGAGCGGCCGGGCTGATCCTGGGATCGGCATCGACATAGAGCAGGTGCAAATCACTGCCGCAGATCCCGCACAGTCGATTGCGCATTCTTACCCAGCGGCGGCCGGGCAAGGGTTTCTCGGGTAGATCCGCAAGGCGGGTGGGAGATAATCGCGAAAAAACCACCGTCGGCCATACCGGCTGCAGCGCTTTGGTCAGCAGTATTTTGGGAATACGCTTCTCAAAGTAGATTGCACGCATCCGTCCTCCTCTCAGCTGATTTAGGCGCCTAAAAGCGCGGTATCGCCATTTTGTTCCCGATCATGAAAATCGAATCCACTCGGACAAGTGTCGGAGGAAAGACAGTCATTAAAACTGAGTTAATGAAAATTAGAACGATCGAAATAGCCGCTGGCTCAGTCCTCAGCACTCATCGCTTTTTCATGCGGTTCAATCATCTTTAAACAATAAATTTCTTGAAATCAACAGATTATCCTGATTCAACCCAAAACCTGCGGATTATCCCAATTCGACCCCGCGGCGCGGTTTCTATTGAATTGTTGGATGAAAACAGGGTATAGTGGGCCATCGGAAACAACCCATATTAAAGGCATTGCAGGAGAAATCCATGCTATCGAGAAAGACCGTCGGCCTGGTGCTCGGCAGCGGATCTTCGCGCGGCTGGGCCCATATCGGAGCCATTGAAGCACTGGAGAAAGAAAAAATCCCCATTGATTTCGTAGCCGGGTGCAGCATCGGATCTTATGTCGGCGCCATCTATGCCAGCGGCTGCCTCCAGAGCCTCAAGGAGTTCGTTCTCAAGATGGACGGCAAAAAAGTCTTTTCGTATTTTGACGTCGTGTTTCCGCGTTCGGGAGTCCTGAACGGCACCAAGCGGTTGAAAGAGCTTTATTTAATGCACACCGAGGCGGCCGAATTTTCCGATCTGAAAATCCCGCTCATGATGGTTGCCACCGACCTTTCGAACGGCAAAAAAGTCGTTCTAAAGTCCGGCAGAATCCTTGAAGCCCTCAGGGCGACCATGTCCATCCCCGGGCTTTTTGCCCCGGTGAGAGTCAAGGACCGCTGGCTAGTCGACGGCGGTCTCGTGGATCCTGTGCCGGTGGGTGTTCTCAGGGCCCTGGAAGCCGATGTTGTCATAGCCGTCGACCTCAACAGCGGGATTGTCTCACGCAAAAAACAGAAGCGGCATACCCTGCGCGAGGCCAAAAAAAACGGCGATCCGCAATCATACAAAAGCGAGCTGTTTCAAAAACTGAAGGATTATTACGAAACCGCTGAATATAACTTTGCAGGCAGAATCAATGAAATGCTCAGAAGAGAATCTTCGACTCCGGATATCATCGAGACCGTCATGTCCTCAATCAACATCATGCAGGAGCGGATCACCCGCATCAATCTTGCGGTGGAACCGCCGGACGTATTAATCCAACCGCACCTCGGGCACCTGAAGATGATGGACTTCGACCAGGTTGAACAAACCATTGAAGAAGGCCACGCCGGGGTCAAAGATAAAATTGATGAAATCAAGGCCCTGCTCGAGCCGGCATGATCGCCGCATTTTCGCGTCAGGCGGCTTTGGGCAAATTTCGGTCATCAAACCAGGATTCGGGTTTCAGGGGCTCAAGCCCCCAGACCCTACGCGCTTGATCGCAGTCCGGGTTGGGCGCATTGCTTTGCCAGGATGCCTCAAAAGCGCGGCAGACGGATGAACGTCGCTCATAAATGCTGCAGGCGACGCTCCGGCCGATAAACCCGTTTAATGCGACACAGCGGGGGGAACTGCCGGAGGTGCCTTTCATGACGAGGCGGAAGTCGTTCAGCTTTTGGGTCAACTCCGGAGGAACGCCGCCGGCAGTAACCTCTCCGCTTTCGGCCCAATAAAATGACGCCCGATAAAAAGCACAGCAGGCTCCGCAGCTTAAGCACGGATTGACAGGCACGATCGCTCCTCATGGATCCTTTTGCCGCAGCCAAACGGTTGAGCGGCAGACATCATAAAAACCATGCAGACGACAACTTTTTCCAATTCAAGCCGGCAATTTTTCCAACTCCGGGTGGAGTCGCCAGCCTTCGTTTTCAAAGCTTGGCGTCTTGTCGCCGTACAGCTCACAATATAGCAGTGCGTGCCATTTGCGGGCTTCATCCATAACCATTCCCAGATTCTCCAGTACCACCGAAAAGTCCAGCTCCCGTGAAATCGGACATGCCGGATCAATGCCTGAAATACCGGCTTCGGTATACGTGTAAGGATGCAGCCGGCATATAAGCGGTCGTACCGTCATCGGTAAAAGGCATCCGCTTTCTCCCAGCATGGTACAGTTTTTGTCTATAGTCCTTTTCAGCACGCGCCGATGCCCGTCCGGGCGAATCGTCAGCGATGTCCAGGCCGGATCATCTCCGGGATCCAGATAGGCGGGATCGGGCATCTCGAAAGTAAAAAAATTACTAGAGTTCAAAAATTGCGAAATCCGCAGAACATCTCCGCCAGTCAGGCAAATTTGTGTGCCCTGGCAGCAGGAGGTGCCGTTCTGGGAACATGTAAAGCATAGCGTTTTCATATATCCAAATTCCGTGAGTGCGCCTCCCCTGATCATCCGGACGACAGATGCCTAAGGATTCACGCAAAAAAGGGAAGGGTCATAATTTACCTTCTGTTAAGTTTGGCTCCTGAAACGTTTCGAAACAGCGCCATAAAAAAAAGTTTTCCGCATCTTCGGAAAACTCAAATGGCATTTTCAATAATTTTAAAGTGAACGTGTCTACCCATGATCGGCAAACATCATCATGGAGGAATCGGGAGCGGATTATTAGCAGGAGTCGAAATGGAAGTCAAGAGACATTTTCTAAACGGTTGACTTTGAAAAACCGGTCAAAAAGACTGGATAACGGCCGCAAAAAAACTCGTTGATTTGTATCCTCAACATCAAGAACTTATCCAAAAAAATACTCCAACCGGGCCATAAAGCCCGGTTAGGGTGTTAGTGGTTGTGTACAGCATCAGAATGAATTGAAACACTGGGGCAAAACTTCCGGATTATTCAAGAGTGGGGAATTGAAATTTCGGAATTTTTTGCTGCCGTTTGCCCGCTATTTCGATTGCTTTTTTTGCTGCTTTTCCTGCTTCTTTTCTTTGATCGTTTTGGCTGGCTTCTTTTTAGCGTCTTTTTTGGTGTCCCTTGATTTGCCCATGCCTATTCTCCTTCATCAAGCAAGCTGTCCGTAATTCAAATACGATCGGATCATTTTTGGGGTTCAGTAGAAAATATATTATAATAGCGCAAAATCAGGGCGTTTTACCTCAGATCAAGGCTGTATTATGTTTTAAATTTTTGATCTGCAAGCTCATCCTCAAATTAGATTTTTCCAGTTTAAATATTAAATATGCACAAGTCAACCCACAATTTAAGAACACCCTTTAACTGATCTGAGAGCATTCTTTATCAGGGCACCGCATTGTGAGGGTATGACCTGCCCCTGAAGGCATAGGGTCGCTCTCAGGCGGTGGGACAATTCGCGTTACGGCGAGTTCAGCCGACCGAACCGCACCCTCCATCCACCCGGGGAGAAAACTCAAGAAGTCACCGGCCAACACCAGCCGCCCTTGAGGTTGGTTGATTTCCAGATAATCGGGGTTCTCGGCCTGATTTTCATAATAGGCCCAGCCCCCGGCCTGATGGGGCATATTCTGCCAGGCAATTGATATGCCTTTCTCAACATTGCGTTTGAACATACCCGGGTGCAATTTTTCGCCGCCCTCCAACGCGTTGACAATTCGCTCGGCCTGGGACATTGCACCGAATATTCCGGCGGATTTCCCGTAGGCATAGGCTCCGGTCAACACGCCTTTGGCTGCTTGAAATCCATAAGACGGATACCAGATCTGGGTGATGGGATGCTGAGTCCAGCTGATTCCGCCGTAAATTTCATTTTCTTCTTCCCAGAACCGGCTCCGGGCCTGCCAACCGAATTTGAAGGCTGGAACCATGGTGATGTTCGACAGGGACGCCTTAAATCTTTGCGAAAAAGAGGAGTCCAGAATATTGCTCAAAAGGGGCGGCGCCATCGTCGCGATACAATAATCGGCGGCAATCGGCTCTTGAGACCCGGAGTGGCTGATAAAGATCCGATCGGCCGTCCGGGAGATGCCGGTGGCTTTGACATTGAATTGAAGGCGTGTGTCGGCGCCCAGTTTGTTCCGGAACGCATGGGGGATGCGATCCATTCCCCCTTCGGGCTGCATCAGACTCGATTGCCAATACAGATACATATCATTGAACAGCCCGGACTTCCAAAATTCTGAGTCCAGCAAATCATTTAAATTAAACTTCGGCCGCAGGATCCCGGCATTAGAGCCGGCTCCGGGCTTCTGCCGGTAGCCGGCCCGGCTTGATCCCCGATACGCAAGCGCTTCGTCGGAGCCCCTCAGATCACCAAAATACTGCAGCATTTCGAGGAAGGATTCGCGCTTTTCCGGCAAAACTAGTTGATCGATCTGATTCGAGCGGGCACACTGCGCCAGAAGTTCGGCAATGTGCCCGCGCAGATCGTGCTTGATCCACCTCAGCGGTATAGGCCGCCCCTGATAGAAATTGTCGTTCTGGAGCAGGTTGGAACGACAGGCGAAAATGTAGGGTTGCAGCTTGACCCTCAGTTTTCTGCAATAGTGTAAAACGGCCTCGTGGCTTTGGGGAATGCGGCCGGGTCCGGCGTTAAAGTAGAAGTCGGGCCCCGCGTCAAAACCACAAACGAGGGGGCCGAAGGGATTGCCCTGACGATCGACGCCTTCCTCCCGCACCCTGTCGCCCCTTCTGAGACTGAGGCAGCGGCCGCCCACATAAGGGTTCGGTTCCATCACCGTAATTTTGAAGCGGGTGTCCTTCAACAGATAGGCTGCACAGAGGCCGGCTAGGCCGGCACCCAGAATGACAATGTGTTGTCCCTCGCCGTTGCGATGATCGAGCTGTGGGGGTCCGGCATAGGCGCGGGCAAGCGGCAGCAGCCCGCATTGAACCATTGCGTAGTAGCCCGCGCCGAGACCCCCCAGGACTCCCATGCGCTCAAGAAATTGTCTTCGGGTAATATCCTTTTCCGACATGATGCTCCCCCCTTCAGGTACGGTGCGAAATTATTCCTATAACATCATCTAACAAAAGGCACGGAATAAGTATTATCCGACCTCCCTAAGCCACCTCATTTTTGCTTTAGAATTATCATATAAATACCGATAGATAATTAGACAAGCGAAATGGTCAGTTTGTATCAGACGGCCAAATTTGCCGCGCCGCAGCCGTCAAAATATGCGCATTCAAGTAACATTGGCGGCGCCGTGGAAAAAGATTCAATGTTTAAGGAGAAGATTCATGATGGATGAAATTTTGTTTGCCGGCTATACGGTCCAAGATGTACTAATTGCGGTCGGCATTGGAATCGGCGTTTTGATCCTTTTCTCAATTTTAAAAAAAATCTTCAGGACGAAAAAAACCAACCCATACATGCAGCTTGCAGCCTGCAAAGACTGTGGTTGGCAGGGGCAGGTCAGCCGCCATGCCGGCCGCTGTCCCGGATGCAATCAGCCGCTGGGGGATCGCCTGGTTCGACGGCCAGGCAGTAACAGGGGCCCTGGTGTGGGTCACTGAAAAATTCCAGGCACCAAAATCCAGATCTTAATTAAATATCACCTAAGTTGGGCGATTCCAATAAGAAGATTGGAACAATGGTCCGCACTTTGCGGGCGCGGATAAATCCACCTGAGGCGGATGAACATAGCCTCTTCCCAATAGTCTAATCAACGTTCTGAATCAGTTAAGTCTGACGCTGCCCCGGGACCTGCCACCTGACTGTTGCCTTTCCGCCGGCATTGGTATAAGATGGCTCATTTTTCAAGTCCATGGACCCTATAATGAAGCCCATCACGCAAGCCCCGACCTTTATTCCCACCACCGCTCAGGAAGCTCACTCGCTTGGATGGCGGCAGCTGGATGTGATCCTGATTACCGGGGATACTTATATCGACGCCCCCCACATCGGTGTGGCCGTTATCGGCCGGGTTTTAATGGACGCCGGCTATCGGGTCGGCATTATCGCTCAGCCCGACATCGAAAGCGATCGGGATATCGCCAGGCTGGGTGAACCCGCCCTTTTCTGGGGCGTCACCGCCGGCTGTGTCGACTCGATGGTCGCAAACTATACCCCGTCCGCCAAGCGGCGCAAAAGCGACGATATGACCCCGGGCGGGTTGAATACCAAGCGTCCGGACCGGGCCGTCATTATTTACAGCAACCTCATCCGGCGTTTTTTCAAGCAGACCCGGCCCATCGTTCTGGGCGGCATCGAGGCAAGCCTCCGGCGCATCTCCCATTATGATGCCTGGTCCGATTCGCTCAGACGCTCCATTCTCTTTGATGCCAAGGCCGACGTGCTGGTCTACGGAATGGCCGAGCGCAGCATCCTGGAGCTAGCTCAAAGGCTCGAGCACCGGGAGGATATCGGGTCGATCCGGGGGATTTGCTACATCAGCCGACGCGTGCCCCCGGCAGTGCCAGACTTTCCGGGTCCGGACCTGGAGCTGGCCGATCATCAGGCCGTGTCCCGGGATAAAGATCTTTTCATCCGGATGTTTCAGACTTTTTATGCGAACACGGACCCGCTCACGGCCAAACGGCTCTACCAGCGGCAGGACACCCGTTATCTGGTCCAGAATCCGCCGCAGTTCCCACTCAGCGGGGATGCCCTCGACCGCATTTACGAGCTGCCGTATGCCCGGAATGTGCATCCCTTCTACAAAAAACAAGGCCGGGTAGCCGCGCTCGAAACCATACAATTCTCGCTGACAACCCACCGGGGGTGTTATGGCGAATGCCGCTTTTGTGCCATCACGGTTCATCAGGGCCGGCGAGTGGTGTCCCGCGGCGAGGCTTCCCTGCTGCGCGAAGCGGCCGCATTCACGGCCCACCCCGATTTCAAAGGTATCGTCGCGGACGTGGGAGGGCCCACCGCCAACATGTATGCGATCGAGTGCGACCGCAAGCTGGCCAAGGGCGCCTGCCGGGACAAAAGCTGCATTTTCCCGGAACCCTGCAAGCATCTGCCCGTCCACCACGGCCGCCAGATCCAATTGTTGAGAGCGCTGCGCCGCCTGCCCGGGATCCGCAAGGTCTTCATCGGATCCGGTATTCGCTACGATCTGATTCTCAGCGACTCGCAGGAGGGCAACCTTTATTTGGAGGAGCTTTTGCGGCATCATGTCTCCGGTCAACTCAAAATCGCGCCTGAACACGTGCAGGATTCCGTCCTGAAGCTGATGGGAAAACCCGGCCGCAAGCGTCTGGAGGACTTCATGCGCCTGTTTGACGAACTTCGCGCCAAATGCCCCGCCAAGGCTTTTCTGACTTATTATTTAATGGCTGCGCACCCCGGCTGCACCCTGGAGGACATGCAGAAACTGCGGGCGTTTGCCGTCCGCAAGCTGCGGCTGCTCCCTGAACAGGTTCAGATCTTTACCCCGTCACCCTCAACTTACGCGACGCTGATGTACCACACGGAAACAGACCCTTTTTCAGGCCAAAAAATTTTTGTTGAAAAAACAACCGGCAATAAACAAAAACAAAAAGACGCGTTAAAGGACCGGCGCCGCCGGTAACCACCGCCGGCGACAATTGCCATGAAAGTTGCCCTGATCTTTCCGCCCACCTGCGATCCGACCGGACCGTATCTTGCGGTCCCCATGCTCACGGCCTATCTGCGGAAACGGGGCATCACGGTTCTGCCGGTCGATGCCAATGTCGAGGCCTATGACCGGCTTTTGCGCTGCGCCGTCTTGAGGGAAATGGCCGAAAGGGTCCGCAAACGGCTGGCGCGCCTGGAACGCAAAGGTTCCCTCAGCCATTCCGATCAGCTGCTCTATGTGCGCCTATGGGAAGCGGTACCGGATCTGTCCCGGGTCCCGGAAACGATCGAAGATGCCGTCTGTGTCCTCAGGGACCGCACGGGCGTTCGTTTTTTTGACCCCTGCCAATATGAGACCGCCATCCGAACGATTCAAGCCGGACTTCGGATCATCAGCGCCGCCCACAGCCCGTTGATGATGGATTTCACCGCCTACCGGACGCCTTTTGCGCTGCTCACGCCGCACCAGATACAGGCGAATGCCCTGCCCGCCATCAACCCCTTTCACGCTCACTTCTCCGGCGAACTCAGCGATTTGCTGGCAGCGCAGGCACCCGCAGTGATCGGCATCTCCCTGGCCTTTCCCGGGCAGATCCAGCCCGGTTTCGCCCTGGCCGATACGCTGCGGCGGGCATTGCCCGAGGCGCATATTACCGTGGGGGGGCCGGCCATCACGCAGATATTCGCGGGACTTGCCGCCGAAAAAATTCCGCAGCTGCTCGGCCCCTTCCATTCGACCGTTTTGTATGAAGGCGAAGAAATGCTGGTTGAGCTTGTCCGGATGCTGGCCGCCGGCCACACTCCGCCCCGGGTCATCTACGGTAAAAGAGATACGAATCTCGGCGATCTGCCGCCCCCCGATTTTGAAGGTCTTCCCCTGGACAAATACCTCTCCCCCGAGCTGGTGTTGCCCTACGATCCGACGCGCGGGTGCTACTGGGGCAAGTGCGCCTTCTGTCATTATGGGCTGAGCTCCCGGGGAACCTCCGTCTACCGGCAACGGCCCCTCGATCAGGTCGCCGCGCATCTACAATATCTGCAAGATCGCTGGGGCTGCCGCACATTTTACTTCTCCCAGGATGCCTTCGCTCCGAGGACGGCCGCAAAACTCGCCCGCCGGCTGCAAGCCTCCGGCGCATCCCTGCAGTGGGGGACCGACATGCGGCCCGAGCCCGAACTGACGCCGGAATGCTGCCGCGATCTCAAAGCAGGCGGCGCCCTGTCGATCGCCCTGGGAATCGAAACCGCCTGCCCCCGCGTCCTGCGACTGATCGACAAAGGGGTTTCGGTCGAAGGCATGCAGCGGGCCGTTAAAAACCTTGCAGCCGCCGGCATTGCGGTTGAAGCCATGTGCTTTACCGATTTTCCCACCGAAACCTACGCGGATGCCGCTGCCACCCTGGCTTTTATTCGAACCCTGCGGGAGCAGATCGCTCTTTTTGTCTGCGGCCGCTTCGGATTGTGCCACGGCTCCCGTGTCGCACACAATCCTGAAGCATTCGGCCTGCAAGATATCTGGCACCTACAAGGCGATGCGCTGCAAACGGGTCTTTTTTATGAAGAGCGCCGGCCGTCCAAAACCGATGACGAGCGGCAACGGCTGGACCTTGAAATCGACGCGCTTTCACAAGGGTGGTGGCTCCACGACTACCCGTGGGCCGGTGCACTGTCCACCGTCCATACGCTGCTGTGGTATGCCCGAGGCAGGGCGGATGTATTCAAGCGGCTGGCCGATACCCCGGGGCGCATCGCCCAACCGCCAAAACCCCCACCGCGTGCGAGCCGCTTTGATATGGATCAGATAATTCGCAGCGTTCGGCGTCACGAAGCCGAGATCTGGCAAACCCTTATATACGAACAAAAAGCCGTAAGCCCTGAACTCTACCAAAAATACTGCCGGCAATATCCTTTCCAACGACCGCAAAGAACCCGCACCAGGCGCAGCCGCCCGCGTCGCTAAGTACATAGTTTCATAAATACGGTAACGTATAATTTATTGAAGCCCTAACAACAAATGGATCTCACCACAGAGGCACACACATGAGTATTTTTTTCGTTTGCCGGAGGCCTACCACTAAATAATATGATCCGACAGGTCATCCCGCCTTGGCG
>CAYTBC010000128.1:0-12634 GCA_964435765.1 uncultured Desulfosarcina sp.
TAATTTAAAAGTATGAGCAAATCGCGGTTGAAAACCGCTCCCACAATCTGCAATCGCTCATATCCGCCTAACAAGTTTCTATTTCGATTAGACCGGGCGTTTTTTGGCCGGCGGCTGGGCTGACACACCTGGCCCAGACCTAATTTTGTATGAATCTGGAAGATAAGACATTATTGGGATCTCCTGCAGCTTACGGAAACAATCCCTCATGTCGCACACCAGGGCGGGCTGAAACCTTTTAAACGCTTAGTGCTCGGCAACATCGACAACAAATTGTCGATACAGCGCCGCTGAGCGCTTAAACAACCCCGCATTTATTATTTCTGAGGGTTTTTTTATTTAAGGCAACGAGGCAAGTTTTCAAAAAAATCCTCCCAAGACCTTGACGATAATTTTATTAGCGTATAATAAAATCACCAGCTTTGCTTTTGTTTTCTACAACGGAGAATTAAAAGATATGAAGAAGTTGCCCGTCATCGATCTCAGCGGTCAGCCGGCTGACATCGGATTTTCGCATGGAAATGCTCTAAGCGAGCAGATCAAGCAAAATTATCGCTTATACCTGGATATGATTCACAATAACACCGGCTTGAGTGAGCCGATGATCCTTGATTTAGCCAACCGTTTTCTTCCGAATATTGAGAAAGCGGCCCCGGAATTATTGGCCGAGATGGAGGGCACCGCCCGGGGTGCGCGGGTCAGCCTTGAAACCATCCTCGTTTTGAATTGCCGCAGTGAACTGGCCTTTCCGGATCAACTCGCCCTGCAGTGCACCGTGATAGGACTTGCAGCCGAAAAAACGGTTTGCGGCCGGGCTATTATCGCGCAGAATTGGGACTGGTTGCCTGCGGTCAAGTCGAACAGCGCGTTTTTCCGCATTCAGCCCCACAACGGTCCACGGGCACTTATACTGGCGGAGGCCGGGCAGGTGGGTAAAATCGGTTTTAACGAGCACGGTCTCGGTGTGGTCATCAACCTGTGGGATTCAGACGGCATTAAGCAGATCTTATCAGATCACGATCAGAAGCCTCTTTCGATTTGCCGACATGAGGATTCTGAAATTCCACAACACCTGCGCATGGCGACGCTGGTGTCCCTGCTCATCGATCCATACAGCCGCGCGGCCGAAGTGGCCTATGGGCAGCCCTGCCGGACTGAATTTTACCGGCTGTCGCTGTGAAGGGGTCATCCCCGGACATCGGCGAAGGCATCTGGCCTGTAAGCCTATTTTTCACCGCCGGATCTTTTTGTTCCCCCCAAAAAACATATTGACTATATTTTCATATAAGATAATTAAAGTCTGTTCCAGCCAAGAAAAATTCCTTTCGATTGCAAAATCAAATTTTTAATATCTATTCCGGAGTATTAGGCCGAATATGCCGGCACGCACTGTCATAAGAATTAAATCTCATTTTTTCCGTCGAACTCTTTTGGATTTATTAACTTTGGGGAAGTGTCGTTCGCGTTATACTTGCAACCACATGGAAAAGGAGGGCAATGTTATGGGAAAGACAGCTAAATTTTTTGCCACAACAACCGTCGCAATCATGATCACCCTGATGCTGATCCAGCCGACGCCGGCCGATGATACGGTCGTTATCGGCGCCTTGAGCGCTTTCAGCGGACCTTATGCCTCTCTGGGGGAGGATACCCAGCGCGGCTCCAATTATGCGGTCGAAGAGGCCGGTGGGAAGGTATTGGGCAAATCGATTGAACTCATGTTCATCGATACCGAGGTCAAACCCGGGGTGGCCGCCCGCAAGGTCCGCGAAGCCTCCCAGACCAAAGGTGTCAAGTTTTTTGCCGGAGCCATCAGTTCCGGCGTCGGCCTGGCCGTCAGCCAGGTGTGTCGGGAAGAAAAAGCGGTTTATCTCACCACCGTGGGGGCGGATGCGGTCACCGGTTCCCAATGCAATCCCTTTACTTTTCGTTGGTCCATACCGACCTACGGCGCCGTGCAACAGACCATCAAGCCTCTGATTCAAAAGTTTCCCGAGGCCAAACGCTGGTACACGATAACGCCGGATTATGTTTTCGGGCATTCGCTGCTGGAAAACGCCAAGGCGGTTTTTAAAGAATTCGGGGTGGAACATGTCGGCAATGACATGCATCCCATTGGTCATACCGAATTCAGTTCGTTTATAACCAAGGCCATGGCAGCCAAAGCCGACTTTGTCGTTTTCTTTAATTTCGGTAAAGATACCATCAACGCTCTCAAACAGGCCAACAACTTCGGCCTGAACCAAAAGGCCAAAATTCTGGTCGCCTGGTCAAGCGGTTTGAGGGATCTGGAAGAGATCGGACCCGATTCCTGTGCAGGGGTTTATTTCGGGTGTCAGTTCTGGCATGACGTCGATGCCCCGGTAACGCAGAAGTTAGACAAGGTCTGGATGGAAAAATACAACCGTTTTCCCTCTTACCCCGAAGCGGCGCAATACATGATTATCAAGATGATTCTGATGGGTATTGAAAAGGCCGGTTCCACCGATCCGGCTATGGTCGCCAAAGCCCTGGCGGGAATGAAATATGCCGGTCTGACGGGCGATGAAGAAATCCAGGCCTTCGACCATCAGGTCAAAAAGAATTACTACCTGCTGCAGGCCAAAGCACGTAAAGATATCAAAGGGCCGGGAGACAACGCCACAGTGATTTCATACGGAGTCTCCGTGATCCCCGAATCCCAATCCGACTGCAAGATGGAATAAAGAATCCTGGCCCAGAGGACCCGGTTTTCAATGTCCGAATGAAAGGCACAATGATCCATTTTGTTCTGTCTAACTTAATCAAGGGGGAATGAAGTGACAGCAGGACTGTTTATGATGCAGTTGCTCAACGGGATTGTGGTCGGGGCCATCTACACCTTGATTACGATCGGATTGACGATTGTCCTGGGTATGCTCAACGTGATTAATTTTGCCCATGGTGCGGTGTATGCGCTGGGGGCGTACTTTGCATTCACGGTTGCCAGTCTGATTGGAAACTGGTCCGGCAGTTTCTGGGTTGCGGTTCTGGTGGCGCCGCTGGGCGTGGCCCTGGTCGGCGTGGTGATTGAGATCGTTTTGCTGCGCAGGATATACGGTGCGGTGCACGAGTATCAAATCATCATGACATTCGGCGTCGCGCTGGTTATCCAGGAATTGATTATCATGATCTGGGGGCCGATCGGCAAGAGTGTGCCCATGCCGCCGCAATTGATCGGTGTCATTGATTTTGGCGTATTTGCCTTTCCGATCTATCGAGTATTTCTTATTATTATTGTCGCTGTGATATGCGTCGGCGTCTGGCTGTTGATTGAAAAAACCAGCTACGGGGCCGTCATCCGTGCGGGCATTGATAACCGCGACATGGTCAATTGTCTGGGGATCGACATTTACAGGACCTTTACGACGGTCTTTGCTTTCGGCGTGGGGCTGGCCGGACTGGCCGGCGCCCTGGCGCTGCCGATGCGAGGCGCCCAGCCGCTGATGGGGGATTCAATTCTCACGCTGGCATTCGTGGTGTTGGTTATTGGCGGTATGGGCAGCTTTTTGGGAGCGGTTCTGGGGGGACTGATTGTCGGGATTGTTGAGTCCATGATGATTCTAATTTGGCCTCAGGGTACCATGATTTCAATATTTGCGGCCATGGCATTGGTCATTCTCATAAGACCCAGAGGCCTTTTAGGTTTGAGATAATCGAGGGAATGAATATGATCGAAGCCGCCTTGGGAAAGAAACAGCCGCTCGTAGATCGGGAGATCATTGCCTTAGCCGTGATTCTGCTTTGCTTGCCGTTTATTCTTCCTTACAAATCATTGTCGCCCGAAATCCTGATTTATGCCCTGGGGGCCGTCGCCTTCAACATACTCTTGGGTTTCACCGGAATGCTGTCATTCGGACAGGGCGCTCTGTTTGGCGCCGGGGCTTATATGACCGGCTTAACCTTGATCCATATCCACTTGCATCCCTTGCTGGCTTTACTATGCGCCTGCATTATCGGAGCAGCAATTGCATTTGTCATTGGCTATTTTTCGATTCGCCAGGTTGGAATTTATTTTGTAATGCTGACACTGGCATTTAACCAACTGGTTTATTTTATCGTCTACCAGTGGAAAGGCCTTAGCGGCGGCGATGACGGCCTGCTGAATGTCCCCCGGCCTGATTTCAGCCTATTGCCGGGCGTGCAGGTGCCGATCCAGACCAACCTGCAATTCTTCCTGCTGGTCTGGGTCATTTTTATCTTGTCCATCATTGTTATCCGACGGATTCTGAATTCTCCCTTCGGGCGCGTTTTGGTGGCCATAAAAGAAAATCCGGATAGGGCGATCGCCGTTGGATACAACATTCAGCACTATAAGTTGGCGGCTTTTGTGATTTCGGGATTTTTTACCGGACTGGCGGGAGGGCTCTACGCGCTCTTTATGCGGATGGTGCCCATCACGGCGGTGGAGCTCTCCACCTCCACGGATTTCATCATCATGAGCCTGCTGGGAGGACTCGGTTCGCTTTACGGGCCCATTGCCGGGGCTGTAATTATTAAAATTGGTTCCGAGATTGTGAGCGAGATCTGGGCGCGCTGGTTGCTGGTCATGGGGGTTACCTTTATTGTTTGCATTCTATTTATGCGAAATGGTATTTGGGGATTGGTGACAGCGTTTTTAGAAAAACGCAAAACGGCTTCGATGCAGACCATGAGGTCGCAATGATTCTGATCACAAAGGAGTTGTCCAAAAATTTTGATGGGTTGACAGCCGTCAGCAACGTTGATCTTCAGGTGGAAGCCGGGCAAATCCACGCGATTATCGGACCCAACGGGGCCGGGAAAACGACCTTTTTCAACATGTTGACCGGCGAGTTGCCGGTCTCCAAAGGCCAGGTGTTTTACAAGGATAAAAACATCACGGGGTTAAAGCCCAACCAAATTGCCCGGATCGGAATCGGGAGATCTTTTCAGCAAAATAAATTGTTCCTGAAACTAACGGTGCTCGAAAATGTTCGACTGGCGGAGCACGCCCACATTCCCGGCCACTTTAGCCTGTTCCGGCATTTTCTATCCTACCGCGCACCGGTTGAGCGTGCCTGGCAGATTTTAGAGGAACTGGAAATGACGGAAATAGCGGCTCAAAGAGCTGGAGAATTGTCCCATGGTCAACAACGTACGCTGGAGGTGGCCGTGGCTTTGGCCGCCGAACCTGAATTGTTGCTTTTAGATGAACCGACCAGCGGGATGTCGCCGGATGAATCCGTCAAGATGATTCGGCTGCTGAAAAAGCTGGGCAGTCACCTGACACTGATTATCATCGAGCACAACATGAACCTGGTGATGTCCATCTCATCGTTCATTACAGTTTTGTATCAGGGATCGGTGATTGCCTCCGGGAAGCCCTCGGACATCGCCCGGGATTCGGCCGTACGCAAGGCTTATTTGGGGGGCTCGGCCTGATGATCACATTGGAAAACGTCCATGCGTACTATGGGAGCAGCCATATTTTGCAGGGGATAGATCTGGCGGTGGAAGCCGGAGAAGTGGTCAGCTTGCTGGGTCGCAACGGGGCCGGTAAAACAACGACCCTGAAGACGATTATGGGACTTTTGACCCCGCCGCAAGGACATATTAATTATCGGGGCGAAGTTATCAGCGGATTGAAGCCCTTTAGAATTGCCCGCAAGGGGATAGCATACGTTCCGGAGGACCGGGCCATATTTATTCATCTGAGTGTTGTTGAGAATTTAGAAATTGCCAGGGTGGGCATGCGCCGGCGCTTAAAAGGCAAGTGGACCGTTGAAAGGATATTTCAAAAATTTCCCCGGTTGGCTGAGCGCAGGAGCCATCGCGGTTCGAATTTGTCTGGTGGAGAACAGCAAATGCTGACCATCGCCCGGGCGCTGATGAGTGAGCCGGATCTGCTTTTGCTCGATGAACCCTCCGAGGGTTTGGCACCTCTCATCGTGGAAGAGCTCCGGCAAATCGTAGAACAAATCGTTAATGAGGGGATCACGGTTCTGATTGTAGAGCAAAATCTCGCTATGGTGACTGCCATGGCGAAGCGGCATTATATCATCGATCAGGGACGTATCGTCTACCACGGCACCAACGATGAGTTCCTGGCAAACGAGGCCGTCAAGGATCGCTACCTGACCTTGAGCTCGGTCGAACATACAATCTAAGTTCTCCGCCAGGTTTTCAATCTTAGACTATAAGCAGGGGAGGGACTATGAAATTTGTGATAGCCATGATGAAGCACGAAACCAATACGTTTTCACCCGTGCCAACCCCGTTCGAGAGTTTTGCCAATCATGCGGCTTACTTTGCGGCTGATGCGTATCGCGCCTTTAAAGGCACCAATACGCCCATGGCGGCCTTTATTGACCTGGCCGAGCAGGAGGGCGCTGAGATCGATACCCCGATTGCCGCTGAGAATTGGCCCAGCGGCCCTGTGCATGCTGAAGCCTATCAGCGCATTACCGACACAATCTGTGATGCCGTCGGCAGAGGATGCGATGCCGCATTTCTGGACTTGCACGGCGCCATGGTGAGCCAGAATACCGATGATGGTGAAGGAACGCTGCTTGAGCGCATCCGCGGTATTGCGCCGGATCTTCCGATCGCGGTCGCCCTTGATTTGCACGCCAATGTGACCCCTAAAATGATTGCCAACTGCACGGCCATTGCAGGTTATCGAACCTACCCGCACGTTGATATGTATGATGCGGGGCTGCGGGCCGGCAAAATCTTGATCAAATCCCTAAAAGGCCAAATTCATCCGGCCATGGCTTGGGCCAGTCGCCCCATGCTTCCCCATACCCTGTGCATGGGCACGGATGAAGCTCCCATGGGTGATCTCGTTGCCAAAGCCAAATCTATCGAAGGCAAGGAGGCATTGGCTGTTACGGTATTTGGCGGTTTCCCCCTGGCGGATTTTCACGATGCCGGGCTGAGTGTGGTGACCGTTACCGACGGCAGTCATAAAAGCGCCGAAGACATCAGCAATGAGATCGCAGACGAAGCCTGGCGACGACGGCAGGAGTTCGTCTATATATCTGAGCCTCTGGCCGAATCGGTGGCACGCGCCGCTGAGTTGACAGACGGCCCCATACTTCTCATCGATCACGCCGACAACTGTGCTTCCGGAGGAACCCAGGATACGATGGCGGTGGTTGCGGAGATTATCCGACAAGGTTTGCAGGATGTCGCTGTCGGCGCCATCCGCGATCCGGAAGCGGTCAACAAGCTGATTGAAGCTGGGGTGGGAGCCAAAGTCACCCTATTGCTGGGCGGGAAAATGGATATGCCCAGCATTGGCCGCCCAGGTGAACCCCTTGAGGTAACCGGCAGCGTCCGACTTATTTCCGATGGGGATTTTGTCGTGCGGGGGCCCATGTATACCGGGGTTAAAATGCACATGGGCAAAACAGTCGTGTTCGATACGGGGTCAATCCAATTTTTGATTATTGAAAACAACCATGAGCCCTTTGACCTGGGCATGTTTCGAAGTGCGGGCATTGAACCAACTGCCAAGCGGTATTTGTTGTTGAAATCTCGCATCCACTATCGTGCCGGCTTCAAGCCCATCGCCAAACATATTGTCGAATGCAGCGGAGTCGGGGTGACGGGCTCGGATTACAGCCAGTTTAAATTTAAAAAAATACGCCGACCCATTTTTCCTCTGGATTCTGACTTCGATATTTAGCGGTTTTTTACTACGTTGTCACTGGTTCAAAACTTGAATTTTCAGCAAATGGCATTAATTTCAACGAGTTCATCACCGGCGCCGCCCACATTATGATTTGCCCATAAGGGAAAAGATTAAACCGGAGTGAAAAATGGAAGAAAATTGGGAAAAACAACTTGCGTGTGCGGATAGTTGCGGACGCTGCAGCAAGCCATTGCAGGATAAAGACCGCAGGCTGTTATCCGTCTATGATCATCAACCGATATGCAAGGACTGCAAAGCTGAAGAAGAAACACGGCCGGATTACGAGGATATGTCCAAACAGATGATTGCAGCCTGCATGGCGTCTACCCATAAGCCCTACGGTGATCCGGCCAGCTACTGTTTTCATCACTTCTGCCCCTTTAAGTGCAAAATTTGATCACAACCAAGGTGATATCGTCCTCCTGGGAAGCATTCCCTCGAAAGTCCTGAAGGGTATCGATAACGGTATCTCGGATACTTTTTGCCGAAGTCTCGGCATGCCGGCGAATAATATCACGTAAACGCTCTTGGCCGAACATCTCCCCGCTTTCGTTGCGCGCTTCATGAATGCCGTCGGTTCCAATCAGGATGATGTCATCCGCCTTCCAATCGGACTGTGAAAACTCCTCGAATTGAAAGTTTTCGTCCACACCCAATGCCATGCCTTTGCCGTTCAGTTCGGCAAAGGTTTTTCCGGCCTGCTCAAAGACCAGAGCCGGCTCGTGGCCCGCGCGCACCCACCGCAGAGTTTTGCCTTTCGAATCAATTTCCAAAAAGAACATGCTCATAAACCGGCCGGATTGGGAACTGTCGCGCGTGACATAGGTATTGACGTCGGTGAGGAGTTTGGCCGGACCCTGATAATCGCGGATGCCGAAGTGCAGAAAAGCCCGTACCGTCACCATGTGCATGGCGGCCCCCACGCCATGGCCGGAGGCATCGGCCACTACGATTCCCAGCCGGTTATCGGGCAAAGGAAAATAATCGTAGTAGTCCCCGCCGGTTTCATCGCAGTAAATACTGGTGCCGGCGATATCCAATCCCGCAATTTGCGGATCCTGCTGCGGCAATAAATTCTGTTGGAGTTCCTCTGCCAGTTTGAGAGCGCTGACAAGCTGGATACGATGCCGCAATCCGTCGATCATATTGTTGGTGTGCCCGGCGATTAATCCGAATTCGTCATTGGTGGCCACCGGCACCTTTTGGGCAAGATTGCCTCGGCTGACTTGCTCCAGAACCTTTGTCTCGTTATTGAATAGGAGCTTCAGGTTGCGGGAGTATGAAACGATCAGGTTCACCACCAGGACCATTAGAACAGCCATAATAAAAAATATTTCAGTGGTGACCGATATTTGGGCGTGAGCAATGGAAGCCGCATCCTCTCCGATTTTGGACAGCCAGACAATATCACGGGTAAACACCAGGATCAGGACAATGGCCACGAAAAAAGCGGTCACCAAACCCACGAAGGAAAATTTGCGGGTCATTGAAAACAGGCGTTTCGGCAGCGGCAGGGTGTCATCCCGTGACATTGCCTGCTGAATTACGTATCTTTCCCGCTCCAAAGCCGAGTCCAGGCCGATAAAAAAGCCTGCTACCGCACATCCAACCATCATTGAAATGGTGTTAAAAAGCGGCAGGGCATAGACAACGATATTGTAGATGTTTAGCAGGACACCTGCGAAAAGACACAACCCGAGTTCAAGTATGAATGTGCGTTTGGGTTGTGAGACCTCCGGTGCCCGGCGCACAAAATGCAGTCTCAACGGGGAGCTTAGAGCCAGGGCGACCAGAAACGAAGTCAGAATGATGGCCCCCAGCGTCACGGGGGGCAAGGTAGCTAAAACCGGTCAGACCTGGCCGCCATAGACGGTTAAAACCACAATGGCAAACGCATATTGGATGAGAATTCGCATAATTACTCCGCTCTTAATTAGAAAGCAGCTTTTTCTTGATATTCCGAAACCATCCTTTATCCGAGGCCTTAAGAATGCAGGCCTGCCTCAAGACCTTCAAGAACTCCGGATTGGTGTCTTTGAAGGCGATGATTCTGTCCATGGATAACACATTATCGAGATTCGGCGGTTCCAATCCGATGTCGAATTCTCGATGAACGGCTTCCATAATAATCGCCAAGGAATAAATCGTTAGATTTTCGGCCATGTCATTGGGACTGATATCCACATGATCGCCGTGCTGATAGGATAATATTTCATAAACACAGGCCATGAGAACCGGATCACCGATATCCCGGGAATTTTTGCACTCATCAAGGTTAAAGTTGCTGTCAAGAAAATCGCTCGCCATTTTCTGCAATTGCTGAATCCAGTCACGGTTCAGATTTTGCGGCAATACAGCGGTCGGGCCATAGGATAAGACCTCATTGTTAAAGCGTGATAACATCTGGTTGTGCCCTTTCATCAGACTGGGTGTTGATTTCGCAAATTTCGACCTTGAAATGTTTTTTTTAAACACTCAACCGTCAAACATCTAATCGTTATCATTTTCATTTGAGCCGGATTTTGTCAAGAAAATAACCGGTAAGCTTTTGAGGATTAAAACGGCAAAAAAAAAGGGCGGTATGGCAAGTACCGCCCTTGTGATGTAGGAGGTAAACGTTACAAATTTTCTTCTTATAGGGTGGCCCGATTTCTCGAAGCCACCCGTATAAGAAAAGGAGGAGGCTAGGAAAACGGTCGCTACATGATCGTTCTCCTATCGTTAGTTCGGGATTTAACGCCGAACTGTAAATAGAGAGACATTAATCATGCTATGGTTACAAATAAAAGTTAAAATGAGCTAAAATTGAGGTATGCTGTCAACTTAAAAAAATTGACAGAGCGCAGCGATACATTGATTTTAGGCATTTTAGGCAATTAGATCACTTTAGGCATTCGTTTATATCCCAATATCATCATGTTATAAAAAGGGGCGGAAGTTTAGATAAATATGACAAAGTAGAACTAGATGGACATCCCGTACTCTTTATTCAAAAATGCCAGATTTCCCTGGGCATTTTCGTATTTTGTCTTCCCGTAACTATAAAAATCGAATTTGATCGTCGATATGTTCAATTGAATCAAACTCCAGAGAAACCAGAAAATATCCGGGAAAGGTTTAAAAAGGTCGATGAAATAAAGGTTTCGCTCAAACTCAGTATCATTGCAATAGGCTTTGACAATGGCTTTTTCTGATTCCCGCGGTACGAGAACTTCCTGGAACATGTCGGCGATGTCATAATATCTCGGCGCCATGCCGGCGTATTCCCAATCAATGATATACATCGGAGATTTATAGAGGTGTTCAAACTCCTCTTTGATCAGGATAAAATTATCTGCCAGAAGATCGTTGTGGCAGGCCACATACGCGGACTGCGGGATATTGATGACAGAATCTATTTTCGCGAGGCGCTGGATGGTTCCCGCAATGTCAAACTCCGGATAAGCGACATTGAGTCCATCCAAAATAGAATTCATTTTTCTGACTTCAACGAGGGGATTAAATTTTTTTTTCAGTTCGATACCGCTTTCGTGAATTTTTCGGATCGGATCCACAATTTTGCGGTAAAGCGACGGGTCCAAAAAATGCTTGTTTTTCAGCACGATGCTGTTGTCAATAAACTCGACGATCGTCACACCAATTTCAGGCATGTACTTTATCATTTTGGAAGAAACGCCGATCTCGGCCATTTGCGATATCGCGTGGGCTTCAAAGTCGCGGCTGATAAAAAGCTCGGTTTTATCGCCGTAGATGCGGACGGATAAATCGCCTTTCTCGGATTTAACGCGATAAAGCTTATTGGTGATGCCGCCGCTCAGCTCTGAGATTTCAATGTCACAATCTTGCCACTCCGGGAAAATTTCAACGAATACTTTATCATTGAACTCCACTTCCAAAAGATTCTTTTTCTTTTCCATGTAAAAAGCTCCTCAGTCTCGCCTTATACGCCACTCGGCCAATTCCGCACCAACCCACCCAATTTTTTCTTAAAATGCAAAGCTTGCTTTAAGACTATAATTTTGGACGATGGGCCCGCAGGTATGATCGCTGCCGGCAGACCTCATCCCGCAAAATATAAATTAGGCAGCCACAGGGTTATCTGGGGAAACGCCATCAAAATGATCAAGCCCACTATCATCACCAGCACAAAGGGTATGATTGAACGGTAGATATCCGCAAGCGTCACCCCGGGAGGCGCCATGGCCTTCATCAGAAACAGGTTATAGCCGAAAGGGGGCGTCATGTAAGCTATCTGACAGGTTACCGTATAAAGAACCCCAAACCAGATCGGGTCGAAGCCCAGCTTCCGGACCAGGGGAACGTAAAGGGGCGCGACAATGATCAGCATGGCCGTATCGTCCAGAAACATGCCCATCACGATGAAGGTAAATTGCATCATCATGATGATTCCCCATGGACCAAATCCCCACTTTTCATGGAAGAGAAGCTCAATGGCGTGCACGGCGCCGAGACCGTCAAAAACGGAGCTGAAGCCCAGCGCCGCCAGAATAACCCACATAAACATGCAGCTGACGCTCAGCGTTTCTCGCAGGGTGTTTACCAGCACCTGGCGGGTCAACCGGCGTTTGAAGATCGCAGCGAGGGTTGTCACGGCCGCACCGACCGCTGAACATTCCACCAGACTGGTGTAGCCCATCAGGAACAATCCGGTCATGGAAAAGATAATGATCAGCGGAAGTATTCCGGCTCTGAGCAACCGCAGCCGTTCCGGCCATGTTATCTGCTGCCGTTCTTCTCTGGATAACGCCGGTCCCAAGCTTGGCTGGAGGGCGCATCGGACCATGATGTAGGCGATCATCAGCCCGCCCAACAGGAGACCTGGAAAAACTCCGGCCAGCCAGAGCCTGCCGACCGGTTGCCGGGCGATCATGCCATACAGCACAAGGACCACGCTGGGCGGAACCATGATGCCCAGGGAACTGCCGGCTTGGACGACGC
>CAYTBC010000129.1:0-12549 GCA_964435765.1 uncultured Desulfosarcina sp.
CTTCTCTACTTTTCGTGTTTTCGTCCCTTCGTGCTTTCGTGATTAATTTGTCCTTTTTAATTCCGGTTTATCCGGGTTAGGTTAAATAAAAAATGAAAATATCGCATTCGATTTCATCAAGCTCCGGCCGGATTCGAGGGGTGGTCAGTGCCGTGATTGTGCTGACTTGCTTTGGGGTTTGGACAGCCTGCTCCGTTCCGAAACCTATTGAAACAACAGTGGAAAAAACCACCAAGACTATCAAAAGAACCACGCGATCCATATCCCGGACCATCTCCCTGAATGATCAGGATTTGACCCGCACGGTGGGCATGTTCAATTTTGAAAATAATTCACTGCGCGAAAGCCGGGAATTTCAAAATGTATTTCACAAAGGCCTGCCTGAATACATCAACAGCACCTGTGGGGGTGTTCTCGTAGAAGACCCACAAACCGGCAGCCTTTTGGATGTGTTAAAAACGCCGCCAAAGCTGAAAACAGGCATAACCGATAACTATTCTCTGGCGGTCCTGGGCCGCCAGCTTGGACTCAACGCGATTGTTACCGGCAGTCTGGAAGATATTCGCATCATAGATGAATTGCGGGGCGTCTGGATAACCAAAGATACCCATCACATCGTGCAGGTATTTATCAGGGTGGAAGTCAACGACACCCGTACGGCAACCAAACTCCTGGACGATACCTTTAAACGCCAGATTGAAATCGATGACATGGAATACCAGATCATTAAAGAAAGCGACAAAATCGATCTGCCGGAGTTGAATGAAACCCTGAAACAGCTGCTGATCGATGTCGGCGACAGCATTTGCGACGCCATCAAGGATCAACCCTGGACCGGTTTCATCACCAAAACCGACGGCGATAAGTTTTTCATATCATCGGGAAGCGGTATCGGGCTGAAGCAGGGGGACATTTTGGAAGTTTTTGACAGCAGCCGAATTATTGAGGGTGTCGGCGGCCAGCGCTTTTTCACGCCCGGTCTAAAAATTGGTGAAATCGAAATCGTCACCATCAACGAAAAAAATTCGGAAGCGCGCCTGGTCCAAGGCGATGCAATTATTGCCGGAAGCACGGTCAGAAGGAAAGATTGATGCGCTGGCGCGCATGTCCGTGGTAAGTTGGATGTCGGGGGTTGGGTGTTGTTTGTTGCAGGTTGGGTGTCGCAGGTATCTTGCCCCCGCACGGAACAGATCATTGTTTCAATCTTCGAATTGCAACCCCCCAACTCACAACATACCACACACAACTAACATTGAGCGATAGCAATCCGGATTGAAGTTTAAAAATCTATCTTGGATCCTGCTCTAATGCGCTTTTGTAAGCATTTATCAGCTCAAGGCCTTCCTTTTCCGACGACAGGTGTTTGATTGATTGCCGGAATCTGCTGCTGTTGGGCATTTCCCGGGTAAACCACCCCAGGCGACTGCGCATCATTCTGCATGCCGGCGCTTCCCCGATGTACTCAACACTGGCCTTGAGATAGCGGATCATTATATCAAATCGCCGAAAAATGTCTTCGCCCGTCTCCACCTTGCCGTTTAGCCGGGCCAGCACCTGCCTGAAGATATCAGGATTTCCCATGGCCTTTCTGCCGATCATGATGCCGTCACAACCGGTCTCCGCCAGCATGTTGACGGCATCCTGCGCTGAGAAGATATCGCCATTGCCGATGACCGGAATGGAAACCTTTTTTTTGACAGCCGCAATAATGGACCAGTCGGCCCGGCCACTGAACAGTTGTCCGGCTGTGCGCGGATGGACCGCCACGGCATCCACTCCGCAGCCTTCAGCGATCTGTGCAATGTTAAATGCCTGTTCACCGGACGGATTCCAGCCGGTTCTGATTTTGATGGTCAGCGGAATGCGGACGACTTTGCGAACCGCCTTGAGCAGAGCCTCCGCCTTTTCGGGGGTGTTCATCAACGCAACGCCGGAGCCGGCTTTGACCACTTTGCGAACCGCGCATCCAAAATTGATGTCGACGATGTCGGCCCCCATTCCCTCGACAATAGCGGCTGCCTCGGCCATAATGTCCGGCTGCGCCCCGAATATCTGAGCCGAGAGGGGTTTTTCTTCAGCAACGGAGTTCAGCAGCTGCTCGGTTTTGCTGGATTTGTAGACCAGGCCGTGGGAGCTGACCATCTCCGAGCAGACCAAACCGCAACCGGCCTCCTTGGCCATCAGGCGGAAGGGCAAATTGGTGATCCCGGCTAAAGGGGCCAGAATGACATTGTTGTTTAAGGCAACGGTTCCGATTTTCATGGATATTTGCTGCGCGTTGCAAGTGGTTAGTTGTAAGTTGTGAGTTGTTTGTTGTCAGCCCTTCGAAAGCTCAATCAGGATTAATTCCTTTGCGGCTCTATCCAAAAGTTGACGGCCTAGGAAAACATCCAAAGCCTTGCACCACACCCACCCACAACGAACAACTTACAACAGACACTTCCGGGATTCGTCCCCGCCTGCCGGCGGTCGCAAATATTTCGGGCGATACGCTGCGCATTTTATTTCCCGCCGCGGCCGGAAGTAGGATTCGCATAACAAAACAAACAGTCGTGATAACAGGGCTGAAGCCGGTAGGACCCGATGTCCTTGGACACCCGGCAGCCGCAGCCGGCTTTGACCCGTTGGCCGGTGTCTCTTTTCAGCGAGAGATCGCCGCCGTAAAGTTCCAATAAAATATCATTGGGGATGCAGGCGCTCGGTTTTATGGATACCTCCGGCGCCAGCGCTTCGAGAACTCCGTTTTCGCAGCAGGTTGCCAGATGAATGTTCAAGGCGGCAAGCTGCGCCTGCATATCCAATAGGGTTTGGACTTTGGTAGTCAGCGGCGGATCGACCAAAGCAACTCCCGGACGGGTTGACAGCCGCTTATGGATCTTAGGATAATGGTCCATAAAGCTGGTAATACAGCGCTCGATGCCCGCTGCGGCAGCCTTTTTGGCAATGCCGGCAAAATCCCGCAGGTTGTCTTTCAGCACGCCCGTTCCTGCCCTGTAAAAGCAGATCGGGTCAAAACGCCAGTTGATCGCCCGGGGGCCGAATTGTTCACTGAGGTAACGGAGCTGGTCCAGGCGCACACTTAGGGCCGGCACATTCGGCTCCAGCAGCACATCCTCCGAATTGATGGTAAAGTTGAAAAAAAGATGGTACCCCTGCCGGCGCAGCCGTTCGCCATAGTGATCTTTAATAAACGCGCCGAAGTTTTTGGACCAAAATACGATGGTGTGAACCGCCGACGGTGTAGCCGGCACAATTGATACACGCTGGTTAAAAGGGTTTACAACCTCGAAAGATCCCTTGCTGATCTGCGCCATAAACCACGGCATGTAAAAGGCCGGAATGTCCGTTCTTCTGGATGCGGATATGACGATCTGTGTTTCGCTTTTCATGGAAATGATGGCGTCACGGTATTGAAAATCAGAGGCCAACTCATTTTTTTTTGAGATCCGCCAGAGAAATCACTTTGGCATTGCCGGAACTTTTGGCGGGTTTCGGCGGTTTTTTCGCTTCGACCTCATGCATGCCGGGTTGCATATCCTCCGGAACGACCAATTTTTCCAAGCGCATGCGTTTGCCGTTCATGGTGAATTCGGCACCGTCAATGTAAATATCTCTCAATATCCAGGTAACGATCTGGGGCGGGACCTGCAGCAGGAGCAGCTTGACGTGGTACCAATCGGGTTTGGAGTCCGCTAGAATGCCCTCAATTCTGGCAAAACTCAGCGGATGATCTTCTATATAAATCAACACAAGGTCGTTTTCGATGGCCATTTACAAGAGGTTCCTTTTTTCTTATTCGGTTATCTAAAAAGTCCAAGTGACGTATTTCCGTCTTTGAAGGCTAGTTTTAAAATACATCGCCCTCAATAATACATCAAGTGTCAGCTTCAAAAAGCGAAAAGGCTTGGCGGCCAATAGGCCAGGAAGCACTGAAACTGTCAGGGAGAGCTGCGGCTTTTGTTTTTGGGTTCTTATCTTCCCAACATATGCGCAGCATATAATAATTAAGCCGCCAACGCTTAAGTCAAAAGAATTTCTCCAATTCTACAATACAATCATCAAGACCGCAGCTGCGATTTTTTAGGGCGGATTAATTAGGGTATCGTTTTCATTCGACCGATCGACAAATCGTGCAGCGGAATGAGGATATCGGCCATGTGCTTGATTTTCTGGATCGAATCGTAGGCTTCGGTCAGGTCGATGTGCACGCCGGGAGCAATCGCCGGTCCGGTTGCCGGAAAGTTTTTGTCATTGCAGCAAAACCCCGTGATAATGGCCCTGCCTTGGGCGGTATTGACGGCCACCGACTGCCCGCCCACCGAATGCCCGGGGGTGAAAATCACGTCAAGACCCTCTAAAATCGTTGCATCGCCCTCGACTTCGACAATCTCATTTTCATCCAGAACATCCGGGTAATACCGATGGTCGACGGGATGAGGATCCTGCATGAACTCGTATTCTTTCTTTTGCACATAGACTTCGGCCTGGGGACACAAATAGTCATTCTCGCAGTGGTCGTTGTGCAGGTGGGTGTGAATGATCATATCGATATCTTCGGGCTTCAAATCCAGCGTTGCCAGGGCGTCCTCAAACTCCAGAATCTCAAACCCGCATTTTTCTTCGGCGCCGTCGGGCACAACAAACTGCTCCAGGCCGGTGTCCACCAGAATTTTCTTATCGCCGCCGCTGATGTAAAAAACATAGATCGGTAAATAAATTCGTTTGCCGTAGTCACGCAAATAGGTCATCACGCCCTGGTCCGTTTCATTGATGCCGACGACAAGGGGGTGGATTGTGTATTCTTGCATCACTTTCTCCTAATTAATCCGAATTAATCCGCCCCGGAAAATGGCAGATTACGAATTTTGGATTTTTTTTTAAAACCGAAGCAACTTGTAAGACCTAAGCTCCGGCGGCTTAATTATCCTATGCTGCGCATATATTTTAGTTATTGGTTTCTTGTCCGCCACTTTTTATATTAAAGGTTTCAGGTTTCGGGCCTTGGCCGCAACGCAGCGGCTTCCTCCGCGCAAGCAGGTGTCAGGTGTCGGCACCAAGCTCTGGGCTGACTTCTGAACCATAGGGCTTAAACCTCTGAGCCCCGCACGCTCGCTAAAAAGGCATTGAATTTTTACCAAATATATCATAACCCGGTCAAGCCGGAATTAAAATCAAAAATTTGAGAAGGCTTTCCAGCCTCCGAGCTTCCAAGCCTTCCAGCCAGGTGAACTCAATGAATGCAACAAACTCAATAAACTCGATAGCCGCCCAGATCGATGGTCTTTTTCATGCCCGGTCGGTTGCTATTGTCGGGGTGCCCCGGGGCATGAAAACCGGTAAAGTGTTTTTAATGGCCCTGCTGGATCAGGGCTTTGACGGCCGGATCTATCCGGTCAATCCCCGGGCGGAGGAAATCGACGGCATTAAAGCCTATGCACGGGTTGCGGACATTCCGGGTCCGGTGGATTTGGCGATCGTGCTGGTTCCCAGCCAAAATGCGCTCGAAGTGGTTCGCGAATGCGCCGCCAAAGGCGTCAAGGGCGCCGTGTTGTTTACGGCGGGCTTCAAAGAGACCGGCACCCGGCAAGGCGCCGATCTGGAGGCGGAGCTTTTGCGGGTGGCCCGGTCTGCCGGAATGCGCCTGATCGGTCCCAACGGCATGGGCCTTTACTGCCCAAAATCCGGTCTTGCATTTTTTCCGCAGGCATCCAAAGAACCCGGGCCGGTGGGCATGATATCGCACAGCGGTTCGCTCGCCAATATTTTAGGTGTGATTGCTGAACAGAAGGGCATCCGTTTCAGCAAAGTGATCAGTTCCGGCAATGAGTGCGACCTGACAGCTGCTGACTTTTTAACCTATCTGGGCCGCGACCCCGATACCGGAATCATCGGGGCCTATATCGAAGGCATTAAAGACGGGCCTTACTTTCGGGAAGCACTGCGTCAGGCGTCACTTCGCAAACCGGTCATCATGTGGAAAGTCGGGCTGACATCCGCCGGTGCCCGCGCGTCCGCCTCTCACACGGGCGCCCTGGCAAGTGCACCGGAAATCTGGCAGGGGGTTTTGCAGCAGACCGGGGCCATACCGGTAGTCGGATTCGAGGCCATGGTTGATGCGTTGATGGGTTTCTCAATGTTCCCACCCGCGCCGGGAAACCGTCTGGCCGTCATTTCCGGGCCGGGCGGTCTGGCGGTTTCCGCGGCCGAGGCCTGCGACCGGCAAGGACTGAAACTGGCGCAGCTTTCTGCCGGGACCATCGCTGAACTCGCCCGTTTCATTAACTTCTCCGGCACCAGTCTGCACAATCCGGTTGACGTCAGTCTAACGGCGCATTTTGATCTTGAGATTTTCTTTCGAGCCGCACGTACGGCGGCAAAAGACCCGGGCGTGGATGCCGTTGTGGTCATCGGCTGCGGACTCACGCCGGAGACCAATCAGGTATATGCCGAAGGCCTGCTTCAGGTGCTGCAGGATTGTAAAAAACCCATCCTGGCTGTCAGAATTCACGGATTTGATGCCAATTACGGGCAGCTGTTATGCCGCGGCGGCATTCCCTTCTTCGAATCCGCCGAACGCGCCGTCAATACCTATGCCCTGGCCTGGCGCTACGGGAATTGGATTAAAAAGCATTCCGGATAATTGGGTGGGGACTGCTTTCAAATTCGTTGCGAACGGCAGACCGCATCTGTAGGCTCAAGGCAAAAAACACGCACTCGGGAAGAATATCAATAAAATTCGGCCGGCATTTCGAAATAGTGGACTATATACTTGAGTTTTTAGCTTTATGGCCGATATTATCGGGTAAAGGAAATCCTTAAATAAAGAATGGTCCAACATATTTCTTTTTCACAGCATAGAGGTGATTACCATGAAGTTTCAATCCATTCGTTTTTCGTTTTTCATCAGCCTGTTAACCCTGATTCTTTTGTTGGCTTTTTCATCCCCGCTGGGAGCCCAGTATATCAGATCGAAAAGAAAGGCAACCGCTTTGGCGGATTCATTGCAACCCGCCCGGGCGTCGCAGCCTGCGAAGACAGGGCAGTCCGTCCAGACGGTGCAGCCCGTCCGGGCAATGCAGCCTGTCCAGGCACCGACTGTCGAAACGGCCAAGCGAAGCCAAAATTTAAGCTCCAAAAAAGAATCCGATAACTGGTTTGACAAAGGCGCGCTGTGCGCCACCTACGGCAACGACCGTGCCGCCATCCGGTATTTCCAGAAGGCAATCTCTCTCGACCCCCAGCGCAGCGACGCCTACTTTGAGCAGGGCATATCCTACGGGCAGCTGGGAGAATTCGACAAAGCCCTCCCCTTGGTAGACAAGGCGATTGAGATGGATCCCCAAAATGCCCTGTATCTCTACGGCCGCGGCCGGGTGTATCTGCTGGCCGGCGAAAAAGAAAAAGCCATGGAAGATATGAAGAAATCGGCTGCAATGGATAATGAGGATGCCCAAGTTTATATGGAAAACATTGCCCGGGTTGAAGAAATGAAGGGCGAGTAACGGATGAAGATTGACGATTGAAGTTTGAGGCAATGGCAATAAGCCGTTCCAACGAACGGATACCTTCAATAGTCAAATATTAATATAAAGGTGTCAATCAAAAGGCTCTTTCCCCCCAAGGAAAGAGCCTTTTTTGTTCCAGTCTGTTTTGTCAATCATTTCAGGCGCAGGAAAAGCAAGGACCGAAAATGGATATTTTTGCAATAAACCACCCTTATTAACCCTAAGCGGATCATAATTTTACTTTTTGATTGACTTTGAACAAAATTTTTGATCAAAAACGACTTACGACTAAAAAATCGGGGATGCCGAATATTTCGGAAAATTATATTCACTGTCCTGAGCCTGCTCACGCACATCACTCACGGTTCGCTTTAGAAAGCAGCCACATCGTTCCAACTGAGACTCAATTTCCCAGGTAGCATTTACATTTTTGGTTTTTGTTTTAAGGTTTGAAAATAAGTTATACCAACACGGGGTATACCGTTTAGCTTGAGATCGACAATTTCCTGAACTCTCTTTCCGGGGCTTGATTCAACTCCCTGGCAGCATCCTGGTGGTTTTTGTGGTGTACAGTCATGAATCATCCCAATCTCCTCATTTTGCGAAATGAGAATAATTGCCTGCACGATCTAAAAAAGCTTTTGCCGTCAGGGCGGTATGGTCTCCGGGAAGCGACGGTATCGGCCGATATCCACCGGCTTTTGGAGCATAATAATCCGGACCTTATTCTCATATGCTCCTTTGAAAAAGCAACATCCGACGGCCTGGAGACGGTCATAAAAATCCGGCGCAAAAACCCCCGGATTCCCATCATTTTTCTGACTCGCTACAGTTCCGAAAGCAAGGCTATCGCCGCCCTGCGTGCGGGCGTCAACGATTATTTTAAAATGCCGTACTCGGGGCAAGACCTGCTCGCAAGCTTCGAGCGACACCTACCCGGGGCGGGACGCAAACCCACCTCCGGGCCTGCCGCCTCCCAAACCTGCTCTTTTCTCCACCAATCAATGATCGGCGACAGCACGCCCATGCGTGAAGTCGCGGCTTATATTGCCAAGATTGCCGCTACCGACAGCACGGTATTGATTACCGGGGAGACCGGTACGGGTAAAGAACTGGTGGCGGAACGGATTCATTGTAAATCGCTGAGATCCTTGCGGCCGTTTGTCAGCATTAATTGTGCCGCGCTGCCCGAAAGTCTGGTAGAAAGCGAACTTTTCGGTTTCGATCGCGGTGCGTTCACCGGAGCCGTAACGGCCAAAAAGGGCAAATTGGCGCAGGCGCAGGGCGGCACTGTCTTTTTAGACGAAATCGGCGACATGAGCCCCTATGCCCAGGCCAAAATTCTGCGCAGCATTGAAAAAAAAGAAGTGTATCCGCTGGGAGGCAGTCGCGTCGTTCCGCTGGACATCAGGGTAATTGCGGCCACCAATCAGGAGCCGGAAGAATTAATATCCGGGGGAATTTTTCGCCGGGATCTGTACTACCGCCTCAATGTCGCCCGCGTTCAGCTCCCGCCGCTACGTGACCGCAAGGAGGACATTCCCCGGCTGGTGGCTTACAGCATTCAAAAATTGAATCGCCGGTTCAAGCGCAAAATCAAAGGGTTAACCGAAGAAGCCATGACATGCTTGTTGGGCTACGAATGGCCGGGCAATATAAGGGAGTTAATGAATCTTTTAGAAGCTTCCTACATCAACCTGCCCTCACGGTCGGATGGCTACATGGATTTACCCAAGCCCCTCCAGCAACAGCTTAAAGCAACGCCGGCGCAAACCAGCGAGGAGCGCAGCCGCATACTGGATGCCCTGTTGAGAACCAACTGGAACAAAAGCACGGCTGCCAAAAATCTGCATTGGTCCCGCATGACCCTCTACCGCAAAATGGCCAAATATCATATCGTTGCTAAAAAATCCCCGTCCCGCTAAGAATTAGAACTCGGAGCGCTGTGTTCATTCGTCAACCACGGCCTGTAACCTGTCACCGCCGTTGTAACAATCAGCCGTTACACTCCCAAGCCCGGGCGGCAATCAACCCGACATGTCTTTTATCCAATAGATATTATTGCTGAAAAATATCAACCCGTTTTCACCGGACGGATTCGACCTCCCCCAAGCCCATTTATAGTTGTAACAAATAAATAAGTATATCGAGACCTCTCGTTAAATTCTTTAAGCATCCAAACATCTAAAAAATCGTTTGATACCAAAGCCTTAGGTTAACGTCTATCTCAGAGGGATCGATTTGGCACCGCTTTTGCTGAACGGTTGCAAGAAAGGGTCCTGTTGCGAGTTCATACGCACTTTCACTTCGTGGATAACCGGCCCGGCGCCCGTTTCGTAGGAAAAAGGAGAGACATGGAGCCATCTTCCAATGCTTCCGATAAGCGCAGCAGACTTCAAGGCAAATATGCGAATCACATCGCAGTGGGCTTCAATGCCTACGAATTTATATTTGATTTTGGGCAAAGTTACTCCGAAAACGACGAGGCGGAGCTGTTGGTGCGCATTGTCACCAGCCCTTTCTATGCCGGGGAGTTCTTAAAAACCCTTCAAAAATCGGTCGCCCAATATGAAAAAACCTTTGGTTCCAACAAACCTGAACAAGGAGGTAGATAGGGATCCAGGGTGAGATGCATGCAAAACACGCCCTGCTACCCAAATTCTGCAATCGGCTGCCCGTCACCGGTGGATCTTCGTCATTGAGCTGAAATCCGGCTGCGATCAAAACGATCAGCGAGAACCTCAGGACCAATGGCCCCCGTGTCGACAACGTTTCATCCTATGGATTACTCGTGATCAGCATTTTATCGACCAATTTTAATCAGGCAGAAAAAAACCTTTTTAACACAGGAGGACAATCAAATGCCAACTTATTTACATCCAGGTGTCTACATTGAGGAAATCCCCGGCGGCGCAAGACCCATCGAAGCAGTGGGCACATCTACGGCTGCATTTGTCGGTATCGCCGAGAAAGGACCGCTTGATGAAGCCCGATTTATCACCAATTTTTCAGAATTTCAGGAGATATACGGCGGGTATGTTTCGGATAATTTTGTCGGCAAATCATACCTGGCATATTCAGTCTTTCAGTTCTTTCTGAACGGGGGAACCGCCTGCTACGTCGTCAGGGTGGAAGACGGCGCCCGGACAGCTGAGGTGGATCTTTACACGGAGGAAGGGTTGCTCACCATGACGGTAAAAGCCATTTCACCCGGCAGTTGGGGCAACGATCTGCGGATTGCCATCGGCGGGGCGACAACATCGAAGAGCGGCTTCAACCTGTATGTTTTGAAAGGCGATGAAATCAGGGAGACCTACGAAGACCTGTCCATGGTCGACGATAACATTTTCTATGTTGACCGCGTCACCAAACGTTCCTTGTACTTCCGCACCGAATCCACCAGTCTGCCCGACAACCCCACCCTGAAAGGCAGGGATCTTTCGGCCGGTGTCAATCTGCAAAATGTTAAAAAAATCAGACTCCAGATCGATTCCTACGGGCCCTATGTCATTGACTGTGCAGCGGGCGCCACCACCGTTACGGCCGTAACCGCCCAGGAGATCCGCGATAATATCAACAAGGCCTTCGAGGATGACATCAAGGTTCCGGTGGCCGCAGTGTCCGGCGATGACGAGGTGGTGATCACTTCCCCCACGGCTGACGATGAATCGCAGATAATTTTCACCTCGCCGGGCAACCAGGATGCCACTTACGACATTTTCGAATTGCAGGAATCAAGCTGGATGGTGCCGGCCGCCCAGGAAACCCTCGCGCTGGCCTATGGTTTTGCGGCGCCGCCGGTTACCGCCGCCGGGCCCACCGTTACCTGCGCGCTGGGAGCAGGCAGTGACACCGCCGTCGCGATTACGGCCGCGGCGCTGCCCTTTACGGTCGTTCGGGAAATAAACAATGCCATGGGAAGCGATATCGCCTTTACCGACGGGTCAAGGTTGGTGTTGAGCGCCGCCGAAGATATCCATCTGCGCAGGACAACCGCAGCCCAGCGAGACGGGATCACAGCCCTGTTCGGGTCCGGTTTTTACAGTTACGTTACGGTGGGCAGCGGAAACAACCCCGCCGCCGTCACCGGCAACGCCGCCATCCCGGGCGGCGGCGTCACCGGTCAACTGCGCCTCACCGTGGACAGCGATCCGACCTTTGAAGTGGCATTCACCGGCGAGAACACGGCCGATGACGTCGCCAAAACCATTAACGCCGCTTATCAGAAAGTCAGCAAGAGCAAGAAAAATATCGCCCAATCCAACGGCAACATGATCAATCTGACCTCCATCAACACCGGTGCCAACGGACGGATCATCGTTTCCTCCCACACGGGGACGGATGTCGTCAGTCAGGTGTTGGGGACCGGTCACCAAAATCCGGACGGGGCTTTCACCATACCGGCCGTTAAACAATGGGTGGCGCGGATGAACGGCAACGTCGACTTTGCTGCAGCCCCCGGACAGATCGGGGCGAATCTGGGAGGCGCAACCCTCAGGATGTCCGCAGGGGGTGCTCCGGTCCAATTTACGCTGACTTCCGCCGCCGCAGCTTCCGCCGAAAATATGTTCACGAATGATTTTGCGGCCCAGGCGGGTCTGAATCACAAACTTCTGGCCCGGGTAAATGCGGCCGGCGAAATATATGTCCACCTGCTGGCTGCCGGTGTCGCTGAAAAGCCTGAGCTGCACTTTTCGATTCCTCTGGCCGCCGGAGAGATCAGCGTCCATATTCCTGACCCGACTGCTGCATCCCATGCCGCTTACCAGCGACTGTTCGGTGCCCAGGCACCTTTTGCCGGAGCGGCAAATGTGGTCCCCAAATATACCTATCGCTTCGGTGCACCCAACAATAATCCCAAAGAGACCATTCTTGTCAGCGGCGAGGAGTTTGATTTTTCAGCATCCAAGGCGCTGACCGGCGGCGATCAGGATCGTGCGGATGAAAACCGGATCAGCAACCTCACGGCGGGATCCATTTCGGGGGTCACCAGCGGTATCCGCCTGCTGGACACCTTAACGGATATCAGCATCCTCGTCATTCC
>CAYTBC010000130.1:0-12513 GCA_964435765.1 uncultured Desulfosarcina sp.
AAAAATTTCACCCCCAGCCGCTTGGCCGCCTGCTGGGCGGTCCCCTCTTCCTTGATCAGGCTCATGTCCCGGTATAAAATATGGACGTCGGCGTCTTGGCGCAGGTATTTCAATGCCAGGGCATTTTTGACCGATACGTGGCAGCCGATGCTGCAGCACCCCCGCTGCTCATTCTTGGAATTGACGCAGCTGATCATGACGACATTTTTAACATCGCCGACCTGCTTGTCCTTGAGCTTACCGTCGAGCTGAAGTTGGGTAATCACCCTGGGGTCACGGCCGTATTCAAACTGACCCTCCGGTTCGAGCTCCTCCATGCCGGTGGCGACGATGACAGTGGAAATATCAAGCTCTGCAGCGGCTTCATCCTCATTGGCTTTGAGTTTAACTTTATAATTTCCGATGTACCCCTTGACTTCGTCGATCCGGGTGTCGGTATAAATTTTAATGTTCGGATTGGATTGAACCTCATTCACTTTGGCCTGGACGACGTTGCGCGCCGGCATCTTATGGCCGTCGTGGGAAATGAAGCAAAGCCGATTTAAAACACCGCCGAGCCGCGGTTCCTTTTCCACGATGACGGCGTTGAATCCCTGATTCGCCACACTTAAAGCGGCATTCAGGCCGGCCATGCCGCCGCCGATAATCAGGCAGTCGGTTTTGACCGGCAGCCTGATTTCCTGACCCTCTTCCAACAGGGCGGCCTTGGCTACCCCCATTTTGATCAGGTCCTTGGCTTTGTCCGTGGCAATCTCCGGCTCCTTCATGTGGACCCAGGAAACCTGCTCGCGGATACTCACAAACTCGAGCAGATAGGGGTTGACGCCGGCCTCTTTGACGGTGCGTTTAAAAAGCGGTTCATGGGTCCTGGGGGTGCAGGCCGAAATCACGACCCGGTTAAGCCGGTTATCCCGGATCAATTCTTTCATGCGGGTCAGATAGTCAACCGAGCACGACCAGCGGCCCTCGTCGGCAAAGACGACATGATCCAGCGTCCTCGCATATTTTACCAGTTCCGGCACGTTGAGCACACCGGCAATATTGGTACCGCAGTCGCAGACAAAAACACCGATTCGGATTTCGTTATTCATATAATTTGCCTCAAAAATTCCAGCATCTTTGAATATAATTGTTTCCGCACTGGCTAAAAAATCCGAATATCCAATTTCGAAATTCGAAACAAATTCAAATACCAAAAACTTAAAATTCAAAACTGATCGGACCAGAAATTCATGGTCATTTTAAAGGCGGATGAAAGTCAAACCCGTTTGAGAATTTAGATCATTCGTATTTCGGATTTGTTTCGAGTTTCGGGCTTCGTATTTCGAATTTATCTTCAGTCAAATAAGGGAAAAATTCATGAGTCTATCAGCTATTTGTTTAATACCGCCATCATTGATGCTGCCGTCGCCTGCGTCACCGATTCGGCAATATCGATCGGTCCGGTAGCGCCGCCGCACAGGTAGATGCCTTCGACGTTGGTCTCCAGCGGGAAGAGCAGCGGATCCTTTTCTTTAAAATAACCCAGCTCATCCAACTCGAGTTTCAGCACTTTGGCCAGCCGCTTGTTGCGATCATTCGGAATGACGCCGGTGGCCAGCACCAGCATCTCAACTTCATGTTTGCGCAGTTCACCGGTGTCCAGGTCTTCGTATCTCAATATCAGGTTCTTAGTGGCCGGATCTTCGGTGACCTCATAGGGGCGGGCTTTGACATAGCGCACCCCGTTCTCATTGGCCTTGCGGTAAAAATCCCAAAAGCCTTTGCCGTAGGCTTTTAGGTCATTGTAAAAAATGGTGGCCTCCACCGCCTCGTCGTGCTCCTTGGTGATGATGGTCTGCTTGGCCGATATCATGCAGCAAATCTTCGAGCAATAGGGCGTACCTTTGCCCTCGGCCAGTCCGCGCCCGGCACATTGCACCCAGGCAATTTTTTTGGCATGCTTGCGGTCCGAAGGCCTGATGATTTCTCCGGACGTCGGCCCGCCGGCATTCATCAACCTTTCGAACTCGGTGTTGGTGATGACATTTTCGTAGACATCGTAGCCGAGCAAATCGCCGGCCGGCGGCGCATTTTTAATGCCGGTGGCCACGACGATGCTTTTGACATCCAGGCTGACGTTTTTGTTTGACTGCCATAAGGTGATGGCCTTTTTGCCTTCTTTCTCGCAGGCCTTGACACACAGGGCAATGGGACATTCACGGCACTGGCTGCAATCCACCGCGCAATCGCCCACGCAGGCGCCTTGCTTGCGCATCTCGCCGAACCGGCAGCTGGGATCCACTTTGACCACATTGGGAACGGCTTGGGGAAAGGCCATCGAGACCAGTTTGCGTTTGCCGCCGATCTTGCGGTCCATCTCATCGGGCACGCTGACCGGGCATGCCTCCACACAGGCCCCGCAGCCGGTGCATTTTTCCTCGTCGACATACATGGCCTTCTTGACCAACTTGACCTGGAACCCACCGTTGGCCTTCGCGACCTTGCGCACCTCGGTGTTGGTCATTATTTGAATATTTTCATGATTGTCGACTTCATACATTTGAGGCGCTTCGATGCAGATCGAGCAGTCATTAGTGGGAAAGGTTTTGTCCAGCCTGGCCATCATTCCGCCGATGCTGGCCGTATCGTCGATCAAATAGACCTTGGTTCCGTATTTGGCAGCGTTCATGGCGCAGTTGATGCCGGCAATTCCGCCGCCGATCACCAATATTGAATCACTCATGATATTTCCCCAATAAATGACTAAAATTGAAAATGACTAAATTGACTAAAGTTTGGGCAATTGTAATCAGTCGATATTATCCACAGACTTTGAGCTTTCAGCTTTGAGCTTTGAGCTATCAGCTTTGCACGGATAGTGCATTTCCGCATTCCGAATTCCGACTTCAAGTCATTCCAACTTCCCACTTGTTTTTTTAAATTTCAGTTATAATAATCGCCTTGGACTTGCACACCGCGGTGCACGTCAGGCATCCCAGACAATTCTGGGGCCGCACCGGGATGGCTTTATGGGGCATCTCAAAAACCTCCGTCGGACACATCAGCACGCATTCTTTACAGGAATCACAGCGCTCCGGATCAACGTAGATCAGGTACACCTCGTAGTCTCTGAGTACTTTACCCATTGGTCTTCCTTTTTGATTGGGTTAAGGCCGGCACGGTGGCCGACCCTACTTCATTTTCCTGTTGCAACTGATAAATCCGAAATTCGAATATCGAAATTCGAAACAAATCCTAATATCAAATGCCAAAAATCCAAAACGGCGAAGTATTTTACTAAAATTGCAACTACCCTTTTCAATGTTTAGAAAATTTTGACCTTCGAATTTCTAATTTTTTTCGGATTTCGGATTTCGTGCTTCGGATTTCCTTGATTTTGGTTGAAGCTATTAAAACCCAGTCGGAAGCAAAACTGCTCCAGCTATTTAAATTTATTGATCGCCCTCTCAAACCCCGGCATTGAATTTTTAATCGTGTCATCACTGACACAAAAAGCGATGCGGAAATAACCGGGTCCGTTAAAGCCGCTGCCCGGAACCACCAGGATGCGTTCCTCTTTGAGTGCATCTACAAATTCAACATCATCCGGAATTGGGGAGCGGGGAAACAGGTAAAAAGTTCCGGGCGGCTTGATAAATTCATATCCGAAGCCGGCCAGACCGTTGCACAGCAGATCGCGCTTACGGGCATACTCTGCTATGTCGACACTCAACCCCTGCATGCAGGCAATCACACGCTGCATCAAGGCCGGCGCATTGACATAGCCCAGAATTCGATTGGCGACCGTCATGGCGGCCATAAGATCTTTTTGGTATGTTGCGGCCGGGTTGACCGCCAGAAACCCGATGCGCTCGCCGGGTATGGAAATGTCTTTGGAATATGAAGTTCCAAGGATGCTGTTTGGATAGGCTGCAAAAATGCTGGGCACTTCAACCCCGTCGTAGACGATTTTCCGGTAGGGCTCATCCGATAAGAGATAAATTGTACGATTAAATTCCCGGCCTTTTTGCTCTAAAATTTCTGCAAGGTTCTCAAGGCTCTCGGCCGAGTAGACCTGACCGGTCGGATTGTTGGGGGAATTGATCAGAAAAACTTTGGTCTTGGCGGTAATGGCCGCCGCGATGGCATCCGGGTCCAACTCGAAGTTGGGCCGGGTCGCGACGGTTTTCAGAACACCGCCATGGTTATCGGCATAAAACTTATATTCGACAAAACACGGAATCGGCGTGAGCACTTCGTCGCCCGGATCAAGGACAGCTTTCAAGGCTACATTGAGTGCGCCCGAAGCACCGCAGGTCATAATCACGTCCTTTGCGGTAACCGGCGCCTGCTGCTCCTTTGCAAGGTAGTCGGCGACCGAGCCGCAAACCATCGGATAACCGGTATTGGGCATATAGCAATGGTCATCCAGCCCGCAGGTGCTGACCGTCTCCCGCAGGATCTCATTGAACTTTTCGGGGGGCGGCACATTCGGATTTCCCAGGCTGAAGTCATAAACGTTGTCGGCCCCATATTGGGCCTTCAGGCGCGCACCCTCTTCGAACATTTTGCGAATAAAAGATGAACCGGCAATGATGTTTTCTATTTTTTTGGATATGGTCATAGGTAGTTCCTCATATTGTGGGTTGCGGGTTGTGCATTGTGAGTTGAATGTTGGTTGTTGTGCGACTTAGATTGCACCTAAGCATGTCGTGTGAAGGGTTTCAGCGAGATTTTTTATCTCACTCGTTGACGGCTTGAGATGCCGCTCCCGATCCTTTTGAATCCATAATCAACAACAAACAACCCACAATTCACACCATACAACACCCAACTTACAACTCACAACATACATGCCCTTACCGCTCGTCAAACTCCCGCCACTTATAGTCGATCAGTTCCAGCAGAACCCCATTCATCTTTTTGGGGTGGACAAACGCAAATTCGCAGTCCCTGAAAGGCCTGGCACCGCCGATAAACGGATAGTCTTTCTGCTTTAAATCCGCCATGGCTTCACGGGTATTGTCGACATTAAAGCTGATCAGCATAACCCCTTCACCCTTTTTTTCGATAAACTTGGCGACATCACCATCGGGTGTGGTGGATTCCATCAGCTCAAATCCGACTTCTCCCACCCAGTAGCGGGCGACCTTAATCTTTTCGGGCTCATCGATGTATTCGTCATCCGGCTTGGATTTGCCCAGAACCGGCTCCCAGGTTTTACGGGCCTCTTCGAGGTTTTTGACCGCAATGCAGATATGGTCGACTTTATTGACTTTCATCTTCTATCCCCCTAATTTTTTAACCCGGTTGCACCGGATCTTAAAATGAAAATTAGTTCAAGTTAAGGGCTTCACCCTAATTGGAATGATGGAATGCTGGAGCAATGGAATAATGGTTTCTGGAGCAAAAGCAGAAAATTGATGTCTGACGACCATCGTTTTAAAAGACCGGATACCGGGATAAAAGAGGAAAAATTTCCTTTTGTAAAATCCAATATCCATTATTCAGCATCCAATATCCAATATCCAATATCCAATATCCAGCATCCGGCAAAACTGGAGGTTGCTAGAATGTAACTTTCTCCAAGGGAACTTCAATTGCATGATCCGGACAAACACAGCCGCATTCGTTGCAGTCTTCGCACAAAAATTCGGTCACAACGGGTCGGCCGTCCTGCACTCTAATGGCGGAGTCCGGACAAATCTCCACACACAACGGCTGGATTAAACCGCCGCACATGCCACATTTATCTAAATCAATTTGAGCAGCCATAATATACTCCTGATAAATCGTAAGGTTCGTAAAGTTGGTTTAGGCCGTTTGGTTCGCTTTGTAAAGCCGCAGGACCGTCTCGCCCTGCCCTCTGGCAATGGCTTTTTGCATTTCAATCTTTAGCGAAACGTTCATAAACACACTGACGTCTTCCAGGATGGCCTGGTACATTCGCTCACGGCTCAAGGCGACTTCTTCCATGGGTACGCCGAATTCCTTCGCCCATGAGGGCCAGGGATCCCGGGTACATTTAATAAATATTTCGCCCGGGCCTTCGCCTTTCTCAGCCGTGGCGAGACCCCCGTCGGTGCTCCAGAGTCCGGCCAGCGCCTTGCCCAGAATCATCATGAACCCTTCCTCCCCCTTTAACCAGTTCATCCGGGGAAGCAGGCTCTTACCGATATCCTTACCAAAAACCTCGGCGGCCCGCAGGGCAATATCCAGCGGATTGACATCGCCGCCGGCAAATTCCACGGCAACTTGCCGCCACCGATAATATGTTTTTCCGATTTCATCCTGGGCGCTGTGCATCGCCCGCCAAAGTCTCGCTATTTCTTTTTCGGCATCAACTGGCATGGTCTACCTCCTTTTTAGATGCGGATTCCGATCCGGTAACCGTCGTGGACTGCACTGGAAAGGTTGCGGGGAATCAGTGCATCACCGATGATAAACATTTCAATTCCTTCCGATTGAACCGCTTTTTTCAAATTGTCATTGGGTTCTCGCTGGCTCAAAACAATGGTGTCGCATTTAATGGGCCACTGGCAGCCGTCGTATGTTTTTACGACAATACCGTCGCCGGTGACTTCCACGATCTCGCAATCATTGTAGGCCGTAATCCCGTTTTGCCGCATATAAATCATATAACGCCATTTAAACGATGGATTGACATCAAAACCGGCGGTTTTGTCTTTACCGACCAAGGTGACCTTCTTGCCTTGTTTCGCCAGGTGCAGCGCGCAGCCGATACCCGGTTTGCGGTTGCCCCACACGACCACCTTTTCACCGACAGTCGCCTTGCCGCTCATCACATCGGCCAAGGCAACAACTTTGGCGCTGTTGGCATCAACGCCTTTAAGCTGCGTGTAAACCGGCCCGGTCGCCAGCACCACGGAGTCCGGCATTTCGTCCTCAATCAGCTCAGCCGTCACCTCGGTGCCCAGATGGAACTCAACCCCGGCTTTTTCACACATGACTTTCTGATATTTCACACAGGTCCAAAGTTCATCATCGCCGTAGGGAGCATTGCGGGCTTCGTTGAGCGTGCCGCCGATGACATCGCGCTTGTCATACACATGCACCGTGTGACCCCTTTGGGCCGCCACGTAGGCGCATTCCAAACCGGCCGGTCCGGCACCGACGATCATGATTTCTTTTTCTTCTTCGGCCGGCGATGGATGGGTGAACTCCGGATTGGCTTCATGGGCACAGACCGGATTGATGTAACAGGTCATGGGGGCGTCCCTGAACAGGCGCGCCAGACAAAGGTTGCAGGCCACACAGTGCCGGATTTCCTCCTCACGGCCCTCGAGCACTTTTTTCGGCATCAGCGGATCGGCGATCATCGGGCGACACATCTCCCAGATATCCAGTTCACCGGCACCGATTTTCTCATTCGGCAGCTCCGGCTTAAACAATCGGTAGGCCATCTGAATCGGTATGCCGACATGTTCTTTGGCCCGTTTGGCCAAATGGACCCAGTTGCCCATGGGGATGTCGCGGCTAATGACCGGATAGATGGATTCCTGCCAGCCGAGGGTACAGCTGATATAGTCGACCCCTGCTTCTTCAGCAATTTTATATGTTTCGATCGATTCTTCGGGTGTATTGCCGCGGACGTCATCTAGGAGCTCTTCCAGGCACATGCGGATTCCGACAGGCATATCCGGCGGGCAGACGGCCTTAACACCCTGGATGATCTCGACGACTGCCTGCATTCTGCCGCGAATGTCACCGCCGTATTCATCCGTGCGGCGGTTGGTGTAGCTGGAGATAAAGTTAGAGATCAAATAACCGACGATGCCCGAAATTTCCATCGCATCAAAACCGGCTTCAACGCCCCTTTTAGCGGCATCAACGTGCTGCTGAACCATCTCCTTGACTTCCGCCTTGGTCATTTCATACATGGGTTTGAAAATTCTAAGCCGCTGGGGAACTGTGGAAGGACCGTGTCCGGATTCAACTTCCACCGCGCCGACCCGACCGCAATCCATCAGTTGAAAACCGGCAATGGCGCGCTCTTCATGGATTGCATCCGCTATGCGCTTCAAGCCGGGGATGAATTTGTCGTCCCAGGCGGCGGCCTGGCCGACATAGCCCTGCCCCTTGCCGGCTTGGTCCATGTAGACACCCTGCATGAAACACAGGCCGCCGACAACACCTTGGGCCCGCGCCCGCATGTAGGCCACACCGGAATCGGTGATAAAACCATCCCGGCCGTTCAAATTCTCCTCGGTGGCCGCATACTTGATGCGGTTGGGCACAAGAAGATTGCCGATCTGAATCGGCTTGAACAGGTGCGGGTAACTTTTGGCTCCCGGGTAGTCGGAATAATCCCATTCAAATAACGTTTTCGCCATAACTGGACCCTCCTCCTAATTTGAGTGATTTGCCTTAAAAGCATCTACCATGAGTTCAAAAACATTTTCCAGGTTATCAAAAAGAGAGTAAGACATGTCCTTTAACAACCAGCGGCTGATGATATGATCCGTTGTTCCCACAAATAAATCCCGGGCCGCACGGGAATCAAGATTCGCCTTCATTTCCCCGCTTTTACGGCCCTCTTCGAAAATATCGACCAAATATGTATAAAAATTTTTGACGTTGGAATAAACTTCGGTGTTCAAAAAGTTGGCGTTGGTTTTTAAAAACAAATAGACGATCTTGGCATCCAGAGGGGATTGCTCCACCCGGCGCATGTACCACCACAGATATTTGCGCAGCTTATTAATCGCCCCTTTGACGCCGAACAGCTGCTCATCTAAGTCCCGCACCAGCTCGGATACCCAGAGGTCCGGAATCATAAGCAGCAGGTCTTCCTTGCCCTGAAAGTATTCGTAGAGCGCAGCCTCCGAGAGCCCCGCGCTCTTTGAGATGTCAACAATGGTGGTCTTCTGGTAGCCCTGTTCGGCAAACAGTTTTTTGGCGGAATTGATAATGCGTTCGCGGGCGTGTTCTTTGAAGTTATTTTTGGCCATTTGTTTTGACCAACCAACATTCGGTAAATTGCGGTGAATTAATCTGCAATATATTTTAATATACTGGTATTAATTAAAATATGATCTCTAATGGTATTTGATATTTTGGGATATATTGATTTTAAAAAGATGAATCGGTTAAAATATTTTAAAATTGAAAATATATTTTCAAATAATATTTTGTAATGTTGAATATAAATAATTGCTGTTAGGTAAATATCTATTTGTTATCTATATAGATTAAAAATATATCGAGAAAATATTACAAAATACCTAATAGCATTCGGTCAATATGCTGTCAAGCAAAAATGCTCGGATTTTCCTCATAAATGGATGCCAAATAAACTTATAGGTTGATTCCTTGCAGAAAATGAACTATTTTTTAAAATAATGAATCAATTAACGGTTCATTAAAGGAACGTCTTGGAGGTAAAATGAAATCAATTACGATTCACGGCCTCGACGAACCCTTGGCTGAGCTCATAAAATCCAGGGCCCGGTCAGAAGGTTTGAGCATCAACAAAACAGTCAAAAAGCTTCTGGAGGAATCGCTCGGCGTGAAACCGCGGGGAAAAGGTATAAATCGAAGTGATTTCGAAGAGTTTTGCGGTATCTGGTCTGATTCTGAACTTGCCGAGTTTGAAGATGCGACCAAAGACCTGAGAAAGGTCAACTCTGAGGACTGGAAGTGAAGAAGATTATGCTCGATACCAATGCGTACACCCGACTTTTAGCAGGTGAAGAAGATGTGCTGGATGTCATCGGGACGGCAGAGACCGTCTATATGTCGATTTTTGTCCTGGGAGAGTTGTATGCCGGATTTGCCGGTGGCGAAAAAAAACGCGGCAACCTGGAAGCCCTCGATCGATTCTTGCTCAAACCGACCGTCAAAATTCTAAACGCCACTTCCGAAACGGCAAAGGTCTTCGGCATGGTGAAACAGGAACTTAGAATCGCGGGCAGCCCCTTACCCATCAATGATGTGTGGATAGCAGCGCATGCCCTCGAAACCGGATCAACCCTGATCACCTATGACCGCCATTTCAAAAATATCCCGGGCTTGCGTCAGTGGGAGTAATTGCGAAAAAAGAGCTGGGAAGCTGGAAGGCGAGGAAGCTGGGAGGCTGTAAGGGCGGCAAATAATATCAGCTATAAAGGTTTCAGAAGTCGGCCCAATCGGCAGCTGTGATAGGACCCGAAACCTTTTTACCAATCTCAAGATTTCCCGGCCTGCCAGCCTTCAAGCCTCCGAGCCTCCCAGCTCTTTCTTCCGACATCTGAAACCTTCATCTTATCTCAAACCCCATCCCGCTGCTTCAGTGCTCGATAATAGGTATCGATGGTGTACACAGCGGCCAGAGGGTTGTGCCCCAGCAGGCGGTCCTTGGCCGCCAGAACCGTGCAGGGTGCCGCGGCATATTTTAAAAACAACGAATCATGCCCCACGCACAGACCCATGATGATGTTGAACTCCGTCTTTTCTTCGTTCATCACAAAGGCCTGGGCGATTGGGTTGCACATGGACTCAAAACAGCCGATATTAATTTTCTGATCATCACGAACCCCGATGCTCTCTTTGGGCGTCCGTCCCAGTTTGCACAGAGCCGAAACCACTTCAAATCCCTCGGCGGCCAGCAGTTTTTCGACAATTTTAGCTTCCGGCACCAGCCCGAGACAAAACGCAAACCCCAGGCGCTTGTAGTTCATCTTTTTGGCGAATTCCAGGGTCTCCACAATACGCGGCTTGATCGGCCTGACATGGTCGCGTCCAAGCTCCTTGTCGGTATAGCCCTCGGCTTCCTGAATCGACGCCTGCCGGGCAAATTCCAATACCTCGGGTTTTTTCAGTTCTTCCATCGCCCTGTCAACAGCCGCCTGGTAATTTTGGGTCGGACAAAAAGCCGGGGCCTTGCCGTCTTCTTTCTGGCACAGCCGATCCCGGGTGACAACGGGACAGCGTGCACAACCTGCCAGTTCATGGCTCATAGTTTCCCTCCAGTTTTAATATAGATGACAGAAATCAGACGACAAGGATGTATTAATTCGACCTTTATCCTCTGTCCTTTAACCTTTATCCTGCTCCCTTATAAAAGCGGTTCCAACTCTTCAGCCTTGGGAAACAACCCGAAAACCCCGCCGGTGTGAATGAAAATGATGCGCTCACCGAAACACTTGGGGTCGCGCTTCAATTCTTCAACCATCCCGAAAAACGCTTTGCCCGTGTAAACCGGGTCAAGAAAAATTCCCTCTGTTTGCGCCACTTCACGCAGCAGGGCCAGTTCCTTGGGTTGGGACAGCGCATAACCGCGGCCCACATAGCCGTCAATGATGTCAACGTCCCGCTCCCGCACAAAATCAAGATCAAGCTGATAGTCGGCGATGGTTTTTTCGCAAATATCGCCGATGGCCCTCACAAAATAATCCCGGTCGTCACACACATTGACACTGGCAACCCGGGCGTTCACGTCGAACATTTTGGTCCCCAGGATTAAACCGGCCGTGGTCCCGCCGGAGCCGGCCGCATTGATGATGGTGCAGGCCTGTTGCGCCCCGCCCAGCATGTTGGTGATATCATTGACCAGTTCCTCGGTGGCCCGAATGTATCCCAGGGCACCCAGGGCATTGGATGCGCCCTCGGGTATGGTATAAGACTTTTGTCCGGATGCCTTCAAGGCATCTGCCTCACGCGCCATCAATTCATCCCGCTTTTTGTATTCGTCCGGTGTAATCCAGACAATCTCGGCCCCGGCCAGACGATCGAGCAGGATGTTGCCTTCGGCCGCCGGTGGATGCGAGGGGTCCGGCGTGCGCAGCAGCAGCCGGCAGTTGAGGCCCAGTATGGCCGCCGCTATGGCCGTCGCCCGGCAGTGGTTGGACTGGGCACCCCCGCAGGTAATCACCGTATCGGCTTTTTGCGCCAAGGCATCGGCGAGAACAAATTCCAATTTGCGAATTTTGTTGCCGGATAGGGTCACACCGGTCAGATCGTCGCGTTTGATGTATAATTTGACACCATACTTTTGACTCAATCGCCGCAGCGGCTGCATCGGCGTTGGCAATTGCGCCAGGTTGATCTGGGGAGAAAACGTAAGACTGCAGGTCGTCATTTTTTAATCCTTTCAACAAAGTCTGTGCCGGTGGTTTCATATATCAAAAATCAGAAGTAGTAAAGAAAGGATTTGTTCCCTTTGGCAACATCCTTCTTTTCTGCAATGATTGCCAAATCACAACTTGGTTGTCAACTATGAATTACTGATTATTGTCATACCAACATGCCACATCAATACACTTGTTTACCAGATGCCAATCGATGATTGTCTATACCGGATAGGCTCCTACCCCAAAACCGCCATGTTTCGCTGTCCCCGTTTCTATAGGGATGATCAGTTCTTCCGCCCGAGCAACCGAGGTGTGAACCTGATGGGCTGCCACGGAAAACAGCGAAACGATGACGTGCACAAGCACGATGGTTTGAGGGCGGTGTCCGGCAAACAAAGATTTCCTCATTGCTATGGCTCGCCATCCGCGGATGTTTCCGGGTGTTTCTTTTGATCACGGT
>CAYTBC010000131.1:0-12500 GCA_964435765.1 uncultured Desulfosarcina sp.
GGACGCTGGAGGAGGCCGGTGTCGATAACAGCTATGTCACTAAATCGGATTTATCGGAGGCCGGCTGTAAATATCCCGGCATTGCTTTGATCCCGGTAGATCAAAAGGGCCGAAATCAGATTTATTTGTTCCCCGGTGTGAATGAAGATTTTAGTTGTCGGGATATAGATAATGCCAGCATTCTTTTTGAAAACCCCAAAAATCAAAAAATATTATTAATAGCTCTTGAGATTCCATTGGCAACCGTCAAGCATGCGATAAAAAAAGCTGTTAGGGAGGGCATCCGTGTTATTCTGGATCCGGGAGGCATTACTGAACAAATTGACGAATTGATGAATGAACACATTTTTTTGTTAAAACCCAATGAGCATGAGGCCAGAGTTTTAACCGGGATTGCGATTGAAGATTTCAAATCGGCGAGAATGGCAGCAAAAAGAATGCTGGCAAAGGGAATTTGTAACATTCTAATTACACACGGTGAACACGGAGCCTATCTTTTCAACAAAAAAACCAGTCTGCATATACCTGTTCCTGCGGTTAATGACACTGGACATCACGATGAAACGGGCTGTGGCGATCAGGTTACAGCAATTGTTGCAGCTCTGTTGGCTGAAGGACATGATTTAGCAGAATCTGCCAGATTAGCTGTTCTGGCAGGCACACTTCAGTTTAACAAAATTGGTATTCAGCCTATAGGCAGACAGGAACTTTGGATATCATGGAAGCGTATTCAGCATTTCTCTCCTTGAGACCGATGCCCGGACTATCCCTCCGTCGGCCGGTTTTTTAAGCTGTCAATCATGACCGCGATAAAGATGACGGCGCCCTTAATGAAGTTTTGCCAAAAAGGGGGTACGTTCAACAGGTTCATTCCGTTGTTGATGACCCCGATCATGAGCACCCCGATGATCGTTCCGATGATGGTGCCCTTTCCACCGCCCAGAGACGCACCGCCGATAATAACCGCGGCGATGGCATCGAGCTCGTAACCTGTTGCAGCGGTTGGCATGGCCGCGTCGAGGCGGCCGGTGAGGATTATCCCTGCAATGGCGCAGGAGATGCCCGAGACGATGTAGACAAAATTCAGTATCCAGTTGGTCTTGATGCCCGAGAGAGCGGCGGCTTTGATGTTCGACCCCACGGCATAGATGTTGCGTCCGATGACCGTGTTGCGCAGCAGGACTTCGGCAACAATCGCATATAGCAAAAAGATGATGACGGTCACCGGTATCGGCCCGAATTTTCCCGAGCCCAAGTAATTAAAGCTTTCAGGGAAAGAAAAGATCGTCTTGCCTTGGCTGAGTACCATGGTCAGTCCCCTGGCCATGGCCATTACCGATAGGGTCACAATAAACGGTGCCATTCTGATTTTGGTTATGGCGACACCCTGGAATATGCCGACAGCGGCGCCGAACAGCAGGTTGATCGGCAGCACCAGGTAGACCGGGACGTTCAAATGCAACATGATCGCCATGACGACGCCGGAGAGTGCTACCAGCGAACCGACGGAGAGGTCAATCCCCTCGGTGAGAATAACGAAGGTCATACCGATGGCGATGATGCCCTGGGTGGAAGACTGCAACAGGATATTCAGCAGGTTAAACCGCGTGAGGAATACCGGTGATGCAATGGAGAAAAACACACCGATGCTCAGCAGGCCCAAAAAGACGATGAATTCGCTGTTTGAATAGATAGATCGGTTGACTTTCATATGGCGGTTGCCTCATCAGCATTTTTTTTCAGGCAGTACTTCAAGATGTTCTCTTCGCTAATGGCGTCGCCCACAAATTCTTGGGTGATTCGTCCATTCGCCATGGAATAGACCCGATCGGAGCAACCGATAACCTCCGGCAGCTCCGAACTTACGAAAATAATCGACTTGCCTTCTTTCGCTAGATCGGATATCAGCCGGTAGATTTCCAACTTGGCCCCAACATCTATGCCCCGAGTGGGTTCATCAAGCAGCAACACCTCGGGTTCGATTATCAATGCTTTGGCCAGACATACTTTTTGCTGGTTGCCGCCCGACAGGTTATACACATCCATGTCCATGCTGGGGGCTCTAACGTTCAGTTTATTAAAATAGCGCCCGGCTTTATCATACTCTTCTTTACGGCTGATAAATCCGAATCGAACAAACTGTCCTATTTGGATCGCGGAGTAGGTGATGTTTTTCCAGACGGAATTTCCAAAAAAGAGATTTTCGCCCTTGCGGTCTTCGGAAGAATAGACAATACCCAGTTTGATTGCATCGATGGGAGCCTTAATCTTGACGGGCCGGCCCTTAAACCTGAGTTCGTCGATGTGGGACCTGCGGGCGCCCACGATGGCTTTCAGCAGCTCTGTTCTGCCGGAACCCAGCAACCCATAAATACTGAGCACCTCCGATTTCCTGAGAGTCAGGTTAGCGTCTTTCAGGAGATCGTCTTTGACCCCCCGTACCTCCAGAGTTACATCGCCGATGGGATGCGCCTCTTTGTAATATATACTCTTGATGTCACGGCCCACCATTTTAGATACGATCTTCGCTTCGGTTGCTTCTTTGATGGGCATGACGTCTTCGGTGCGGCCGTCTCTCAGTATGTGCACCCGGTTGCAGATGCTAAATATCTCGTCCAGGTGGTGCGAGATGTAAATAATGGAAATCCTTCTCTCCTGTAGTTTCCTGATAATCTGGAAAAGATTTTGAATTTCCGGTTCGGTCAGCGATGAGGTCGGTTCGTCCAGCAGGAGCACATTGGCATTGTACGAAAGGGCTTTGGCGATTTCTACCGACTGCTTTAAGCCAATGGGTAAATCAGAAACAATATCGCGCGGGTTGATGCCCCCCATCCCGTTTTCTCTTAAAATTTGCTCCGTGTCGGCGTAAAGCTTTTTCCATTGGACAAAGCCGTTTTTGCGGGGAAGGCGGTTTACAAATATATTTTCGGCGACGGTAAGGTGCGGGATGAGGTTGAGTTCTTGATAAACGATAGAAATACCGGCACTTAACGAATCTTGGGGAGATCGGAGTACAACTCTGCGACCATTAAGAAAGATCTCGCCCTGAGTCGGTTTGTAAACCCCGCCGATAATCTTTATCAGGGTAGATTTACCTGCGCCATTTTCCCCGACGATTCCCAGAATCTCGTTTTCATAAAGAACAAGCGAAACTTGATCGAGAGCGACGACTCCGGGAAATTCTTTGGTGACCTTTTGGGTCTCTAAGACGATATCTCCATTCATCGGGGTTCCCGGGTTATATTCCCATTATCCATCACAGATATTGTACAAATGTAAAATTGCAATTAAATTCAAAAGAAGTGTGCGTTTAGTTTGAACAAGAATGTTGTATTGCCTCTTCTCTGACACCACAAAAGTAGGGCATCCAAAATTGATGCCCTACTATCAAATCTCGGCTGACTACTCAGCCCAGTTGGCCCTCTTATCCACGTTGTTTTTGGTAATGGCGGTGAAGGGGGTATAATAGTGTTTGGGTACGGTTTTTCCAGCGAGATACTGCACGGCGAATTCGACCGACTGTTCGCCCATCATAACGGGTTCCTGGGAGATCGTGCAGTCGATGTAACCCTGCCGGATCGCGTCCAGCGCCTGCTTGATGCCGTCAATGCCGACAATGTAAATGTGACCCTTTTCACCGACCTTTTCCAACTTGCCCATGGCCTTCAGCGCTCTTTCGGCCCCCACGGTGTTGTCGTCGTTGTGGCCGAAGATCGCATCGACATCGGGATGCGCAAGCATAAGGTTGGTGGTAACGTTATAGGCTTTTTCTTGATCAAAATCCGCCGGCTGCGAGGCTACGAGTTTAAGTCCGGGGTATTTTTCCAAACCTTCGTGGAAGCCTTTGCCGCGATCACGCGCGGCCGTCGTGCCGACCAGGCCCCCCAGTTCGATAACGTTACCCTTGATCTCACCGTATTTGGCTTTCATGGCCTCGGCAATGAGATCTGCGCCCAGTTTGCCCATCGCCACGTTATCGGTTTCCAGAAAGGAGGTAACGTCCACGCCGGTCACGCCCCGATCGAGCGACAATACGGGGATGCCCGCGGCCAGGGCCTTTTTGACGGCCGGTGCAATCGCCTCCGCGTCACGGGGATTGATAATGATCGCGCTGACCTTTTTGGTGATTAGGTCTTCGACATCAGCGGCCTGTTTGGCCGAATCACCGTTGGCGTTGACCGTGATCAACTCAGCGTCCAATTTTTTGGCGCCATTTTCAACACCACGGGTCATGCCCACAAAAAAGGCATTGTTCAGGGTGCTGATCGAGTAGCCGATCACAATCTTGTCCCCCGCCGTTGCCGGAATCGCAAGACTAAATGCCAAAACAAATACCCCCAACAGTACCAAAATCTTTCCCAAGCTTTTCATGTTGCGTCCTCTCCTTTTTTAGGTTGGCTGTTGATGAATCGTCAACTATCGCCTTTTTTGTCTACCCTTGTCAATACAGAGTGGCCGGGTAAAAACACCGTATCGCCTTCAACACGGGCCTTTTCTCCAAATCCGGCTTTCCCGTGATCGGTCCAGTCGAAAAGGGAGGAATTAACTTCGTCGAAGGGATTATCTTCAACCTTAAATTCCTCGGTTCTTTCCGAAAGGTTAATGAGAATATCGATTCTTTGCTCATCCCTGGTAATCCTGTAGGCGCAGGCGATGAGAGGATTATCCGTTTCCCGGACCGACAGCGCGCCGCCCTCAAAGCCTTTCAATAGGGTCAGCACATCGTAAACGGGAAACATCTGCAAGGGCGTCGAAGGGAACTTTTGCGGAATTTTTGAGCCCGCCTCTTTCTCAAAAAGTCCTTTCCAACCCGACAACTCGTAATAGGTGGACAGCGCCACTCCCGCGTTGGACATCCGGCCGATTGAGGCGAGCGTCCAACAAGCACAAAAGGGATCGAGTTGCCGGACGTCTACATTGGACGGTAATTCGCCCTGCGGCACAATCTCCTCTCCAGTGGCGTTGGGATTCCAGCGCATCTTAAGGGTAACGGGGCTCACCCAGACGGGTTTGCCGCTGCAGATCGCGAGGGCGGTCTTTATGACGGCCTCTTGTCCCTCGAGCGTTTCGGTGATCGAGAGATTGTCAAAGGCATGCACTTGCGGATTTATTGAGAACACGAAGGCGTCGGCCTTTTCCGCCGAAATTCTATTGCGGTTAAACTCGGCAAAGAATGCGTCGGAGCCGGCGGCTACGTGGATGTCTCCGAATCGGTCGCGGATGGCTTTTATAAGAGGTTCAATCCGTTCTGCGGGAACAATTTTGAGGTTTTGGCAGCCGACGATTGCCATCCTGCTGCAGTTCGCGCCTTTGAGGGCTTCCAGGTAGAAGCTGTCCGGCGTGTCGTTGTCTATATGGAGGAACGGTAGAAGCTCTTTGCCGGTTTTTTCGATATTCGCAACGGCTCGGACGACAAAATCTCTATCCGTGTTCGGACGGACGTCCAGGCGGATATGGCCGTCCGGCAGGTTTTTTACAAGATCGAGTTCCCTGGCAGAGAGTTTTCCAGAGTACACCCACCCGATATCAAGAAGTCTTTGGGAGCCTCTGGCTGGGCTCGAAATCCGGCATGGGTGGGATTGGCCTGCGGTCGCTTCAATGGATGGCGGTTTGTCACGGCCGACGATCTTGAAAGTAATGGATTGACGCACCCTGTCTCCGCGGGCAATCTCAACGGGGAAGGGCAAAGCGAGGGGAGTACTGTATATTTTATAGGAAGCGTCTGTCCAGTTGCGCTGATCCTCCATTTCGAAAACATCCCCCTCGAATTCGCTGACAACGCCTCCATATTCGATCGATTGGAGGTCCATAAAGGGCTGATGGGGGGAAATTAGCTCAGGAAAAATTTTGTTTTCAGAAGTTCCGTCGCAATGGACCACTTTGCATTGCCGGCCGGCTGCCGCAGCCGGGTGAAGCAGGCAGAAGCCGATACGGTTGCGCTCGAAATCGCTTCCGGCGATGCCGACAAACTCCCATTTTACGACGGCATCTTCCGTCCCGGTGATACGGCCTTTGACATCGAAGTCGATATTTTCAGCGGCATCTTTGTACCTGGCTTCATAATTTATCGCAAAGGAGTTCGCCCCTAGCTTAGTGTCGGTGGAAATTAGTTCTTCCGGTATGGTGTCCCAGTTTTTATCGCGAAGCGCGAAGTAAAGGCGACGGACTACCTCCGATCCGTCCAGAGACAGATAGCGGAGCGTGCCGCCGCTCAGTTTCAGGCTGAATCTGCCCGCCTTCAATTCGAATTCCGGCCAGTTTTCCATGGAATCCTCCATTTTTTTGTTCAATCTGGATAACCAAAGCGGGGTTTGTTGTCAAGATCAATCTTTTACGCCGGGATTGCCATTTCAGACCAGTTTGATTCCGCTGCCGAAACCTGCGGTTGGGTTGAACCCTGAACCACATTCCAGAACCTCTGAACCTTCAGGGTCAAATCCGTGCTTCTGACAGCCGCCTTTCACCAAACCGCATGGGCAGGGCAATGGCCAGGAGACTGATAACCAAAGCGGCGCTGAAGGATGCGACAATCCATAGCCAGGTTAGCAGTGGGAGGGTGTTGCCGCGAATGCCCGCCATGAAAAGATAGTAGACCGGACCGGCCTCGATCAGAATGACGGCGCCGATGTAGCCGGCGCAAACGATCATGAAAACCAGTCCGCCGAAACTGGTAACCGTCTGGGTGGGGTTTTCAGCCTTAAAATTCGGGTAGGCCGCACCCAATCCGATACCCATGGCAACAATTCCCGGAACGAGGAAAAAAACGGTGATGGTGGACAGCGCCATCATGAAGGGAGTGACGTTGAGCAGGATGTTGGTGGTGACGATCAGGGCTTGTGTCAGGATCAGCAAAGGGAAAAAATAAATAAAAAATTTGATCCACAAAAAGGTTCTCAGCGACAAAGGAGATGTTTTGACGAGCCAGAAGGCCTCTCTTTCCATGCTGACGGCCGGATAGGCAAAACGGGCGGAGATGGCGGTGAGAACAAACAGGGCCAGGCCCATATTCAGAAATGAAAACAGGTTTTGCAGATAGACGGTTTTGATCGGTGATTTGTCAAGAGGAAGGACTTTGAAATTATATACGTATATCACCACCAGGGCAGCGACCAGAAAAAGCTGAGACCACTGGGTTTGATCGCGCAGAAATGTTTTAATTTCTTTGACAGCAAAGGATTTCACCGGGCCGGGCAAAAAGTTGAGGTATTGCCGGCCGGCGCCTCGGTTTCTGAAAAATCGGACGGCTGCGGTCTGGGTTTTAGAAAATCCCTTAAAATAAACGGCATCGGCAACCAGGATCAGAATAAACAGGATTGTACCGGCAAAGCTCCAGGAAAGCGCCGTGTGGAACAATCCGCTGCCGAATGCTCCCGCAAGACCTGCGCGGATGGCGTCATAGGCCCAGGTGGTGGGCAGAAGCGGCGACGATGGTGTTTGCAGAGAGGTGATATACACCATGACGGTGTCGAAAACCTCCGGATCGACCAGCAGTTCCGGCCGTGAAAGGCGGATCGCCAGATAAATGACCACAAAAAACAGGATACTCAGAAAAATAAAAATACTTTTCAAACGGTTGGCGGGAATGATGATAACGGCCAGCATGACCATCCCGGTACTGATGGCGGAGGCATTAATCACCAGCGGCAGCAGGGCCAGCAGGGTATTGGCATAATAAAATGCGCCGGCCCGATAGACGATCCCATAGGATAAAAAGATGGGCAGCGTGAAAATGATAACCATCCAGGCGCTCTCAACGGTGCTGTCGATCCAGCGGGCGATAAAAATTTTGTAGCCAGCAACCGGCATGGAATGGACCAGCAACAGGTCGCGTGACAGGTAAAGTTTCGAGAGCGACGTCAGGATACTGCTGAAAATTAACAATGCAAATGAAACAATCAGTAACATCGACAACAGCTTGTAGCCGAGGATATCTCCTATATCTTCGATGCCTTTAAAGTAAGAAAGAACCCGGATGGCAACCCCAAATATCGCTACCCAGAATAGAATACCGACGGCGCCCAAAAAACACAGCTTCAGAACGCTGTCACCACTGTTCTTTCGAACGCCTCGGTGTATGAGAGGCCAAATGCGGGGTTTTAACAGAGTTAGGATGTCGTTCATGCTTCGGGTTTCGAGTTACGGGTTACGCGTTTCGAGTCACGGGTTGCGCGTTTCGGGTCGTGTGTTTCGAGTTACGGGTTGCGAAAATACCGGCTTACGGCTAACAGCGCAGGGCGCAGGGAGCACTGCTAACAGCTCACCGTAAAAGGTTAAAGGATATAAAATAAACAAGTGAAGCCAAAATTATCACCACTCCGCATTTCGAATCGTTATTTGAAAAATTGAAAAAAGTGCAAGATTGCAAGTACCCAATTTTTATATTTCTGCATAACATAATGAAATTAATTAAAAAATAAAAAATATGCGAAGCATAAAATAATTAATCCGCCGTAGTTTCGATCAAACAACCTTCTTCCATTTTCAAAGAACAATTTGCAAGCTAGAATGTGCTAATATTCGGGGCGGATTAATTAGCGGTGTTGGTCAGATTCAAAAAAACCTTTTCAAGATCTGCATCCGTTACCTTGGCCTCGCGCTGCAGATCAGCAGTTGTTCCACTGGCGATCAGGCGTCCTCGGTGGATGATGCCGATGCGATCACAGGTATCTTCGGCAATCGTCAATGTGTGGGTAGACATGAAAATGGAAACTCCCTGGAGGCTCAGTTCCTGGAAAATTTCTTTAACCATCAGAATCGCGGCCGGATCAAGGCCGACCATGGGTTCGTCCACAATGATGATTTCCGGATCGTGCAGCAGCGCGGCGCTCATGATCAGCCGCTGTTTCATGCCGTGGGAATAAGATTCGATCAATTCATCGGACCAATCCGCAAGGGAAAACATCTCAAGATTTTTTGGTGCTTTTTTACGGTAAATCTCATCCGGCACGCTGTAGAGGTCGGCGGTGAATTTTAAAAATTCCATACCGGTTAGCTTTTCGTAAAGGTAGGGGCGGTCCGGTATAAAGCCAATTTTTCGTTTGGCTGCTTCCGGCTGCTTTTGCATGTCTAGGCCGCCGATGGTTACTGTGCCGGAGGTCGGCTGCAGAACACCGGTGATTATTTTTATGGTCGTAGTCTTGCCGGCGCCATTGGGCCCTAAAAATCCATAAATCTCGCCTTTCCTCACATTGAGATTCAGATGGTCTACAGCGCAAAACTCACCGTACTTTTTAGTAATTTCTTTAAGTTCGATCATAATAGGGTTGGTTTTGTAATTTTTTGTTTATTTTACCATATTAAGTCGGTTTACTGAAAATTCGAGGGCCTAAAAAAATGTCAACTGTCCGATGTTCGTGGTCTATTGGGAAAAGACCTTGAAAATCGTGCTTGATTCACCAAGCGCAATTATAATAATAACGGTAAGCAAAAGATCATGCAATGTTTAGCAACGAACAACTGACAACGGACAACTGACTATTTTATGACCTTTAATTTGACCTGGCCGATAATACCCATCAAATCAAGCTGCCGGCTGGGAGAGCCGCTAACAAACCTTATATGGCCGACATCAGCGGGCAGTTGGTCGAACACGGCGTCGGCGGTTATCCAGCGTCCCAAATACACCAAATTCCAGGCATGATAGTAAAAACGTCCTTTTAAATACACCAGGCCGGCCTCAACCCGGCAGGGAATCCCGACGGCTCTTGCCAATGCAGCCAGCAGGACGGCGTGTTCATTGCAGTCGCCGACTCGATTCTCCAGGGTGGAAAGCGCATCCGGCAATGATAACACGGGTCGTTTGTCGATATTCCGATATACCCAATCGACCAGCAGGCGCGCTTTATTCACGGGTGCGGTTTGGTTTGTGACAATTTTTTGGGCAAGCGCCTGAATTTTCTCATCGTCCGACTGAATAAACGGACCCGGCTTTAAAAAGATCTTTTCAAGGCTCTGCAAATCACCGACACGAATTTCGGCCGGCAGATCCGCCGTTGATTCCTTTTCTATTGTAAGGATTTTATCTTTGAATGTTTGGCGGCCGCCGTGCAGTTGTACCCGCTGGTTTGCGATTCCGTCGATTTCAACCTGAAGGGTTGCAAGACGTTCCAGGTTTTCAAGCGCCACATTGGAGGGCAGCGACGCGGTTTGCGTCAGATCTGCGCTGGAGGCTCCCGCAAGATCCCGCAGTGCATTATCGCGGGTGGTCTTTTCCAGCCGGATCCCCAACAACCCTTTTTCCTGCAAGATGTCACCGTCTTCACCGATCCAGGCCAGTTGCGAGGTGCCTTTGAAGTTCAGGGCGACTTTGGTGGCTGTCTCTGTAGCGCCCTTGAGCTGAAGGTTTTCTTTTCCGATGACTTCCACGATCACAGGCGACTGCCCCATGGTGGCCGGATCAAAAATATCAAATGTATATTTGTCGCCGGAATTGAGCTCGGCAGCAGCCACGGCAGCGGTGATGGCCGGCAGAAGATAAGGTTTGGCATTCAGCGGTATATCGATTTTGCGTTGGGCTCCGGCACTGGCCGTCTCAACTTTCAGCACCTTGCCGGCCACGGAGCCGTTCACAGTGAAACTGAAACGCCCGGAATTGATTTCGAATTCAAAATCAGCCAGACTAAAGTCAGGGTTAAGCCGGCCTATGGTATTCAGATTTATATTCTGCACCATGCCCATCGCATTGATGCGCATGCGCACCGTTTCCTGCAGGCGGTATCCCGCCTTCTCAGCTGAAAACCTTGCGTGGGAGAAGCCGATTTTGCGGCTGTTTTGAAATATGTTCATCCAACTTTCTTTGTCACCGGTCGAGGATATTGCAGAAGCGGGAAGGGGGCGAGGCCGGGAAATGATCTTTTCGAACAGGCCCAGGCGGACCATGAACAAACTTATAAAAGCCAGGACAAAAATGGCGCCCGGTACCCAGAAAGATTTCTTTTGGTATAGTGACATATCAACGAGTCATACAAAAAAATATTCGGAATTAAGAAGAGGAACCTGTCAATAAAAAAAGGGCCGGACAACCGGATTGTCCGACCCTCTGATGATATCACGAAAACCGCACAAGGTATACGGTTAACGCGTCCACTTGAATTCATGTCATCGCCGGCGGCATCGATTGCCATTTCCGCCGGGCTTTCACCGCCGCCCCATTTGACAGTATCCATGGCCGATTGAAACCCCTCTTGGGTATAGGTCGTCGGACCGTAGATCAATTCCGTACCGGGTCTCTCCCTCCCGGGTCCAAGGCCCTATGGGGTGGAGGCTGGGTCCTGATTCTTTACTGGGCAAACGGTATCCAGAACTTGATCATTTTGTTCAACCTTCCCTCCTCGTTGAGGACCTGCAGGAATTTATTAGCCGATTCAAGCAGTTCAATATTGTCTTTTCGAATGCCCCAAGCCAAAGGTTCTTTAGTTAAACGGGCGAACAATACGGTCAGACCCCTGTTTTCATTCTCAGATGCCAAATAAATGACCATGGGAGCGTCATAGATGAACATGTCGATGTCATTGTCGATCAGATCCTTCACTGCCGCGCGCGGGTCTGTGTAATCTTTCCTTTTAACGTCGCTGAATTGCGTCTCCACAAAATATTCACCGGTCGTATCTTTAATAACACCGATCGCTGAACTGGTTGCAAAGGAAAATAAACCCGTACTGAAGCGGACAGCATCCTTTCTGCGAATCAGAGCCATCTGTCCACTTTCAAAGTACGATATGGCGAAGGCAATGCGTACTTCTCTCAGAGCGGTAATCGATATCCCGGACATGATTATGTCAATCCGGTTTTCCAGCAAGGCCGGTATCTGATCTTCCCATTTAAGCTCAACGAAACTCGGCGACTTGCCGAGATATTCTGCCAGGCCTCTTGCAAAATCGGCTTCCAAACCGACCATTTTATGGTTCTGTTTGAAAATAAGCGGCGGAGCATCCGGGGTCACCCCGACCCGCAGAATATGCGGGTCCGGTGGAACGAGGCGGGGTGCAACGCTATTTTGCTGAGCTGCTGTGCAGCTCAAAAGAAAAAGCACGGCTGCAAAAACGAGAATCCACACCCCCAGGCGGCCGAAGCACATTTTTTTTGACATTCTTATTTTCCTCCCGGATCACGCTGCTCTTCTTTTAACCGTGTGAAGAATCAACCGATCATAGGAGAAATTTGCATAATTGGCAAATCTAATTTTTCCCGGGATAACGTTCCAATAATTTTTTCTTGACACCTCTGACTTTATTCGCGATATAATAGCTCAGTTCAACGAAATAGGGGGGTCAGCGTTTTTAAATCCCCCAAACGTTCCCAGGTTAATGAAATTGGAAAGACCGCTTAAGTATTTTTGTCAAACTTGAGTTGCATTAAGGCTTTGCAGGCAGAGTCAAAAATGGCCCTGCTTTTTTTAGTGTTCGCCAAGCAGTCAATGGTATTATCAAAGAAGTCTTTTAGGAGTTTTGAGTCATGCCTCAGGGAACAGTCAAGTGGTTCAACAACAAGAGAGGTTGGGG
>CAYTBC010000132.1:0-12465 GCA_964435765.1 uncultured Desulfosarcina sp.
CCAAAGAAGGCTATTTTCCGGTCCCGCCCATGGACAAGTTTCAGGATTTGAGATCGGAAATGGTTCTGACCCTGGAGCAGCTGGGCATCGAGGTCGAGGCCCAGCACCACGAAGTCGCGACGGCCGGGCAGGCGGAAATCGACATGCGCTTTAAACCGCTGGTCCAAATGGCCGATCAACTCATGTGGTTTAAATATGTGCTCAAAAACGTCGCCTACCGCAAAAACCATACGGTAACCTTTATGCCCAAACCGATCTTTGAAGATAACGGCAGCGGGATGCACACGCACGTCAGCATCTGGAAAGAGGGCAAGCCCCTGTTTGCCGGCGACAAATACGCCGGTGTTTCCCAAAATGCGTTATATGCCATCGGCGGTATTTTAAAGCACTGCAAGTCCCTGTGCGCCTTTACCAATCCCACCACCAACTCATACAAACGCCTGGTCCCGGGGTTTGAGGCGCCGGTCAACCTGGCCTACTCCAGCCGCAACCGCAGTGCGGCCATCCGCATTCCGATGTATTCCACCTCGCCCAAAGCCAAACGGATCGAGTTCAGAACACCCGATCCCTCCTGCAACGGTTACCTGGCCTTTTCCGCCATTGTGATGGCGGTCCTCGACGGCATTCAGAACAAAATCGATCCGGGGGACCCCCTGGACAAAAACATCTACAACCTGCCCCCCGAAGAGCTGGCCGAAATTCCGTCCGCGCCGGGTTCGCTGGATGAAGCCCTGGCAGCGTTAAAGGCCGACCAGGAATTTCTGCTGAAAGGCGATGTCTTCACCCAGGATGCCATCGATATGTGGATTGATTACAAAACCGAAAACGAAATCAACGATGTTCGGCTGCGGCCCCATCCGCATGAGTTTTATCTTTACTTCGACATCTAAACCCCTCGTTGAAAGCGGCAGCCTGCAAATTGCAGCGGGCTGCCGCTCCTCCTAATCTTAGATCCACAAAAAAAAGCTCCGAAATGTCGGAGCCGCTTCATCTTCAACGATGTGTGATTTAAACGGATTATTTTTTTTGCACATTATGCGTTTTAACTATTTTTTTAGATTTCTCACGCAAACCGAGCCGCGTCGCGAGGTGATGAAGATTGCTGCGGTGTATCCCCAACTCTCTGGCGGCAGCTGCCCAATTGCCGTCATTTTTTGTAAGCGCACGCTGAATGATTTGTTTTTTAAACTTTTGGACCGCTTCATGCAGAAACAGCTCTTTTGATATTGGCGGATCTGAATCCGGCGATGAAAGTTCAATATTCGTATCTAAAGACATTAAATCAGCACCCAGATGAATCGGTTTAATGATGACCGGATTTCCGCGAGGCGATTCAGATGAGGCCTTAAGAATTGCTCTTGAAACAATATTTTCCAGCTCGCGCACGTTCCCCGGCCAGCAATATCGGCTCAAAATATCAACCGCATGGGTACTGATGCGAACCGGCCCTAAACCCAGACGACGCTGGGTCCGTTCACATAAATATCCGGTTAGAATGGGGATATCCTCTTTGTGCTCGCGCAAAGCCGGCACTTTTATGGGGTAAACATTTAGACGATGAAACAGATCCGCTCTGAACCGGCCGGCCTTAACTTCCTCTTCAAGGTCTCGATTCGTGGCAACCAGCAATCGCACATCGACGTGGATCGTTTTTTCTGATCCCACACGCTGGATTTCACCTTCCTGGATAGCCCTTAATAACTTAGCCTGTATTGAGGGCGGCAGTTCGCCGATTTCATCTAAAAACAAAGTTCCATGGTCGGCTAACTCGAATTTTCCCGCTCTGTCTCTGCTCGCCCCGGTAAATGCGCCCTTTAAGTGTCCAAAAAGCTCGGTCTCGGCCAACGTCTCCGGCAAGGCGGCACAGTTCAGGTAAAGCATGGGACCGTCGCTGCGGGCAGAGCCGGCGTGAATGGCTCGGACCACTAATTCCTTTCCCACCCCGGTCTCACCTAAAACCATTACCGTGAAATCCGAGGCGGCGACCAGTGCAATTTCACGGCGCAGGTGTTCCATGATTGGGCTGCTGCCAATAATTTGGCTTCCCTGCCGCCGGTGTATATCCTGCATCAAATCACCGGCAATCAGCCCTTGAAGCTCGGCACTATGCTCCAGGGCCTCAATCAGGTCCGCCGTTTGCATTTGAGCGCCGGCGATGGCGCCGATTGCCTTCAAAAAACGCGGGTCAAGATGATCAAAGGCGTGGGGATCAAGGGCATCGGCGGTCAGAGCGCCGACAAGCTTTTCACGAACGTGCAGAGGACACCCCAGACATGCGTGTATGTGGTGCAAGGCATCGGCATCTTCAGCCAATAAGCCGTCAAAAGGGTCGGGCAGTTGGCTGTCGGCTGCAAAACGCACAGGTTCGCCTGATTTGCAAATAGCATCAAGCCGCGGATGATCACTGCGGGCATAGCGGCGGCCCATAGCGTTCGGTGAAAGTCCGTGAGCCGCAAGCGGGGTGAGCACTTCGCCCTCTAAACGCAGCAAAGCCGCCGCATCGTAAGGAATAATACGGTTTAAAGCGCCGAGTAATCGCTGATAGCGATCCCCGGCGCTAAGAGCAACTGTGAGGTCGGCGGCTATGGAAGCCAATGTGTCCAGCATATCCATAGTTGCGTTTTTTATAACACCGTTATTAAAATGTCAACCATCAGTTGTTGTAAATATGTCACCATTTGATTTAAGTAATTGAAATCAAATAAATATTTATTTGGCACGCAGCTTGCTGTTTAAGGAAATAGCTGGAACTTGAAAATGAAAGAATAAAACAAAGAGGAGTCAAATCATGCAACCCATCAAAGATTTGAGAATGGAACACGACGCGGTCCGGTTGACCTTAAGAATCCTTGATAAAATTTGTCAAAAGATCGAAAAATCGGAAGAAATTATCGATCTTCAACATTTAGATCAACTGTTGGAATTTTTTAAGGTATTTGTGGATAAATGCCATCATGGCAAGGAAGAAGAACTGCTGTTCCCGGCATTGGAAAATGTGGGCGTCAGCCGGGAGGGAGGACCCATCGGTGTAATGCTCAATGAACATCAGCAGGGGCGTGAATACGTTCGGGATATGAATGCGGCCCTTGCTCAATACACCAACGGCGATCGGAGGACTGTCGATGCATTTGTGAAAACCGCAAGGGAGTATATCAGTTTATTGAATCAACACATTGATAAAGAGAATCATGTCTTGTTTCCACTTGCAGAAACGCATCTATCGGAGCAGGAGCAGTCGAAATTATGGGAAGGTTTTGAAATAATCGAAACACAAAAAATCGGAGTGGGAAAACACGATGAGTTCCATAAAATGTTAGAAAATTTAGAGCGTGTTTATTTAAAATGAAACAAAATCCCAATGTGAGAAAGGAAATATTAAAATGAAAGAACAGCCATCTTCCACCCCGAAACTCTCAGCCTGGTGGCGTCGCAGCGTTTTGCTGGTGTTCGTTGTCGGTATGCTCGGTTTGATTTTCATGTCGGTACAAGCCTACCGCTATGCGCCCCCCATTCCGGAAAAAGTAGTCGATTCCGATGGCAAAATAATATTCAGCGGGCAGGAGATCGAAGCGGGCCAGCAGGTTTTTTTAAAATACGGCCTCATGCAAAACGGCTCGATCTGGGGCCATGGCTCTTACTTGGGCCCGGATTTTGCGGCCCGGTACCTGCACGAACTCTCGCTGGAGACCGGTCAGGCTATCGCCAGACAGGAATTTAGCGCGGATTTGTCCACAGTGGATGAATCACAGCGGGCTTTGATAGATTCCAAGGTTGCCATCCTTCTCAAAGAAAATCGCTACGATCCTCTATCGCAACAATTGACCTTCATAGATGCAGAAAAAGATTCTTTCCAGAAGCAGCTCACGGTCTGGACCGATTATTTCAAACACCCGATAACAAATTCGGGCCTTCCGGACAACTACATTCATGAGCCCGAAGAAATTCGCCGGCTGACGGCTTTCTTTGCCTGGACGGCGTGGGCCAGTGTCGCCAACCGCCCGGGCAAGCATTATTCTTATACCAACAACTTCCCCTATGACCCGACGGTTGGTAACCGTTTAACCAGTAATGCGGTTCTCTGGAGCGCCCTGAGTGTGGCCATGTTGCTGGCCGGTTTGGCCAGCGTGCTGTTTACTTTTGGCAAGTTCGATTACCTGGGATGGAAAGGCGGCCCTCAGGGTATTCACCCCCACATGTTGGCCGGCGAAGCCACCGCCGGACAGAAGGCGACCGTCAAGTATTTCCTCATTGTGGCGCTGCTTTTTTTAACGCAGGTCATGATCGGTGGCGCCCTGGCTCACTATCGCGCGGAACCCGGGAATTTCTATGGCATCGATTTGGCCCAGTATTTGCCAAGCAATATTTTACGCACCTGGCACCTTCAGCTGGCCATCTTCTGGATTGCCACCGCCTATATTGCCGGCGGTCTGTTGTTGGCCTCTTCTTTGAGCCAAAAGGAACCGCGCGGACATGCGGTGGGCGTTCACATGCTATTCTGGGCGCTTGTGGTTTTGGTGGCCGGCAGCCTGTTGGGCGAACTGGCGGGCATTCATCAGCTCTTCGGTCGATTATGGTCCTGGTTTGGCCACCAGGGCTGGGAGTACCTCGAGCTAGGGCGGTTTTGGCAAATCATCCTGGTGATAGGATTCGGCTTCTGGTTGGGACTTCTCTACCGGACGACCGCACCCGCCTTGAAAGACCCGCAGCGCAGAGAAATCACGCTGCTTTTTTTAGGGGGCGCTGCCGCCATTCCGTTTTTTTACCTGCCGGCCTTTTTTTTCGGCAGCACCTCCAATTTTACGGTGGTAGACACGTGGCGGTTCTGGATTATCCACCTGTGGGTGGAAGGCTTCTTCGAGCTGTTTGTAACTGTGCTGGTGGCGGTCACATTTTACCAACTGGGAGTCGTCAGACGCATCAACGTCGTACGCGTCATTTACATGGATGCCATCCTCTTTTTGGCGGGCGGCATCATCGGTACGGCTCACCACTGGTATTGGACGGGACAGGCCAACTTTACCATGGCGTTGGCGGCTCTGTTCTCGGCTCTGGAAGTGGTGCCGCTCACCCTGCTGACGCTCGACGCCTGGGATTTTATCAAATTAACCGGGACGGGGGGCGCCGTCGGTGCGCCGAAAAAAAGCATTCCCCACCAATGGGCCTTTTATTTTCTAATGGCCGTAGGGTTCTGGAACTTTGTGGGTGCCGGTATATTCGGCTTCCTGATAAACATGCCGGTCGTCAGTTACTTTGAAGCCGGCACGATATTAACCCTAAACCATGGGCACGCCGCCTTGTTGGGAGCCTTCGGCATGCTGGCCATGGCGCTGCTGGTTCTGGGTCTGCGCCACGTGCTAACCGATGAACAGTGGATGTTGCCGGCCAAATTTGTCAAGGTGTCCTTCTGGGGCCTGAATGTCGGGCTGGCCCTGATGGTGATCACAAATTTATTTCCGGAGGGTATCTTGCAGGTTTGGGATGTGCTTGAAAATGGCTACTGGCATGCCCGCAGCCTCGAATTCATCGGCACGGACCGTATTCGAATGCTCGAATGGTTCAGCATGCCGTCGCACCTGGTTCTGATCATGATAGGTGTCGTTCCGATGGTAATTGCCTCGGGATTGACCTACTTAAGAATAAGGAAAGCCTGACAATTGGATTAAGAGATAATCAGAAGCTGTTTTTCCGGATGAATTTCTAATATGCCGGGATTCAAGTATAATTATCCTTTGTTTGAATCCTGGCTTATCTGAATGAGTTTTAACTTACTTCGACATCTAACCCCCATTAAAGAGGCAGCCCGCAAATTGCAGTGGGCTGCCGCTTTCCCCTGGCCTCAGAGTAGTTTTGGTGATTTTTTTAACTTGCAGGACATCCGGGTAGGGATTTTTTTGTATACGCAGAAATTATCTTCGGTTAGCCCCTTAGTTCAAATGTGATTTATGTTTGCCATTGGCATCCTGGGCGGCAAATACGTAAGTATTGTCCGAAGGTTTGGCAGCCAGTTCCGGATGGGTGGCATATTGATAGCTCAACAAATCCTCCAGTGTGGTTTGCCTTTGGATGGCAACGGATATAAAATCAACATTCTGCGCAGCACCGCGACCTTTGCGCATGAGACTGCCGCCGATCAAACGCTGGCTATCACGCTCAAACACGAGTTTGGTGCGAATGGGGGCCACCCCGCCCATCATGGGATATTTGTCTAAAACTTCCGAATATCCCGTAACCACATTCAGCCCCGCGTCCAGGGCCATTTTTTCCGTCAGACCGGCCGAGCCCAAGCTCCAATCGTAGACGGTGGTGGCGTTGGCATTGATGACCCCGGGAAAGGTCTTATGATGGCCCAAGATATTTTGGGCAACAACTTTGGACATGAACACCGCATTGGTGCCGAATTCCCCGCGGGTTGGTTTTTGGGTGATAAATGACTTTTTCTCAGCACAGTCGCCGGCCGCATAAACACCGTCCGCGTTTGTGCGCAAGTGCGCATCCGTCACAATACCCAGAGCCGATGTTTGAATGCCGGCCCCGGTGGCCAACTCGATATTCGGCACAACCCCCACCGACAAAACAACAAAATCGACCGTCAATGATTCTCCGCCTGCAAGAGCAACACTGAGACCATTCCCATTGCGGCTTTGAAATTCAGTTACTTTTCGATTATTGAGGAAATGAATGCCCTTTTCGCTGAGTGTTTTTTCAATATCCGTGATGAATTCCGGCTCGGTGGTGGCCATCAGTATTTGCGGCAGCATTTCGACCACATAAACCTCAAGCCCCATCTGCCGAAGCACGACGGCAACTTCAACACCGATATATCCCCCGCCCACGATGATAGCTTTCTGTCCTTTGGCGGCCAGCCGGCGCAACGCATCAAGATCTGTCAACGAGCGCACCGGCGTAATCCCGGCCAGCTCCATCCCCGAGATCGGCGGCACCAACGGCCGGGATCCGGTGGCCAATACCAGATGCCGGTAGCTATACCTTTGACCGTTTTGGGTTTGAACTTGCTTTTGCTGGGTGTCGATTTTTACAGCACGATCAACGATCAGCTCGGCGCCAAAGTCCGTCACCAATTGATTGGGAATCTGGAATTTTTCAATCGGTTTGTCTTGCGATATACCGTAGGGCACCGCACATCGGTTGACATTGATTGCCTCATCCTTTATCAAAGTAACCGACATGCCGCTGTTTTGGGCGTGAAGGGCGTGGACGATGACACGCCCGGCCGGCCCCCCGCCGATGATGACCACATCTCTTTGTTGCATAGACTCACTCCTTTTCGTTCTATTTTATCTCTCCAACCAGACCCATCAGGCCGTTCAAAATAAACTTCTAATTCGGGATGGCAGGCACATTGGCCCATATGTTCCTTCTCCTTTCCGAAATTAAATCTCAATGGTGACTTCGCTGCCTTTTATGAAGAAACTAAAGCGTCCTCCAGCGCCCTGGATATTAAATCCGCTTTTTGAAGTCCGATAAGGCGCCGTCGCTCCTCCCCGTTTTTAAAGATGACCAACGTGGGAATACTGTGTATGTTCAGCCGATAGGCCGCTTTGTGATTCTCTTCAGTATTTAGGGAAGTAATCAGCGCCTTGCCCTGTAATTCGTCGGCCAACTTTTCCAGAATGGGTTGCTGCGCCCGACAGGGCATACACCAGGGAGCCCAGCAATCCACCAGCACCGGGATATCGGACTTAAGAACCACATTATTAAAATTAGTCTCATTTACTTCCTGAATATTTTCAGACATGGTATTTTGTTCCTCCAATTATTTCGCGCCATAACATACAGCGGCGTTTCCGCCGCTGTATGTTGTCATCGGTAGTCGGGCCAGCCCGCATATCTTCAGCCACCGAAATTGCCGGCACCCAGCCCCCGCATGGCCTCATCAGTTTTGACGCGCAGGGTTGCCAGATGTTTATCAAATTCCTCCCTTTCGGTTCTGATATCATCGATCCCGGTTTCGGGGGTGCACTTATCCCGGATATATTCGATCCGATCATCCATCTCCGAAATCAACATATGCATGTCCTCGATATTGGGAAGAATCCGCTCTCTTTCACCACCGGGCAGTTCTTCCATCTTGCGAACGATGTCATAAACATTGGCTTTCCAGGCCGTCAACTCCGCCTGCATGGTTTTACAGCAGTTTCTTGCTTTCATGATACTCTCCTTCCTATTTGATGGTTAGTTGTAGTCCAGTTGGGTAATCGTTTCGAAGACCAAATGATACTGGCATCGATCACCAGTCCTCATCCACATTATCTCTGTGCCCTATTTTTTCAATATGCATGCCAAAAGCTGATTCCCCACCGGCAAAAACCCACTGTATGCTCTAACCTATTTAAATTGAATTGAAAAATAATTTCGAGAGAGTGCTTGGATTAACGGGTGAGGTAATATTGTAGATTCGGCGAAGGCATAGAATAACGTTACTTTTAGTAGCGGTAACGTTTTTCTACGATGGTGACGCTTAGCAGGGCCTGGTATATTTCAGTCCAGGCTTGACATGCAAATGATCCGCGGGTAATATCCAAAGTAACGATAGGTAACGATAGTTGACGTTCACCCGCAACCAAGGTGAAAATGCCGTGAATTCAAAAACCCACGAAATTTGGAACATTCATTTTATTGAACAGATTATCGATACCATGGCCGATGGTGTTTTCACCCTTGATAATGACGGCCGGGTCACTTCCTGGAATCGTTCGATGGAACGTATCAGCGGGTATGCGGCCGAGGAGGCCATGGGCAATTCATGTCAGATTCTAAGATGCAGCCGGTGCTTCGGGAAAAAATGCCCTTCGGGCATTCGCAACTGTCGGATTCTCAAAGAGGGAAAATCCGAATCAAATGAATGTCTCTTGTTGCATAAAGCCGGACACAATGTGCCGGTCATCAAAAACGCCCGCGTGGTGCGGGACGAAAATCAAAAGATTATCGGTGTGGTTGAAACCGTCACCGATCTCAGTGAAATATCTTTGGCACGCCAGGAAGCTGAGGAGGCCCTGATCCGGTTGGGCGAAAAACACCGGCTGGAAAACCTGATCGGCAAAAGCCACGAAATGCAGAAGGTGTTTGCGGCCATCAATGCCGCCGCGGCCAGTGATGCAACGATATTAATCATGGGCGAAAGCGGAACCGGCAAGGAATTGGTCGCCGGAGGGATCCATCAGCGCAGCGCGCGGAAAACCTACCCGCTGATCGCGGTCAACTGTTCAGCCCTGACCGAATCGCTGCTGGAAAGCGAACTCTTCGGACATGTCAAAGGTGCCTTCACCGGGGCAACCCACAACCGCGTCGGGAGGTTCGAGGAAGCCGATGGCGGCACCGTTTTCCTGGATGAAATCGGCGAGATCAGCCCGTTTATTCAGGTCAAGCTGCTGCGGGTGCTGCAGGAGCGTGAAATCGAGCGCGTGGGTGATTCAAAAACCCACAAAGTTAATATACGCATTATTGCGGCCACCAATCGGGATCTCTATAATCGCGTCCAGGAGGGGCATTTCCGAGATGACCTGTACTATCGGCTGAAAGTCTTCCCGATTGTTTTACCGCCCCTCAAAAACCGTAAAGAAGACATCCCGCTTTTGACGCGCCATTTCATTGATCGGCAAAACCGTAAAACCGGTAAAAACATCACGGGAATCTCCCAGCATGCCATGCGTGTTTTTCTGGATCACTCCTGGCCGGGAAATGTTCGCGAACTTGAAAATGCCATTGAGCATGCCTTTGTCCTGTGCAACCGGGACCAGATCGAAATATCAGATCTGCCGCTTGAAATTCGACAGCCCGAGGACGAAGGCTGGTCGAGAAAAATTAAGGGCCCAGCTGCAAGAAAAGTCAGAATCGGCAGGGATCTGTCACAGGAAGAGTTGATAAAACTGCTGGAGACCAGTCACTGGAACAAAGCGGAGGTCGCCCGCCGACTGGGGGTCAGCCGCACGGCGGTATGGAAGTATATGAAAAAGTGGAATATTCCCCTAGAAAAGCCTGCTTAAAGCGTGCGAATTCAAATATGCAGAGTTCCGATCCAGTCCCCCAACGAAAACTTCGATAAATATCAAGCTTGCATCCGACAGGAGCAGTTCGGCCTCAAGCCCTAAATACGCTATTATAGATGGGTCTTTATTTGGCGTAGCACTCCCCTTTTTGCCGCTTAAACTGAATGGTCCAATCCAATAATTTCATCCGTCCTTCATTGCTCTAATTCCTCTTTGCCACGTGACTTCATCAATCAATGCTTTCCAAAATATACATCGATATATTTAGCAGATCAAAAAAATACTTGACTATCTAACCGGTTGCTCTTAAGGTAGTTATGAGTATATTCTCATAATATTATCGATACTATATCATAGATAGTTTTATCATATTGGATATTTATCTACATTTTCAAAAAAACAAAAACGAAGGAAATTTTAATAAAAATATCAGAACAAGGAGTTCGAGCAATGAAAATAGCTATCAGTTCATCCGGGCAGGATTTGGCAGCCCAACTGGACCCCCGATTTGGCAGGTGCCGTTATTTTCTAATTATCGAAACGGACGATATGCGCTTTGAAGTTTTCGACAACGAAAATGCGGCACTGGGCGGTGGTGCCGGCATTCAGGCGGCCCAGTTTATTGCCGCCAAAGGCGCCAAAGCCGTGATTACCGGTCGTTGCGGCCCCAATGCGATGCAAACGCTGTCTGCTGCAGGAATACAAGTGTACGTCGGGCAAACCGGCACCGTTCAAAGCCTTGTGGAAAAATTTAAAAACGGCCAGCTAACACCCACGACCGAAGCCAACGCATCGGCACATGCCGGGATGGGAGGAAAAGGCATGGGACGCGGTCAGGGCATGGGACGCGGCAGGAGTATGGGCGGTAGAGGTACTGGTGGGGGAGGCGCGAGATAGAGCGTTGCTCAGAGTGTGGCCTGTGCCGGGAGATGTGCCGCTTCAATGCCATCAGCGCTGACTATATCGTCAATCCTATAAATTGCGAAGGCTGCGGGGTTTGTGTTTATTTCTGTCCTGAAAAAGCCATAGATTTTCTGGAAAACACCTGCGGGGAGTGGTTTGTCTCGGACACCCGCTTCGGGCCCATGGTGCATGCCCGACTCGGCATTGCCGAGGAAAATTCGGGCAAACTGGTCACCCTGGTGCGCCAGGAAGCCCGAAAGCTTGTCGAGGAAAAGAAACTGGAATTGATCCTGAGCGACGGCCCCCCGGGGGTCGGTTGCCCGGTGATTGCTTCCATCGGCGGCGCCAGCGCCGTGCTCATTGTCACCAAACCGACGGTTTCCGGCAAACACGATATGGAACGGGTGGCACAGCTATCCGACCACTTCAAGATCCCGGCCATGATTTGTGTTAATAAGTTTGATCTTAATTTAGAGTTGACCCGGGACATTGAAAATTATGCCAAAGCAAAGGCGCTGTCCTGTTTGGGCCGTATCCCTTTTGGTCCGGTTTTTACCAAGGCCATGATCCAGGCCCAGACCGTTTTTGAATATGACGGCCAATCGCCGGTAGGCGCAGCCATCCGGAGTGCCTGGCAACAGCTATCAGAAAAGCTTGGGTTAAGATAGCATACAACGGTTCTCATGAAATTTGTAATTCCTTTAGCCGGTGAGATTCTGTGTGAATCTGTGTCCTGTAATCAATAAATAAATTTTTACCATTCTTCTTGTTAACCGGGGAAAGTGATGCATAATCCAAAAATATTTCAACGATGAGGAGGAACCTCAAATGGCAGATGAAAAAAAAGCAGCCGAAACCAAGGAAAGAAAATGGGCCGATCCAGTTGCCGCATCTATTGATGTTGCTACCCAGCAGATGATCCGGCGGTCCCATGAACTGGGCATTGAAACTGCATTTGACAGGGCCGTGACAATGAAACCCTGTAACATCGGCACCCAGGGGATTTGTTGCAAGAACTGCGGCATGGGACCCTGTCGTCTCCCGTTGCCAAAAGGGGGAATCGAAGGTGAAGACACCCGCAAAGGTATTTGCGGTGCCACCCCCAATACGATTGCCGCACGCAACTTCATCCGGATGATTGCCGGCGGCGCCGCCGCGCATTCGGATCATGGACGTGCGGTGGCCGAAGTTTTTATGTCCGCCGCCAGAAAAGAAACAGAGGCATACAAGATCAAGGACACCCGCAAACTTTTGCAAGTCGCACCATACCTGGGAGTGGAAACCACCATTGAGGTCGACGGTGAAACGCTGGATCGAGATATTGATGAAATTGCTGTGGAAGTGGGTGAAAAAGCGCTGAAGGAGTGGGGAAAAGCCGAAGGTGAACTTCTTTTTGCCAAACGGGCGCCTCAATCCCGCTATGAGCTTTGGAAAAAGCAGGGGGTGGTGCCGCGCAATATCGACCGAGAAATTGTTGAAATCATGCACCGAACCCATATCGGCGTGGACCAGGATTATAAAAACCTGATGAAACAGGGCACCCGCGCTGCCATCG
>CAYTBC010000133.1:0-9238 GCA_964435765.1 uncultured Desulfosarcina sp.
CCGTGCCACATTGAGAGGTCCGAGTCTTTCTCAACCCGTGGAACTGGTCGCCCGGATCAATGAACCCTTTGAAATCCAGCCCCTTCAGCGGGCCGGCATCCACACGCTGGAAAATATCCGTGTTGTATACAACGATGAAGTCATCCTTTATGCCACTCCCGAAAGCGTCACCATTGAGGTCATCGATCAGCTTTTGGTCACCGAGGTGACGGCCAGGCCCCTGACTGCGGAAGAGATTCGGGAAAAGGGCATTGTCTTTGACAGCACCAATTTTCAGGCCTACAACTTCACCGCGGCCTTTGCTGTGAAGCCGGGTCAGGACATCACGATCAATTTTCCAGTGCTCCTCCCCACCCTTCAGTCCGCACAGGGTGTTACTGCCCCAGAGGCCGGCATTCCAGGCTTAAAATCGCCTAAGTTGCAGAGTATGGCAACGATTATCCCCGACACATTGAAAGTGGCCCAGACCCAGATCCCTAATCTCATGGTGAAGGGTTTTTCTTTCACGATCGTTGATGAAGAGATGGGCGAACTGGAGGCCGCAACGATCCCGGGTGTCATCGTCATTCCCGGCGACATCGGGTTCCTGAACCAGTACTTCAGCGTGATGCTGATGGTGGGTAACGCCGCCCCCCAAGGCTCCGGCCTTATTGTTCAGGATCTTCAGGCAGAAATCGTGCTCCCTGCCGGAAACGACACGGTCGTGGGCTCGGGTGATGATCCCCTTGCCATGGCTATGACAGAGCAGGGCGAGTCCCCTCATACCCAAACCGTGGTTAAGCCCGGGCAGGACAAAAAGCTCGGGACAGCAGACGATGAAGATTTTATTGCACCGGGTGAGACCGGTAACGCCGAATTTCTTGTGGAAGGACGCCGTGAGGGAACCCATGTCATTGAAATGGAAATATCGGGCACCCTGACAGGACTGCCCGTAGGTCCGGTCGAGATACGCGGTCGGGCCGCAGGAGCGGTTCTGGTCCGCAATCCCGCTTTCACGCTCACATTCACGCACCCGGAAATCGTTAATGCGGGTGAAGCGTATGATCTGGACGTCACCGTTACCAACACATCCAAGTCCCCGGCCAACTTTGTGAGCGTCAATCTTTACTCAAGGAACATCAGCGGTGCATCACTCCAAGGAGCGGAAACTCAGGAGATGGAAACCATACCGCCCGGGGATTCTGCTGTTGTCAGTTTTCGCTTGCGGTCTTATGTAACAGGGACTGTCTTTGCGACGACCCTTGACTCAGACGAAAAAGTAGCCGGTCGGTTTGAGCTGAAGACCTCTGTGGGCGAACTGGGAATCCCGCTTTCCCCGGATTCGCTGGTGCTTCCAAAGGAAGCCGGATCTCTCCCTGAAGCGTTGCGAAAAGCAAGCGTTGCGCTGCTGGGCAAGTCCTATGCCGCGGCAACCGCACCGGCAAGCGCCATTCCCAGAGACATCAAACGCTTTACCAAAAATTTGGTGTGGGACCGGGCGGTGGAAGTGGCCCAGGCAGGTCTTCGATATACCCTGCATGAGCCGCTTGCCGATACCGCCAAACATTTGCTCATGGATTTTGCCGGTGGAAATTATAGCCGGCTTCAGGAAGAATACCCTGCACTGGATCAGGTTGCCGAGCTGGCGGCGGCTCAGAATGACTTCATGGGGTTTGATGATCTCAGGCGCAGGTCATTTCGGGGTGACGTTTTTGCTGATGAGATCGCTCAGATCCTTACAGATGATCTGACAGCCCTCGGCCCGTCAGGTTTTCACGCACAGTTTGCTGAAACCGTCTCCTTCCGTCCGGAACACCTATCCGTATTGATTCAATCCGACGCTGGTCCACTGCCTTTCGCCCTGATGCTGGTCGACGACCAGGGCAAGGTCCTGGGGCGCTATGACGCGCCAAATCAAAAGATTATCAAGGAAATTCCTTTCAGCGATTATCTGACCTTCACGGATACGGGCGGAAATACCACGGCCCAGATGGCACTTGTCCTATCCCCTCAGGGAACTGCCTATACCGTCAGGCTTGAACGCAATCCCAATGTTGCGCCGGGAACACCCTTTTCTCTCAGTATTGTCCTGCCCGCAGATACGCCGAGCAGGCTCAGGCAGGTTGTTTTTACCGGTATCACCGGCGATAACGGTGTGCCGGTTGTCGCACAGGTTGCCGGAGATCCTTTTCCCATATCAACTGAAATGTATCATAACGGGGAACCGATCAGCGGCCAACCCCTTCAACCCGTATCGGCAGCATCGATCACAGACCCCCCGCCGACCGTATTCAGTACCGTCCAGGTGGCTGATGCGGACCTGATCTGCAAGACCGTTAAAGTTGGACGCGTGGTGGCCGCCCTCTTCAGCGAAGAAGTCACATCGCAAAGTGTGCAGCATCAATTCGAAAGGATCGACATCAACAATTATGCCCCGGAAAAAAATGAGGTTGTGGGTGTGGCGCTCCAGCCCGGGGGCAGAATCGTCTATCTGGCCTTGCGGGACCCGCTGGGACCATTTATCGAGCGGCAAATGACGATTTTTAATGCCAGGGACCTGCGGGGGCAGGAGATGACGGATCCCTGGACAGGCCCCATGGAAGCGACCATCGAGGATGAAGCTTACGGGGTTGTTTCCGGCAAGGTGCTCAACGCCGACGGCACCCCCATTCCCTATGCCGATGTTCGGCTTTTCAAATTTTGTGGAGATGGTTGGAAAGGCATCAGTGCCCAGACTACAGATGAGGGCGGAAACTACGGCTGGGACTTTGTCCTTCCTTTAAGCAAGGTGGTTGCCGTTGATCAGGAAACCGGAGAATTTCGTTCCATACCCTTTACCGTGCAACGCCACGGGCAGCGGCTGAACATCAATATCGTGTTTCTCGGCCGGGGGACCCTCAAGGGCAGGGCCATTGCAGAAGACGGGTTCACGCTGCTTCCCGACACCCATATCAAAGTCACCAGCCTTACGGATTACAGCGAATATGGCGCCACAACAGATGATGAAGGGGTATTCGTCATCACAGATATCCCGGTGGGCAGCATCCTCATCGAGGCGGTAAACATTCAGTACGACCATACGGGGCAGATTACAAGCCAATCCAAGCTGAGTGTCAGCGATTACATCCCTGAAACAAACGCACTCCTGGAACGGGACCTGGTTCTGGTAAGCCAGGAGACGGCTCAGATGACAACGCAGTATGGAGTTGTTTCCGGCCATGTCCTTGAATCCGACGGATCCAGCCCCATTGCAGGTGTTCCGGTCGTGGTTTATTACAGGAGCAACAGCCAGGAGGGATTGCAGTGTCCGCTCGGGACAGAATGCCCGGTCGCAATGACGACCACGGATGAAGACGGCTCATTTTTCTTTGAAGAGATTCCCGCGGGATATCTGAGGATTTATACCTTTGAACAGTCCAGACTCCTGGAAGGCGAAGCATGGATCACGCTCGAGGCTGATTCGGAGTCCCAGGTCAACATTTTGCTGTCCGGCGGGCTCGGCACGGTAAGCGGCGTGGTGCTTGACGCAGACGGGAACCCGGTGGCGGGCGCCACAGTAGGTGGCGGCACGAGCCTGACCACTACTGATGAAAACGGCCGGTTCGTCATGACCGATGTACCTGTGGGCGGCAGACAAATCGTTGCCGTGTCCCAGGAAATCGGCTCCGACGGTTCCGCGCTGGTCAATCTGATGGCTGAAGGCGATGAAGTCGGGGCCACCATTGTGCTGGGTGGTGTCGGAAAAGTAACCGGTACCATTTACGAAACAGACGGAACCACACCCGTCGGCAACCTGAATGTCTATCTCTTTTACAAAGTGGAGCCTAACATTATCGTGGTTGCAACTGCGGTTACCGACAGCAATGGCCACTACAGCATGGATAAAATAGCGGTGAGAGACGACCTCATATTGTCCGCATTCAGGCCGGATTTCTCCGCCGGAGATACCACTGCGGTGCCCCTCAAATTTCACGGTCAGACGGTCAGGGCCGACATAACCTTCAGGGGGTCCGGCCGGGTCACCGGCACCGTGTTCGACGACGACGGCGTTACTCCACTTGCTGCCAGGGTTTCGCTGTCTTCACTGCGCGTCGTGCGTGCCGGCCCTGTGGGCGCGGGCTTTAAGTATGTCGAACATGTGGAAATTGTGGAAAACGATTTGACCACCGGTGCGTTTGCATTCAGCAACGTATTTCTGGGAAATTTCGTTATTACAGCAGTTGGGCCGTTCAGTCCGGATCCAATTGCCGTTTCAGGAATCATGCCGGAAGATGATGCCACGGTCAATGTGACACTCCAGCTCCAGCCCACCAGTGAGATAACAGGTACGATCTATGATTCTGACGGTGCAACCCCGGTTGGCCGGGATGTCGTGGTCACCTTCAGGGGTTTCAAGTTGGTGTACTATCCGGGCGTCGGATGGGTGGAAGAACCCCACGGTATTCAGGAAGAGATTGTTACGACCGATGAGAACGGGCGCTTCCGGCTCCCGATTGTCAACGCCGGCAGATATTCAATCACAGCCTTTAATCCCTCAACGGGGAAGATCGGTGAAGTCAAAGGTATGATTCGTGCAGGACAAACCGAGGATGTTTCCCTGCGTCTGCTTGGCCTGGGCGACGTGACCATACGGGTTTTAACCAGTCAGGGAGATCCGGTTCCGGGTGCCGTCGTAGATGTGCAGCAGTCCGGGATACAGAACGTGCTAAGAAGCGGGACGGCGGAAGCGGCAGGCGAAATTACGTTCACCCTGCCTGAGGGAGATTTCACTGTTCTGGCCCGCAATCTGCAAAACGGTTTTGCCGGGCGTGCACCCGGCCAGGTCACCGAAGATGGAGAGCAGGTGACCGTCAACGTTTACCTCTGGGATGCAACCGGAACGGTGTCCGGTATCGTGTTTGGCCCGGACGGGATTACCCCGGTTCCCAACGCCGAGGTCATGATCGCCAACCTTCAGGGTCCGCTAGGCATTGTCATTTCTGACGATAACGGCCTCTACCGCATGGACACCATACCCCTTGGAGATTTCGAGGTAAAAGTCTTTGAGGCGGCCACCGGAAGGACAGGCTTTGAGCCGGGAACCCTTTACCTGGACGGCCAGGAGGTTTCTGTGAATATCGCACTGTTCCCGGTCGGCTATGTCACCGGCACGGTCCTTTCTTCAGTGGACAGAACCCCGGTGGAAGGCTACCGGGTCATGATTAAGCAGCCTGACCCCCTTGGCAGAACCAATCCCCTTGCTTGTGGATCTCCCGACCTAACATGGTTCGGGACAACCGGTGCCGACGGAGGGTTCGCCTTTCCCGGAATTCAGCTGGGTTCCTTTGAGGTCATCGTTGGCCAGCGAGGACTGGGGCCGATTGGCTGCGGATCGACTTTTGATCACAGTGCCCAACAAACAAGAGTTGAAAGCAGAATCACATATGAGGGAGAAGAAGTCGATATTCCGGTATTAGTTGATCTTACAAAACCGCCTGAGGGCAGAGTCATGGGATGGATTTACAATCCTGACGGAACACCTGCGGCCAATACCCTCATCGGCGGAATAGGAATGACCACAACAAATGCTGAAGGCGTTTTTGTATACGAACACGTCCCCTTCGGAAGATACTACCTCCAAGCTGAATCCCAGGTCACAAATGACAAAGGATACGCCCAGACGGAGGTAACTTTTGGGGGACAGACAGCCTATGTGCAAATTGTTCTCAAAGGCCTGGGAAATATTACCGGCACCGTTGCTGATGATGCAGGCGTCCCGGCCGGAGATGTAAAAGTAACGCTTAATGCTTCGGGACAGACTTCTCTTTCGATCTTTGCGGGCCCGGGAGGCGCCTTTTCTTTCGACAACATTCCATCGGGAAAATTTACGATTCTGGCAGAGGACACGGTGTCTCCGACAGGGCTTTCCGGCTCAGCCGGCGGGATTCTTGCCCCCGGAGAGACAATGGATATACGTGTTGTCCTGGAACCCACGGAATCGGTAAGCGGCGTGGTCCATTTTGCTGATCAAAGGCCTGCTCCCGGCATTGTTGTTGAAATGAGGGGAACCGAAAACTCCCTATACGGAGAAACCGGCGCTGACGGCCGGTTCACTTTCAACGCCGTGCCGGTGGGGCCTTACAAGCTCTTGCTGGATGATCCCATCGGGTCGGGCGCTGCCGCCTTGCAGGTGAGTGTTGTCAACACACCTGTTGACCTGGGCGACATATTCCTGGACGACACCCTGCCGGAAGTCGTTTCGGTTGACCCCATACCCGGAGCCGTAAACGTTTCGCTTGACCAGGTTATTACCATCAATTTCTCAAAATCGATCATGCCCGGCACGGCAAACGCTGACAGCATTGTTCTAACCCGGGATGACGGTGAAACGGTAACAGGTATCCTGACTGTGGGTAATGGGGATACCGCGGTTACATTGAAACCCCTTTCTCCGCTTTCTGATGAGGCAAGGTATACGCTCTGGATCAGCGCTGCGCCGCCATTTGACGACCTGGAATCCGATACGGATATTGACAATACAATATCCCAGGATGAAGCGGTCCGGTATTTTCCACTTCTGGCAAAATTTGATGATTACGACACCAATGGAGACGGGCGACTCTCTGATGATGAATACATCAGTGGCGTGGAAGATCGTCTGGGCCGTGTCATGCGTAAGGAGTTTGTGTGTTCCTTTAAAACCGCGGATATCACACCGCCTTCAATTTCCAATATCAGCCCGGCGCCGTCAACCGGCGGCGTCCCTGTTGCAAGCGTGATCCGCATCACTTATACCGAACCTTTCAACCCGAGTGCTTTTTCAGGAAACGCCATTGAACTCTCCATGGCCCAGAATCCTGTGGCAGGCCGCGTGGACATGATTCTGGGAAACACCGGCGTTGTTTTCACGCCGACTCTGCCCCTTGCCCAGGACACCCTTTATCAAGTCACCGTCCTTCCTGCCACAGACCTTTCCGGGAATATCCAGACCGAAGGCCTAACATATGAATTCTCAACCACGGACAGCACCCCTCCGGTTGCCCAGGATCTAGTGCTGTCTGATAATGGGACCGTCATCCAGGGCGGTATCGGCACAGCCGGTGCTGACGTTGGATCCGCCTTTGATGTCGCATTTGCCGATTTCTACATCAACGGGAAGCTTGCATTCACTGACAGACAGGCCCCCTTTGGAATGAACTTTGAGGCCCTGGCTGAATATGGCCGCCCCGGGGATACCATCCTCATATCCGTCGTGCTTACCGATACATCCGGCAACCGGGGTGAGGCCGTTGCAGATGCATTTACAATTATTGCCGATTCCCCGCCCACCGTAAGCGTCACATCCACAAACATCGGATCTGAGGCCGAAACCGGCCAGCGGGTGGAAATCACGGTTCATGCAGAAGATGATTTGGGCCTCACTACGGTCGCCTATCAGGCAGTGGGAGGAGAACATCCGGCCTTTGGTACGGTTGGTATCGACCCTGTTTCCATCTCTGCTGACCAGGATTTCGCCTTTTATGTTCCGGTTGATGCTGTTCCCGGATCTACCATTGTCGTAAATGCCACGGCAGTGGATACCAAGGGTCAGACGGGTGAGGCCATCCCTGCGGAAATTACTGTTCTGGATGCCACTCATCCGGTTGTTGGTTTTGCAGGAATGAGCAGCGGTGATCGCGTTACCCCGGGTGAAGTGATAACCGCCGTGGTCTCGGCCCAGGATTTAGGCGGCATCGCATCCATTACCTTTCAGGTGAGCGGCGCATCCACCTATACGGAAACCCGCGATATCACCCCTGCCCAAGATTCGGTGGCATCAACCTTTACCTTTGCGGTCTCACCATCGGCAACGCCGACAGAGACCGTTGTCATGGCGGCAACCGCTGTGGACCGCGCAGGTAACAGCGCCCAGGCACCAAGTGTCATACTGCCTGTGGCCGATTTGATACCGCCAACTATTGTAAGCATAGCGACCGAATCAGGGTCATTTTCGATGGTACCGGGAGAAACTGTGACGATTATTGTGGCGGCCGCGGATGAAGTCGGTCTTGCCAGCATCGAAATCAGCGGATCGGGGGCATTCACATATTCTGATGCGGAACCTATCCTACCGCCTGCCGGAGAAGCACAGGCCCGCTTTACCATTCACGTGCCCGGATCTCTTGTCGGCGGAGATACCATCGATCTTGAGGCAAGGGCCGTTGATATTTCCGGAAATATCAGCGCGCCGGGCACGCTGTCCCTGTCGGCCGCAACCTTTCCGGAGGTCACCCTGCCGGCCTCGATAATCATGCTGGCCGGTGATGCCCGGGAGGTCGAGCTGCAGATTTCGCAGCCGGCGCCGGCCGGAGGACTCGATATCGATTTTACAAGCGAAAACACCGCAATCGCAACGGTGGATTCGTCCTTACACATCAATGAGGCACAAACCAGCGGTGTGTTTACCGTCAACGCGGTGTCAGGCGCAAACACAATGATCACCGCTTCCATACAGGGATTCTTCAGAAGCAGTATGACGGTGGCAGTGCAGGGAGGCGTGGTATCTGGAACCGTCTATAGTCCTTCAATGACCCCCGTGGCCGGCGCGAACGTGAATGTCAACGGCCTGGACGATGTTACTGACAGCGAAGGGCACTTCCTGGTTCAAGGCGTTGCAGGCTTTGACTTCAGATTCGTGAGGATTCAGGTAACTGATCCCAATACGGGCCTGCAGGGATACCATTTCGGTGCCATGAACGTTCCGAATGGTTTTCTCAGGGATGTCGGGATCATCCTGGTTGAAGCAGGCTCCGTTGTGGGGACGGCCGTCATGCAGGATAATCAAACTCCGGCCGGTGAAGGCGTGCGGGTTGAACTTTTCAAGGCCAACGATCTTACCCATGTCATTGACTCAGTATTTACCGATGCAGACAGTCAATTTGAGTTCCCGATCGTGGAACTGGGGACCTATGTGCTGGAGACTTCAGATATCAACGGCAACCGCGGTCGCATGGAAGTCGTCTTAAATGAGGCCGGCAAAGAAGTTTCCACAATCGTTCCATTCCTGGGTCGGGGCACTGTGAGGGGCACGGTGGTCGACGCGTACGACGTTGCAGTACCAAATGCACAGGTAAAGCTCTGGGCAGGCTCGATCTTCGGTTCGGAAAACAGGACCGTCACTGCGGAGCAGGACGGAACATTTGTCTTTGAGGATGTCTTCATCGGCACCTACAGTGTCACTGCTGAGGATACTGACACCCATATGGCTGCCAAAGAAGACGGATCAATGGATACCCATGAA
>CAYTBC010000133.1:9338-12362 GCA_964435765.1 uncultured Desulfosarcina sp.
GGCAATCCTGTAGACGGGGCCTCCGTGCGAGTGGAAGACGCTGCCAAGAATAGTCTACCGTACCTGGAACAAAGGAACTGGGAGATCCTGACGACCACTGATAGCGACGGCATCGCCATAATCAATTATGTCCTGGAAGGTACGTTCACAATCGAAGCGTGGGCGGGTCTTCTGACCGGTGAGACGAGCGGCAGCATCATTGCGGATGAGATTCTGCCGGTAACCGTCAGACTTGAACCCGTGGGCACCATTGAGGGGACGGTGTATGGGCCTGACGGGATTACCCCTGCCCAGGAGATCGTTGAAGTCACACTTCGCGGGGGTGTAAGAACGCAAAACGTTATCGCAGATGAGGACGGCAAATTTATTTTTGAAGGCATTCCCTTAAACGGCCAGAATGATAGTCCTATAATTTACAGTCTAGCGGCATACGCAGGTGGGGAGCTGGACCCCGTTGGAAACTACTATGGGGGCCAGCTGCGAGCCAGAGTCGATGATCTTGTGCTTGAAACCAACGGCCAGGTCATAACCCAGAATCTCACACTTATTGGTATTGGGACCGTAACAGGCAGGGTCATCATGCCTGACAGTTCCAGTGCATCCGGCATGCAGGTGACACTCGAAAGTCGTACCCCGCTGTTCGGAAGGACCTACTCGACCACCACCAATGCATTCGGTGAATACACCATCGAACGGGTGCCGGTGGGAGACTTTACCGTCAGCAGCGGAAATCCGGATCTGCAGCTCCTGGGTGAAGCTGCAGGGACAATCAGCGCCCATCTGGAAGAAATAACTGCCGACATCATTCTTCTGCCCAATGCCATCACCCTTCCCGAAGACCTCTATGACGGCAACGTATTCAGGTACGACCTGCAGCCTGACGGAACAATTCGGTATGGTAAGAGCCTGTTCAATTACAATGCAAGGGGCGGGTGCAGCCTGGACATCATCTCCGAAGGCAGCACCTACACCTTCCCGGAAACCGGGGTGGCCACCCAGGAAAACTCGGGCCGTGAAATCGTGGTGAAAGGAACCAATCTTGGCGGCATTAATGTGACCCGCAAGATATTTGTCCCCGAAGATGCCTATTTTGCCCGCTATCTGGAGATTTTGTCCAACACCTCTGCAACTGGCGTTAGCGTAGATCTGCGGATCACCTCGGATTTTTATGATTATTCCATCTCGTCTTACTATCCGCACGAAACCGCTAGTATCGTTACCACTTCAAGTGGGGATGACCAGCTTCAGGTGGGCGTCGAGTCACCGGATTGGTGGGTCACGGTGGATGACAACAAGCCCGGAGACCCGTTTGTGGACACCACCAACAACATTCCCCCGTCGGCCTTTATCTGGGCCGGGCCGGATGCTGAGACATACCCGGTTACTGCGGTTCTTTCACCTTATGATGCCGGAGCTTCCGCCCCTGCAAATCTTGCCGTCCAGTGGGGCAGTGTCACTGTCCCGGCCGGACAAAGCGTGGCCTTTATGCATTTCGTTGTGCCGCATGCCAGTCGGGAAGCGGCCCGGGCGTGTGCGGAGAGGCTGGTGCAGATTCCGCCTGAAGCCCTTTCAGGTCTGAGCCTGTCTGAAATCGCCATGGTGAAGAATTTTTCCATTCCTGCCGACGGCAGCAGTTCTCTGGCTTCGCTGCCGCCGCTGACCGAAGGCGTCGAGATTACCGGCCGGGTTTTGGCAAGCGACGGCCTGACCCCGCCGACGCCTTACTACAGTGCATTCGTGTACCTGAAGAGCAGCAACATTTATTTCAGCAGGACCTACCGTTCGGGCTATCCGGATGCAGACGGCCGCTTCGCATTTGTCTCCAACGCGGGCACCAGCGCCGGTTCGGCCGTGCGCATCCCGCTGGAGGACTTTGCCCTGTGGGCCGGCTATACGGCACCCGCCAGCGGTTACGGCTACACCACGCTCGATTCGCCGGTTGTTGAGGGTGGTTTTGCGCCGGCAAGCACATCGGCAACCCGGGATGTGCTTTTCACCAACACCGGTGAATTGCTTGGAACGGTTCGGCAATCCACCGGTGAACCGGTCGCCGGTGCGACGGTCCGATTCAGTTATGACGGCGGGCCTTATTTCAGCGTCGCTGCCGGCGGTGACGGCCAGTTCCTGGTGCCGTTCCTGCTGCCGGGGAGCTATGCGGTTTCGGCCTACATCCCGCCGCCCGCCGGAAACGAGGGTGATTCGCTGCGCGTGGACGCGCCCGCTCAGACGGTGGTCGCCGGAGACACAACCAGCCTTACGGTGGATCTGCCGCCGCTGGGCGGCGTTTCGGGCACCCTGGTCACCGTTGAAGGCCTGGCGGTGGAAAACGCCCGCATCACCATCCGAGAAACAGGGACGTCATTTGACCGGACCACCTACACGGATGCAACCGGACAATACTTGTTCGGGGAATTGCCCGTGGGGGATTATGTCCTGACGGCCTACGACCCGACCACCGATGCCCCCACCATAGCGTCGGTGAGCATCGCTGAGGGCACAACTTTTTCAGCCGATATTACGCTGCCTTACTCTGTCGGCCTTCCCCACGATCTCTTTGATGGCAACGGGTTCCGCTGGGATGTCCAGACCGACGGCAGGATCCGGTACGGGACGGACAATGCCTATTATTATTCTTCCTATGGCGGACTGGATCTCTACCGCATCACGCTGCCTGATGACTACTACGATGACTTCAATGCCTATTCAACCGCCATTGCAGAAGACGAGGGCCGCGAACTCACGATAGGACCGCATGTATTTTCAGGTCGTGATCTTGAAGTGAAACGGAAAATTTTTGTACCCGCCGATGATGCCTTTGCCCGGTACATGGAAATCATGGAAAACACCGGCAGCAATGATATGGCCGTGAGAATCTATATCCGAACCTATCTGGGTTCCGGAGGTGATACGGTGATCGTGCAGACATCCAGCGGAGATCAGAGCCTTGCAGCAGATGACGATTTCATCATCACGGATGACGAAGACGGGACCGGTACACCGACCATGGTTCATGTGTTTTCAGGA
>CAYTBC010000134.1:0-12238 GCA_964435765.1 uncultured Desulfosarcina sp.
ATTTTTCTTAAGTTAACGGCATTCGGCCCGACCCTCGCCCCCTCCTTGTAACGCCTGTGGATTTTGAAATGTAGCTCTTTGGATCTGATTTTTAATTCCTACAAATCTATATACCTATATAAAAAGATCAAGTGAAAAAAATCTGAGCTAAAGCCAAAATTTCCTTCAGCTAAAAGGTCGACCGGGACCAAATTAAATCAACGTTGACAATCATCGTTGTCTCCGTTATTTGGATGTTCATCGCTACCAGTTAAAGGAGCTTAGATATGAAAACGGATATGAACCGCATCTACCTGGAAGACATCGGCGAGATTGTGATGTCGCGGGGCGGCAAAGATATATGGTTGGTGAAGGGGATAACCCGGCACGAAGATTTCAAAGGACGCTGCCTGCCCGAAAGAATATATGTGGTTGATTTTCCCGGCCGGGGTGCCGGCGAGGAATTTTTGCTCAGCCGTCAAGCCTGCGGTCCGGAAAAATTTTTAATGATCAAAGAAATCGGTCATGACATGATTCGCCTGTTCGAGCGTATGTTCATCGGCCGTCTGGCTCAATATGTCATCCTGTGGGGTGGGCGGCCGCTGGATTTGCTGGACGCCAATCCCCCGCTCCACCGGCCCGAACTGCTCGACACCACTTACATAAAGCTGACGCGGGTGGAAGACGATGCGCATTTTCGCGGGTGGAATATCGTCGAGAGCTCATTTGTGGGCGAATGGTGGCAGGACGAAACCTGGATCATCATGGAAGAATGCATCGCCTCGGGGTCAACCCTGACCTATTTCGTCCAAGAGGCCCTGGTTCACCACCGCCCTAAGAAAATATTTCTTTTTCCGGTGTGCGCCAGCCTGGAGGGCTTAGAGGGTATCTGCCGGCTGTGCATGGATAGCGGCGTCGAACTGGTTCCCGTTTTCAACGGGGCGCTGGTTCAGGTGGCCGAGGAAGGTGTAACGATGCCCTTCACCGACCTGGGTCTTCAGCCCCGCACCATCGTCACCCACCATTTTTATCAGGACCTGCAGGACCGCTACCAGGCGACCCCGCTTTGCTGGGTGGGCGATATCGGCGATTCCATCTACAAGCCCGAAGATCATCTGATCGAAACCTTCAGCGACATGCTGGCAGTGGGAATGGACTTGGATCGGGAGGACTTCTCGCTCTGGAGCCCAATCATGCGATCAGAACATTTTCTCAAACGCTTCGAGACCGTACACCCGGATATTTTCAGGCAGGTGGCGGGATATTTGAGAGCTTAGGCTGGGAAGCCGGGAAGCTTGAAAGCTGGAAAGCTATAAAGCTTAATGATTCTCTATTTGGTAAATCTGCCGAGCCTTCGAGCATCCAAGCCTTCCAACTTTCAAGCTTCATGAATTAAAAGAATTCTCGTTTTCTAGCATTCCGGCTTTCAATCTTTTTGGCTTTCCAGCATTCAAGCTCTATAGCTTTCCGGCTTCCAAGCTTCCTGGCCTTATAGCCTCCCAGCCTCATAGCTTCCTGGCCTTAATTTTTCCGGACGGAAAAATTAAAATCCACCTCGATGGTTTTGTCTGCCAGCTCCAGCCGGCTGACCACCGGCGGGGTTTGAGCGATGATATTGCCGCGGCGGATGACAAACAACCGGGCCGGCTTCAGCCGCAGGGCTTCATGGATGTCGGCCGCCTGGAGGATGACGACATCGGCCCGGCACCCCGGCGTCAGCCCGTAGCCTTCCAGACCCATTGCCCGCGCCCCGTTGGTTGTGACGGTCTCAAAAATCCGCCGCATTTGGTCACTACCCGTCATCTGAGCCACATGCAGGCCCATGTGGGCGACTTCCAGCATGTCGTGGGAGCCGAAGCTGTACCAGGGATCCAGCAGCGCGTCCTGGCCGAAAGCCACATTGATGCCGGCTTCCATCAGCTCTTTGACCCGGGTCATGCCGCGCCGTTTGGGATAGGTGTCATGGCGTCCCTGGAGCGTAATGTTGATCAGGGGGTTGGCCACCACATGCATTCGGGCTTCAGCCATCAAGGGTATCAGCTTGCTGACGTAATAATTATCCATGGAATGCATGGAAGTCAGATGCGAGCCGGTGACCCGGCCCTGCAGACCCAGCCGCTGGGTTTGATCGGTCAACATTTCGATGTGGCGCGAGTGCGGATCGTCGCTTTCGTCGCAGTGCATGTCCACCCGCAGTCCACGTTCGGCCGCCAGCTTACACAGGGCTTTCACCGAAGCGGCCCCGTCCGCCATGGTTCGTTCAAAATGGGGAATTCCGCCGACCACATCCACTCCCATGTCCAGGGCCCGTTCCAGGTTCGCCGCACTGCCGGGGCTGCGTAAATAGCCGTCCTGGGGAAAGGCCACCAGCTGCAGATCGATATAAGGTTTGATTTCTGCTCGCACCTCCAGCAGCGCCTGTACGGCCGGCAGCCGCTCATCGCTGACGTCCACGTGGCTGCGGATGGCTAGGGTTCCGCGCGCAATGGCCCACTGACACAGCTTAAGGGCGCGGGCTTTGATGTTTTCAGCCGTCAGGCCGGGTTTCAGTTCGCCCCACAATTCGATGCCCTCCAGCAGGGTACCGCTCGCATTCACGCGGGGCCGGCCGTAGGTCAGGGTCGAGTCCAGGTGAAAGTGGCTGTCTACAAACGGCGGGGTGGCCAGCCGGCCGGAGGCATCGATTTCGCGCTGCGCCCTGGCATCCAGAGCGGGTGCAACCTCTGCGATCAGGCCGTCTGCAATGCCGATGTCAATCCCCGTGCGGCCGTCCGGCAGATTGGCGTTGCGAATGATTAAATCCAACATATTTCCTCTAAGGTAGTTATCGTGAATACGGTTTTATGTTGTTACCTTTATTTAGGCTCAAAAATCAGAAATCCGAAATCAGAAATCCGAAACAATATCAAAATTCAAATTCTCCAAATTCAAAACAAATATATCAAAACTTTATTTTTTAGTTTTGGTAATTGATGTTTTTTGTCATTGGCATTTGTTTCGAATTCCGTGCTTCGTATTTCGAATTTATTATACGATACTTCAAATATTCAATCTTCAATATTATTTCCAGCCTACCCCCCCTTTTCTTCCCTGCGGTAAGGCTTCAGCAGCCCGGCCGGGACTGCAGCGCGCCGGGAAACGCTGATCAAGGCCAAAATCGTCAGCAGATAGGGTATCATCAGAAACAGATGAAAGGAAATGTCGATTCCCAGGCCTTGCAGCCTTAACTGCAGACCGTCCAAAAAGCCGAACATCAGAGCGCCGACTGCCCCCTTGAGGGGATCCCAGTTGCCGAAAATGACCATGGCAATCGCCACCCATCCGCGGCCGCCGATTACATCAATCAAAAACATGTTCTGATGGGCCAGAGTCAGAAAGGCTCCTCCGATACCCATCAAGGCGCCGCCGAAAACCAGGCAAAGGGTCCGGGTCAGGGTGACATTGACCCCGACGGTGTCGGCCACCACCGGATTTTCACCCACCGTCCGGATCTTCAACCCCAGTTTGGTTTTGTACAGCAGAATCGACAGGGTCGGTATCAGGAGCCAGGCGAAATACGTCAGGGAATATTGAGTAAATAGTCCCGGACCGACCAGCGGAATTTTTGAAAGAACCGGCAGGGCGATCTGCTTGAACGGCTGGATGGTGGGCGGTACGGTGGGTGAGCCGAAATGCAGCCGGTAGATAAACATGGCCAGCCCGGTGGCAAACAGCGTAATGCCCAGTCCCGAAACATGCTGGCTCAGTCCGAGGTTGACGGCCAGAACCGCCATCAGGAGGCCCAGCAGCATGCCCACCATGGCGGCGGCCAGCACACCGGCCCAGACGGAACCCGAGTTGAAGGTGACCAAAAAACCAGTCATGGCCCCCATCAGCATGATGCCTTCGATGCCTAAATTCAAGACCCCGGATCGTTCGGTCAGAATCTCGCCCAGCGTCGCGAATATGATCGGGGTGGCCATTCTCATCGTCGCCCCGATAAGACCTGAAATAAATGCGATATCAAGCAGTTCGCTCATTTCTTGCGCACCCGTCTTAATTTGTATTCCGTAAAGAGCAGAAAGATGAGCATCACCATCAAGGCCATTCCCTGGATCACCTCAGCGATATAGGTGGGAACGCCGGTCATGCGGCTCATGGTCTGAGCGCCGACAATAATCACGCTGAAAAAAAGAGAAGAAAAAAGCACGCCGACCGGATGCAGATTCCCCAGCATGGCGATCACGATCCCGGAGTAGCCGTAGCCGGGTGAGATGTCCATAATCAAACGGCGCTGAATTGCGCACAGCTCGCCCACCCCGGCCAGCCCGGCCAACCCGCCGGATATCAGGGCCGTCCACAAAATCACCTTGGTGGTGTTGATCCCGCCGAAATCGGCGGCCCTGGCATTCACCCCGACGGCCCTGGACTGGTAGCCGAAGGTGGTCTTCCGGTTGATAAACCAGATAATCAGAACGGCCAGAAAGCCCAGCGGGATGCCCATGTGGAAGCGGGATCGCGCCAGCAGGATGGGATAACAGGCAGCCTCGATAATGCCTGCCGACCGGGGCCAGCTCGAGCCGGGCTGCTGCAAGGGACCGAACAGCAGCGCCCCCATGATGTTGATCATGACATAGTTCATAAGCAAAGTGGACACTACGTCATCCACTTTGAGCTTTGTTTTGAGAAGCGCCGGAATCGCGGCCCAGATGCCCCCCGCAATAAACCCCCCGGCGATAACAATGGGCAACACCAGGGGGGTGGGAATGCCGCCCAGCGAAACCCCCAGCACGGTAGCCGTCAGGGCTCCGGCCAGCAGTTGGCCCTCGGCCCCGATATTCCAGAACTTGGCCCTGAACGCAAATGCCACCGCCAATCCCGTCATTAACAGCGGGCTGGCCTTGACAAAGGTCTCCAATAGATTAAAGCGCGTTCCCAAGGCACCGTAAAACAGGTAAAAATAAGATTTCCAAAGATGTCCGCCGGCAATCAGGATGGGAATGGCGGACAGGATCAGCGTCACTACGATGGCGGCAATCGGGATCACAATTTTGGCCCAGGCCGGCAAGGGTTTGCGTTTTTCGAGCCTGAATCCGATCACTTTGGGACTCCGCTCATCCACAGTCCGATCTGCTCGCGGGATGCATGCTCACACAGGGTATCTCCCATGATTTGCCCCTCGTAGAGGACGACAATGCGGTCACTTAAGTTAAAAATTTCGTCCAGATCTTCTGAAATCAGAAGAATGCCCGCCCCTCTTTCACGCTCCTGCAGGATCCTCTGGTGAATGTACTGCATGGCTCCCACATCGAGGCCGCGGGTCGGCTGCGCGGCCACGACCACCACCGGCTGCCCGGCCAGTTCCCTGGCCAGCATCACTTTTTGCAGGTTACCGCCGGAAAGACTTTTGACCACCGCCTCCCGACCGGCTGTCTTGATGCCGTAGGCCGCAATCAAGTCATCGCTGAAGCGGCGGATCCGGGCCGATTTCATCAGCCCGCAACGATGAAACTCCGAGGAAGCGTGATTTTCCAAAATCAGGTTCTCCTCGACCGACAGATCCATCATCAAGCCGGTATCGATGCGATCCTCCGGGATGCGGCCCATTTTTAGGCGGATGGCTGCGGACGGGCTGCCGTATTTCAGGAGGGTGCCGCCTATTTTGACCACACCGCTGAGCGGATCCCGCATCCCGAAAAGAATTTCGGCGAGTTCACGCTGGCCGTTGCCGGATATCCCGGCCATCCCCAGAATCTCATATTCGTGCACGGCCAGCCTCAGGTCCTTCAAGGCCTGGACTTTCTTGTCATTCAGCGCGCTGAGATGCTCAATTTCCAGCACGGGCCGGCCGGGTTCGATCTTCTTTTTCGCGACACTCTCCAGAAGCTCCCGGCCCACCATGAGATTGGCCAGTTCCCTGGGATTGGTCTCGGCGGTTTTTCTCTGGGCCACGACCTGTCCGGCCCTCAGAACCACGATGCGGTCGGATATGTCCATCACTTCATTGAGTTTGTGGGATATGAAAACGACCGACCGCCCTTCTTGAACCAGGGATCTCAAGGTTTTGAACAGGTCATCGGTTTCAGCCGGGGCCAGCACGGCAGTCGGCTCATCCATGATCAGAATATCGACGTCACGGTACAGGGCTTTGAGAATTTCAACTTTTTGCTGTTCGCCGACCGACAGAGTCCACACCCGGGCATCCGGATCAATTCTCAGGCCGAAGCGTTCTTGCAGCGCGCGAAGTTCGCAGCGGGCGGCTTTGAGATTCAGAAATATGCCTTTCCCGGCGCCCGTGCCGATGATGATGTTTTCAAGCACGGTTTGAGAGGGGACCAAGGCAAAGTGTTGATGAATCATGCCCACACCCCGTGAAATCGCATCCCGGGGGGCGGCCAGGTCGACTTTTTCTCCTTTGATAAAAATCTCTCCCGCATCGCAGGCATAGTAGCCGAAGAGGATATTCATCAGGGTTGTCTTGCCCGCCCCATTTTCACCCAGCAGGGCGCAAATCTCTCCGGGATAGAGGCTGAAATGAACATCATTGCTGGCCGTAACGTCCAAAAAGCGTTTGCTGATCCCGGACATTGTCACCACGGGCTGTAGATTGTCTGCCATCTCCGAAAAGCCTGAAATTTGTTCGCTTTTATCAATTAAGGGGTAGGCACGAACGCCGCTGCTGGTTTAGCGCAAAAATAAAAGCGCAAAAATGGTGAGGCGTTACGCAGTTAAATCCAAGAGGCCTAAAGATGGGCCGGCGCAATTTTCTTTTCGATGGAGAGAATACCCGCACCGGCCCTGATGAAAAATATACTTAAAAGTGTCTAAGACAAAAATTCAGGTACGCGATTATGCTTCGGCCCTGATCTTCAGACAACAAATCAGAAGCTGCCGACAAGACACTTTCAATCCGCCACCGGCGGCTGCTCGTCAACCGGCACCCGGTAGGTTCCGTTTATAATCTTTGTCTGAAGATCCTGCACTTCTTTGAGAACGTCGGCCGGCAGCGTCTTTTCAAAGGAATGGTACGGCGCCAATTTCGCCCCCCCTTTGGCCATCATGGACCATTCGCCGAGATCCATGGACACCCAGGCTTTTTTCTTGACCATTTCAATGGCGAATTTGAGGGTGGGATACATATCCCAGACCGGCCCGGTGACGACGACATCGGGCGCCAGCGCATTCTGGTCCGACATGTTGCCGAAGGCCAGCACGCCCTTTTCTTTGGCGGCCTCAAAGACCCCGAAGCGTTCGGCAAAGATCAGGTCCGCACCGGACTCGATCTGAGCGATGGCCGCTTCTTTGGCTTTGGGCGGATCAAACCAGCCGCCGATGTAGGAGATTTTGACTTTTACCTTGGGGTTGACCATGAGGGCGCCGGCCTTGTAAGCATTCACCAGACGATTGACCTCCCCGATAGGGATGGCCGCAACCACACCCAGAACATTGCTTTTGGTGAGACGGCCGGCAATCACGCCGCACAGGTAAGCGGGTTCGTGGATCCAGTTGTCAAATACGGAAAAATTGGGAGAAACCGGACCAAACTCGGAGCCAAAGGCAAAGGCGGTCTCGGGATAATCCTTGGCAACCCTGCGGACCGGTTCTTCCCCGGCCAGAAAGGCGTCGCCCACGATCAGATCAAATCCTCTTTCGGCATACTCCCGCAGAACTTTTTCAAAATCAGCTGCGGCGATTTTTTCAGTGAATTCATATTCAATATTGCCCAACTCTTTTTGGGCCTTGAGACAGGCCTGATGAATCACGCCGTCCCACGGCTCCTCGATGGCCGTTTGGAAAATGGCGGCGATTTTAAATGGTTTTTCCGCGCCTGCGGCAGCGGCGACTGATACCGCCAAAAGAACAAGCATGACCGCCAGTAAAAATTTTTTCATGATCGGACCCCCTTTCATTAACTGACATGGCTGGTTGATATTTTCCAAAGATCGGGTTGGATTCCACAACCGATCCACATAGAACAAACCAACTCCTCGAAGTTGATTTAATTTTTTGAGCCAAAAATTGTGACTACTCAATTTTTATTCGGGAATGCGTGCCGAAATATACGATCTGGGGATTGACAGTTTGGTGAATTACCATAGAGGAGCGCCTCCAGTTTGTCAATTCCAATTCTTTGTGGAAAAAGCGGAAATCTTCGTTGGGCAACCGGTGCCGGGTGGATCCGGCATTGTCGGCACTTTCTATGGGTTAATATTATTCAATCAAATTGCCTTCAGGCTGCCATGATGGGGGCGGCATACAAGATCTGTGGTTTCAAAGAGGAGAAGCTGAAATGTATATTAACAGGCAAGGGACTCCAGCAAAAAAATGCGGTGGCGTATTTAGGCCGGCCGCCAACGAACGGACCGGCACAGTAGCCGACGGTGATGATAATGTTGCGGTCCGGACTATCGATGCGGCCGGCAAGACTTCTAAAACCTGTTTGACCCTGACCGCCTACCATCGCTCAACCTGGCTGTATTGGACAGGTAGGCGGTCGTGAAGGCATCGGTGAATAACTGGAAGCTAAACTGGGAGGGGCCTCGATCTAAATTTGCACCCCGATCCCGGATCGACGCAGAGCAGGCAAAAAATTTACGCAGGAACAATTCATTAGGTGCCCTGTGCAATTAATCTGCCTGCGAGTAATCACTTAGCCACCTTGGCTTTGATTTCCTTTAAATCGGCCACCCCTTTTTTAATGGTGATCGTCCAGTTGCCCGGTCTATTTAGGATACTTTTGTCCACCAGGCGATATCGAATCGAGCCCTCAATCTTATGGGGCGTCATCCGTAGAGGCACACCTTCGTGTTTGTATTCGACCACGATATCGTCATAGCTGGCCCCTTTGGGTACAAAAAATTGCATCCATACATTTACGGTTTGCCCCTTGGATAAGCTGTCGGGATTTAAGGTTTCCGTGCACTCAAAATTTTTTACGTCTTTACACAGCTTGGCCTCGGTCAAAATCGGCCCTTCTTTTTGACCATTGTAGTAATAATCAACCACCTCGGTAATCATTTTGGCCGTCGGCGCCGCAGCGGCAGCCGTACTTAATAGCAGCAGAAATCCCAGGCCAACGACGAATAAATGCATGATACCTTGTTTCCGTTTCATCGATTTCTCCTCTCTCATAAAAGATTTCAGTTAAAAAGTCCGGCCCCAAGAACCGGGTTTTCCTGCTATGAAAAAAAGAGGAACGGGGGCTCGGTTATGACTCCCCTCAGTCCTCCTGCACCAATCTGGCAGCTGATTCAGAGTAAAATGATTTTAACCAGAGTTGTAAAACGAAACAGAATTTTCTTGAAAGATTGTCGCACCTGAATCCGGCATGACCTGAAATCGAGCCGCACGCAAGAAGGTGGGAAATCCGGCTCCTCAAGTTATCAGTGGAAATAGTGCAAAATATGCGCCATAAAAGCTGAATTATTGATATCATGAATATTATCAATCGGATAAAAAACAGATGGAAGTATGCAATAAGACTGAATGAAACCAAAGGTATATTTATAGATACAGCCGGTGTATATTTTTGTGGACTTAAAATGGGAAAGTTACCATCGACCTATAAACGAAGGCGGCCGGCAGCTTTCCAGCGATTTGCCGCCCTTGATTTCCTGCAGCTATTCCAAATCCTCGTTTATGATAAAGCGATCGCCGGTGTGTTTTTTATCAATCCTGAACTTTTTTCTCACCAGAATTCGCTCCGTGAGCACCACGGTCGCCGGGTAATCGGTCCTGCGCTCACAAAGTTTATTGAAATATGCCTCTGCGTCGGCGGGGTTGTCAAATTTTTCCCGCTTAATTTTGCGGGCATTGCCAATACGAATCATTACTGAATACATTTACATTTCCTTTGAATGGATAAAAAAGAAGTTTATTTTTGAATGGTTAGACCAAACTTGATGTCTGTGCCGGGGGAATGATACCGCGTCATCTGAGATTGCCGCAACTCTATAGCACAAGCGCGGCGGTTTGGGTATAAGAAAAATACGGATTAACGGGCGGGCTGTCAGACCCGCCCTGTAAAGCTGTTGGCGGCAAATGGATTTCAGGCGCCCTGGCCGCTGACGACAAAACCACTGGGACCCAATCCGGTGGCTGACGGTGTGCCGGCAATTTTGGCAAGATACGTGTCACCGAGTTTTTCGATATGGCTGTTGACGTTGTCGAAGTAGTTGTAGTGAATTTGCTCCTCGTCGATAATATTTTCGAACATTTTCATGCTGATACTGTCGCCGTTTTCCCGGCATACCAGCAGAAATTGGTTATAGGTGTCGATGGTGTCATCCTCGAGCGCGGAGTCGAACGGAAAGATGGCTTCAACCTTCTGGCCTTTGGCGATCTTGCCCTCGTGTCCGGCAACCGGCTCGCCCTCCAGCTCTTTGATGCGTTCAGCAAACATCTCTGCATGCCGCATTTCATCGATGGCGATCAGTTTGAGCTTGGCGGCTAACTCGCCATAATCCAGGTCGTCCAGATTGTAATGCTGGTTCATGTACTGGTAGATAGCCTGCAGCTCCATGGCGCGTGCCTGGTTTAATACGTCGATAACTTTTTTCCTCCGGATCTCTTTGGAAACTTTTGCCATAATAATACCTCCCTTCATTTGCTTGCAAAATTGCATCCGCTATTTCCAGTCAATAGATCTCAGCGCGGACCGGACTGAGAATTCCCTCACAAGACAAGGGCGTAATCAGGCCATATCCAAATGGTCTCGGGATGTCAATTACAATCCACGGTGTATGCGCACAGGCCTGATTGTTTTTTCGCTCAAAACTCAACCGAATTCAATTCGAGTGTTCGCACGCTGTTACAAAAAAATTATATTTGCGTGATGATTCAGTGAAATTTGTTGATTAAGTTTATTATTAAGCTGGAATCGGGCGGCCACTTGTCGGTCGAATCCCGGCTCGCCAATTGCGGGCATTGAACCAGGCCATGCTCGACAGATTGCAATTGGTGTTTAAATTTATAAAGTACCACCGGGAAGTGAAGCTGAAAGGGAGTGCAATGATGAAAACAATAACTATCATTGGAATTATAATCGTTATAGGACTGGTCCTATTCGGATTTCAAAACTCAAAGAATCAAACCCAGGCTGGAATGAACAACATGCAGAAAACATACGACGAAAGCCAATTGAGCAAGGCCACCTTCGCCGGCGGTTGTTTCTGGTGCACGGAGTCGGATTTTGAGAAAAACGACGGCGTGGTCGAAGTCATCTCCGGCTACACGGGCGGCACTGAGGAAAACCCGACCTATGAACAGGTCTCCTCCGGCCGGACGGGGCATTACGAATCGGTGCAGGTCTTGTATGACCCGCAAAAGATAACTTACGCTGAACTGCTGGAGGTTTTCTGGCGTCATGTGGATCCAACCGATGCCGGCGGCCAGTTCGTTGACCGCGGCAGCCAGTATCGCTCGGCCATTTTCTATCAGGACGAGGAACAAAAAACGTTGGCTGAAAAGTCGAAGGCGGACATGGACAAGTCCGGCGTGTTCAAGCGACCGATTGTGACCGAAATTCTTCCGCTGCGAAAATTTTATCCGGCCGAAGCCTATCACCAGGATTACTACAAAACGAATCCGATGCGGTACATGATGTACCGTTCCGGTTCGGGTCGCGATCAGTTTATCGAGAGCATCTGGGGCAAAATGCCTGCAACGAAGGCCACTGCGAAAACCCGGCCGCAATACACCAAACCAGCCGATGAGGTGTTGAAAAAAACCTTAACCGCTATGCAATACAAAGTTACCCAGCGCGAGGGAACCGAGCCGCCGTTTCAAAATGAATACTGGAACAATAAGAAAGAAGGCATTTATGTCGATATTGTCTCCGGCGAACCGCTGTTCAGCTCTACCGACAAATTTGACTCCGGCACCGGCTGGCCGAGTTTCACCAAGCCGCTGGAACCCGGCAACATCGTTGAACTCAAAGACCGCAGTCTGTTTATGGTGCGCACCGAAGTCAGAAGCAAGCACGGTGATTCGCATCTCGGTCATGTATTTGCAGATGGACCGCCCCCAACCGGATTGCGCTATTGCCTCAATTCGGCGGCTCTCAAATTTATTCCGAAGGAAGATTTAGCCAAGGACAACTACGAAGCGTACCTAAAGCTGTTTTAGCCGGCCGGCGTCAGCTCTAGCTGGTTCAATATGTCGCGGGTCGGATGGCCCGCGACATCCCATCCCCGCAACCGGTAATAGTCCCCCAGCATCTCGTCGAGATGACAGACCATGCCGCCGGCCGGTCCATCGGGCAGGGGCTGCTTGAGGATGC
>CAYTBC010000135.1:0-12232 GCA_964435765.1 uncultured Desulfosarcina sp.
AAGGCCCGCGATATGGGAATCAATTACATCGGCATATGCTGCGGCGCCGGTCCGCATCACGTGCGGGCCATGGCGGAAGCTTTGGGCCGCAACCCCCCGGCCGGCAAATACTCGCCGGATATGAGCCTGCACCCGATTTTCGGCGACAAGGACACCCGGCAGCAGCACGTCGAGTGCCTGCTCGGACCGGTTGACCGGTAGGGTTGGACCGTGGAAAATAGATCTTCGTGGATTTTGCCGGTTATTATCTTCTCCCAGTTTACAGGCACCTCCCTCTGGTTTGCCGGCAATGCTATTTTGGGCGACCTGCAACTGCAATGGGGACTCGGCCGGGCCGCCCTGGGCTATATGACCTCTTCCGTGCAGCTGGGGTTCATTGCCGGCACCCTCATTTTTGCCTTCTTTACCATTTCGGATCGATTTTCACCCCGGATTGTATTTTTTGCCTGTTCACTGCTGGGGGCTTTGTCCAACCTGTGCATCTACCTGGCCGCAAACGGCCTGGTCTCGCTGCTGATGTTTCGTTTTATCACCGGATTTTTTTTAGCCGGCATCTATCCGGTCGGCATGAAGATCGCGGCCGGATGGTTTCGCCAAGGGCTGGGACGGGCTCTGGGATATCTGGTCGGCGCACTGGTGGTGGGAACTGCATTCCCGCATCTTCTCAAAAGCGCGGGACATTCATTGCCGTGGGAGCACGTCATCCTTTGGATATCGGGTATTTCTCTGATCGGCGGCGTTCTGATGATTTTGCTGGTCCCGGACGGTCCCTATGCCGTCGTCAGCACCGGGTTTAACAGCCGGGCGTTGACGACCATTTTTCGATCAAAGGACCTGCGTTCCGCATCTTTCGGATATTTCGGCCATATGTGGGAGTTGTATACTCTCTGGGCCTTCTTCCCCGTGCTCATCAGTGCCTATGCCGCCGCAGCTCGACAGCCGCTGAACGTCCCATTCTGGTCTTTTTGCGTGATTGCCGTGGGGAGTCTGGGCTGCATCGGCGGCGGGATTTTGTCGCTGAAATTGGGCAGCTCCGCGGTCGCCTTTTTTCAACTGCTGCTGTCCGGGCTTTGCTGCCTGTTGTCGCCGATTTTGTTTCAGGCGCCGCCGGCGATTTTTTTGGGATTCCTGCTTGTCTGGGGCGTTGTAGTGGTCGGCGACTCACCGCAGTTTTCAGCCCTGACGGCCCGGACCGCCCCCCGGGAACTTGTCGGATCCGCCCTTACCATCGTTACCAGTATCGGATTTTTCATCACGATCATCAGCATCCAGTTCACCATTTTTTTGACTAAATTTATAACTCCCCAATATATTTTTCTTTTTTTGATCCCCGGCGCCCTATTGGGTCTGACAAGTCTTTGGCCGCTATATCGTAAAAGAGGAATCACATGAATCAAAACAACTCATTGACCAATCCGCATGATCGGACGCCGGGTATTGTATATCCCGGAAAGGTACTGGATTACATTTTAAGAGATGACGGCATGTTCCCAAATAATGCAAAGCTCCCGCTTCTGGTTTACCAAGGTGCCATGGAACTGGGTCGGAACAATTCGGCATCGATTGTGGAGGACCTGTTTGAGTCCAACAGCTGGAGCGGTTCCTGGCGCAACGGAATTTACAGCTACCATCATTACCACAGCATGGCGCATGAAGTTCTGGGGGTTTACAGCGGCTCCGCCAAAGTTCAAATGGGTGGCGAAAATGGTGTCACGCTCACGGTTTGTCGCGCTGATGTCGTCATCATCCCGGCCGGTGTGGCTCACAAAAACCTGGGGGCAAGCGCTGATTTTCGGGTGGTCGGAGCCTACCCGCAGGGACAGCGCCCGGATCTGTGTTACGGCAATGCCGGTGAAAGACTTCAGACGGCTCATAATATTGTCAAGGTTCCGATGCCGCAAAAGGATCCGGTTCATGGCGCCGGGGGCCCGATGAACAAGCATTGGCGCATGCAAGGTTAGGGAGTTCGGGTTGCGGGTTTCGAGGTGCGGGTTGCGCGTAAAAGGTTAAGGCGATCGAAAAGACTGAGCATGGAAGGTAAAATGATGGTACAGCCATTGCGGTGCTGCATCTTAGTTGTATGCTGTCTGGCATTTTTAGGATGCACCTTGAAAACGGTTGATACCATGGAAAACGGGGATAAGACCTCCGTAGAAATCAGAGTGTTGGTTGCAACCCAAAACAGTGAGTTCAAACGCACGGTGGTTTCTGAAATTAGAAATACCCTGGGTGGAAAAGCATTTTATATCAAGGTGGTGGATGTAAAACGGCTTCCCGATGAGTCCATTGATCAATACAGCGTCATCGTAATTCTGAACCGCTGTATGGCCGGCCCGACCCGCGGGTGGAAAGTTTTATCGACACCGTTCAGGATCCAAACAAAGTGATCGTGCTGACCACCGGACGTCTGGATTCCTGGAAGCCGGAATCATCAGAAGTGGACGCTATGACATCGGCTTCCACCATGTCTGAAACCGACAAAGTCGCTCGAACGATTGCAGACAAAATAATGGCCATTATCAAGTCGCACCCAACCATCTGATTAAACTTCAATTCCAGGAATGGGAACATGCAAAACCGTATGATGCTGACGCCGTTTTTCTTGGATGAACCGCTGCCCGGGCTTGAATCTCTGGCGGCATCCGGCTGGACCTTCAACAAACCGCTTTTGCCGGAGGGCGAAAAGCAGCTGCGCCTGTCCGCCCTCCACAGGCCCCTGGCCGATTATACGCTGCAATCCGTACTAGATGGAAAGCGGCCGGTCAGCATCGCCGGGGATTGCTGTGCAGCCCTCGGGGTGCTGGCCGGCTTGCAGCATGCGGGACTTGAACCGGCCCTTGTCTGGTTGGATGCCCATGGCGACTTCAACACCTGGCAAACCACCCCCAGCGGTTTTCTGGGAGGAATGCCGCTGGCCATGCTGGTCGGCAGAGGAGAGCAAACCATGCTTAAGGCTCTGGAACTTAAACCGCTGGCCGAAGACCGCGTGATTTTAACAGATGCCCGGGATCTTGATCCGGGTGAAAAGCTGCTGGTTGAAGCAGCCGCCATAAGGCATTTATCGGATGTCGGCGATCTTTTGGATTTAATTTTGCCGGAAGGCCCCTTATACGTTCATATTGACACGGATATTCTAGATCCGGCTGAAGCCCCGGCCATGAATTACCCGGCTGCCGGCGGTCCGTCTTCGGGGGAATTGCGGCAAGTCATGAAACACTTAAACCAGGCGGGAAACCTTGCAGCGGTGTCCATGTCAACCTGGAATCCAACACTGGACGCAGACGGGCACAGCCGCAATGTTTGCATGGAATTGCTGGCGGCGCTAATTAATCCGCCCTGAAAAATAGCCTCTTCAGAGCAGAAAAGGACCCAAAATGAAGTCATCCGACCGGCACGACCCGTTTAAAGTCGCTATAATTCAGCACGCCCCGGTATTTTTAAACATTGATGAAAGCCTGAAAAAGGCGGCTGTACTGGTCGAAGAAGCCGCCAATCAGGGTGCGGCCGTAATCGCCTTCCCGGAAACCTGGCTGCCCGGATTTCCGATCTGGTTTGATTTCGCACCCAATGCCGCGCTGTGGGACTATGCCCCGGCCAAGGCGCTTTACCGGCTGCTGGTAGAAAATTCCCTGGCCATTCCGGGTGACCGCTTTGCGGCCTTGCTGGACATTGCCGGGAAAACCGGCACCTGCCTGGTAATGGGGGCGCACGAACTGGCCGGCGGCACACTCTACAACACCATGATTTATATCGGCCGCGGGGGACGGGAATATCGATTGCACCGCAAACTGGTGCCCACTTACACCGAACGCATGGTCTGGGGACGCGGAGACGGCAGCACGCTCAATGTACTTGAAACCGACAACGGCAACATCGGCGGTTTGATTTGCTGGGAGCACTGGATGCCGCTGGCCAGGGCCGCCATGCATGCCAGACACGAAACCCTGCACATCTCGCAGTGGCCCGATGTTAAAGACCTCCACCAGCTCGCCAGTCGCCATTATGCCTTTGAAGGCCAGTGCTTTGTGCTGGCGGCGGGTTGTATTCTCAGCGGGAAGGATATCATTGAAGGCTATCGGACGTTAAAGTCGCCCGCCCCAGAGGCCTTCCGGATCCTGGATGTCTTTGAGCAAGACCCGGGGAAGCTCGTTCAAACCGGCGGCAGCGCCGTCATCGGCCCGGACAGCGGCTATCTGGCGGGGCCTGTATTCGATCGCTCCGAAATCATCGTCGCTGAAATAGAACCGAATCGCATGACCGAAGGACATCTGGCAATTGATACCAACGGACACTACGCGCGGCCGGATGTGTTTCGACTGGAGGTAAACGCTCAACCTCAATTGGGCGTTTCGTTTTTATCAGAGGAGAAATAGATTGGAAAGCGGGACAAGGAATCCGGGAAGGTTCGGAGGCTGCCGAAACACGATTTGCCTGAACTCTTGGCAAGCCAGGGATTACGTGTTATGGATTGTGCTTAAATCAATGCTTGAGGAGGAAAAATTCATGCTGAAACGCGAAAACATCTCTTCGGGGGGACCCTGGGAAAAGCGGGTGGGTTATTCCAGGGCAGTCAAAGTCGGCGCCTACGTGCATGTTTCCGGAACAACGGCAACGGACAGCAGCGGCAATATTGTCGGTGCCGGGGATCCGCACGCGCAGACGGTTCAAGCCATAAAGAACATTGAATCGGCCTTGCACCGGGCGGGCGCCGCGCTTTCCGATGTCGTACGCACCCGAATTTTCGTGGTCAACATTGAAGACTGGGAAAAAATCGGCGGCGCCCACGGCGAATTTTTTGGAGACATCCGGCCGGCCACCAGCATGGTTGAAGTCCGCCGGTTGATCGCGCCCGAAATACTGGTGGAAATCGAAGCGGATGCGTACATCGGATAGCAAGCTTGGAGGCCCGCAGACTGGGAAGCCACTCCGTTCAACAGCGACTAAGTGCTCTTATTCATAATTATGGTTGCGTATTGATGAAACTATGTATTTAGGCGCATATTGAACTGTTAAAAAATTAAAATCGCAGGCACCATGACGGAAACGATCTTTGACCTCATCCGCAATAGCTGTGCGCAGGTTGCCGGCCGGGCAGCCCTGGTGCGGATCGATTACGAACGAATCCCAGCATATGCAGCTTCACTGCCGGTGGAAAAAGCGCTCAATCCCCAGCTGGACCCCGCTTGCCACTACCTCGGCCGGCAAAAAGGCACCCTGTCTTACCTGCTGGTTTTGGACACCATCAATTTCGGGTCCGGCTATTTCTCCCATCTTCGCAAGCGCCCGGGCAAATCCGGTTATTTTACGATTGCATCGTCGCTGCATGATTATTACGTGCAAAACGGCCCGCTGGCGGCCGAACAGCTGGCCGCAATCACCATTGACCGCTGCACTCGGATATTCGGTCAGGACCCTGCAAATAAAATTATCGCCGAGCTGATGCAACATTTCAGCGCCGCCTTGAATGATCTGGGCCGTTTTTTGCTGGAGGATTTCAACGGCAGTTTTACCGGCCTGGTAGAGTCCGCCGCTTCCTCCGCAGGGCGCCTGGTGGAATTGCTCAGAAACAGGCCTTACTTCAACGACGTCGAAGTTTACCATCAGATGGCGGTACCTTTTTTCAAGCGGGCCCAGATTATTGCGGCTGATTTGTCGCTTGCTTTTCAGGGACAGGGCTGGGGGCAGTTCTATGATCTTGACCAGATGACCATCTTCGCCGATAATCTGGTTCCGCATGTCTTGCGCATGAACGGTATTTTGAGGTATGAAGAATCCCTGCTGGATCGCATCAACCGTCAAACATTGATACCGGCAGGCTCGCCCGAGGAAGTTGAGATTCGGGCCGCGGCGGTCCATGCCGTCGAACTGATTAAAAAATCAATTTGCGAAGCGGGCCGATATATTACCGCCCCCCAACTGGACAATTTTCTCTGGAACCGAGGCCAACAGCCGTTCTACAAGGCAGTGCCGCGGCACAGAACCCGCACCGTATATTATTAAAGAAATGAGAGGTAACCTCATGACAATGTCCTGGCAATTTCCCTACTCCTCCCAAAGGATGCCGGTTCTGGCGCGCAACGTGGTGGCAACTTCCCAGCCGCTGGCGGCCCAAGCCGGCTTGCGGATGCTGCTTCAGGGCGGCAATGCCGCCGACGCCGCCCTTGCCGCCGCCATCACCCTCACCGTGGTCGAACCGACCAGCAACGGCATCGGCAGCGATGCCTTCGCCCTGGTTTGGGACGGTCAAAGCCTGCAAGGCTTCAACGGCTCAGGCCGGTCGCCGCGGGCATGGACAGCCGAGCGTTTTGCGGGGTTGAGTCAAATGCCGGCGTGGGGCTGGGATGCGGTGACCGTTCCCGGTGCAGTGGACGCCTGGGTGCAGCTGTCTGAAAAATTCGGGCGGCTGCCCTTTGCCGATCTGTTTGCGCCCGCCATCGACTACGCGCAAAGAGGCTTCGTTGTTTCGCCGCTGACGGCGGCCCGCTGGGCAGTCGCGCCCGAGCTGTACCGCGCATTTCCGGAGTTCGGCCGCACCTTTTTGCCGGCCGGAAAGGCGCCCCGGGCCGGGGAGTTGTTCCGCTGTCCGAACCAGGCCCGCACGCTGAAATCGATAGCGGACAGCCGCGGCGAATCCTTCTATCGCGGGGAGTTGGCCCACAAAATCGTTAATTGCGCCCGGTCCGGTGGCGGCGTTATGGAATTCGAAGACTTAGCCGACCACCACGGCCAGTGGGTGCCGCCCATTTCAATCCAATATCGCAATGTGAATCTGCACGAAATCCCGCCCAACGGACAGGGTTTGGCCGCCCTGATCGCCCTGGGCATTTTGCGCGAATTCGATCTGCGCCAATATCCGGTGGATTCGGCCGACAGCATCCATTTGCAGGTAGAAGCCATGAAAATTGCCCTGGCCGAAGCCTACCGGCACATTGCCGACCCGAGCGCCATGGCGGCCGGCCCTGAAGCATTTTTAACCCAAGCGTTTTTAAGCGCCAGGTCCCGGGAAATCAAGCTGGATCAGGCCGCCCGGCCGGAATCGAAAATGGCGGCCGATCAGGGCACCGTTTATCTCACGGCAGCCGATGACGGCGGCATGCTGGTCTCCTTTATCCAGTCCAATTACCTGGGCTTCGGATCCGGCATTGTCGTGCCGGATACCGGCATCAGTATGCAGAATCGCGGGTACGGATTCGTTCTGGAGCCGGGGCATCCCAACTGCGCGGCCGGCGGCAAACGTCCTTTTCACACCATCATCCCCGGATTCGTCACCATGGACGGCCGGCCGCTGATGAGTTTCGGAGTCATGGGCGGCAGCATGCAGGCCCAGGGGCACGTCCAGATGATGGTGCGCATCTTCGACTATGAACAAAACCCCCAGACCGCCTCGGATGCACCCCGTTGGAATGTCGATGAAAATTTCCGCCTCGCGCTGGAGCCCGGATTTTCACCTGCGCTCGTCAACGAACTTGAAAATCGGGGCCAGATTATTATTAAGGATCCCCAGCACCATATTTTCGGCGGTGCGCAGCTGATCTACTGTCTGGAAAACGGCTACTGCGCAGCATCCGACCATCGCAAGGACGGGCAGGCCATCGGATATTAGAAGATAGTTTTTGGATATTGTTTCGGATTTAGGATTTCAAATTTCTTGGTCAAACGGTATAAAAGGAACGTGATGAAAATATCGATCGGCCCCAGGACCCTGGTTTACCCCACCCCTGTTTTTGTGATCGGCACTTACGACAAGGCCGGCAAACCGAATGCAATGACCGCCGCCTGGGGGGGAATCTGCTGTTCAAACCCGCCGTGCGTGGCGGTTTCTTTGCGCCGGACCAGATATTCCTTTAATAACATTGTAAAGCGGCAGGCCTTTACCGTGAACATCACGCCCGAAAAATTTGTGCGGGAATCCGATTATTTCGGTATGGCATCCGGCCGCAGCCAGGATAAATTTGCCGCCACCGGGCTGACACCCGTTAAAAGCGACCTGGTGGATGCCCCTTATATCAAAGAATTTCCGCTTGCATTGGAATGCAGCCTGCTGCAAACGGTTGAAATTGGAGTACATATTCAGTTTATCGGAGAGGTTCTTGACATCAAGGCCGACGAGGAGCTGCTGGATGATGAAGGCGTTCCCGACATTGCCAAGGTTAAGCCCGTCCTGTTTGCGCCGGAAATGCAAGCCTATTACGGCGTCGGCAGCCGGCTCGGCAAAGCGTTTTCGATTGGAAAATCAATCGAATCCTGATCCGGACACTCCTACCACCCCCCCTGATGGGGGCGGCTGGATGAGCCCCTTAAAGGGGGGCAATTTTAAATGCTGACAACGAGTGCTTGCGGAGGCCCATATGCCGGAGCCGGAGATCAGCCCCAAACAAATCGCCTTTTATGATCCGGAAAGAAAAGGCATGTTTATCCACAAAGATCAGCTGGTGGACAGCCCTTTTGAGGTGGGCGACAGGTTCTCGGTTCGCAAGGGCAAAAGGGAATTGTTTGCAATGACCATTGTCAAAGACGATCAGGGAGATATTTTTTTTGACAAAAACGGCATTTTCATCGAGCGCACCCGCAAAATCGACATCCTGCTGGGCGGGATATTCGACGAATATGTTTTTTACATCGAACCTGAGATTCCGGAAACCATCAAGATAAAGCCGCTTGATATCGTCCGGGAAACCAGCGAGAAGTGGCACTGACAGTTTTAGGGTTGATGGATGATGCCCACCTGGATTTGGATATTTATGGTTTTGGCGGGGGGGCTGTTCGCTCTCAAAATGATTTACGTTTTGTGCACTGCCCTGGCGCTGCCGGTTACCCAGGGCGCCCTTTATGTCTCGACATCCAGGACCCGGATTGCGGCCGTCATCGAAGCCGTGCCGATGAAAGCCGGCCAGTTGCTGGTGGATTTGGGATGCGGCGACGGGCGGGTTTTAAGGCAGGCCCGGAAACATTGCAAGGTCAGGGCCATCGGATTTGAGGTGAATCTGCTGGCCTACCTCAAAGCCCGTGTGCTCAGCGCCGGCTTGAAGGGCGTTGAGGTCAGGCGCCAAAACTTCTGGTCGCAGAACCTGTCGGCTGCCGATGTGGTGTTTTTCTATCTTTATCCCGATGTCCTCAAAAAATTGTCAGCCAAGCTCAAAGCGGAGCTCAAACCCGGCGCTTTCATTGTATCGTGCAACTTTGCCCTGCCAGGGTTTAATGCGATCCGCGTGCTGCGCCCTGCAGGCGCTTTGCACCACGATCCCTTGTACGTGTATAAGGTTAGCGATGCCTCCTCCGCGGGGTGCATTAATAAGGAGTAGAATGAATTTCAAACTTGCCGCGGCTCAAGACGAAGCCGCCATTAAACGGCTGCTTGAATCCTGTGGTCTGCATCACCAGGATCTGAGCCCCCATCAGTTGGCGCATTTCCTGCTGGCATGGGACAGCGCTCGGCTGGCCGGTGTCGTCGGACTGGAGATCCTGGGGCATGACGCCCTGCTGCGTTCGCTGGCGGTCGATGCCGATTACCGCAACCGCAAAATTGCAACCCGCCTCGTTAACCAAATAGAAGATCACGCAACGTCATTGCATGTGGATACCCTGTATTTGCTGACCATGACAGCTGCTGATTTTTTTGCCAAACAGGGATATCGTCGAACCGCCCGCGACTCTGCGCCGGCCGGAATTCAGACAACCAGCGAGTTTCGGGATCTTTGTCCTGCCAGCGCCGTCTGTATGGTGAAGCAAATTGAAAAAGTATCATCCGGCGCTAAGACCCGATGAGGGGTATCAACGGCGTATCGACTCGGGCAACCCGTTCAATTGGCGCATACCCAATTGATTATGACGCGGGCTATCGCCGGCGGGGGGACAACGGGGAAAAGACAAGAACTTTGATCCCGGCAGCGGCTGCAAAACAGGGGATACAGATGACGTATAAAATATTGGAGAAGATGAAAAAAGGAGTGTATTATCCCGGCAACCATCTGGGGAAAAGAGACGAATTGTCGGAACTGGTTGACAAAGGCTACCTGCATCGCATGGACGGCTCGTTTCTGTGCGGACCGGACAGCGAACCCAATTATTGTCTCACGGATAAAGGCCTCCACACCAAAGGTGGGAAAAAACGGTGATTCGGGGTTTCAGGCTTCAGGTGTAAGGAATCATTCGGAAATCAGTGAAAACATGGAATACACCAAAGACCCCGCTGAGCAAACCACCGCCGCCACCGATCTGCTTCTAGCCGTCGTCGCCTTGGGCGGCATTCTGTATCTGCGCTGGGACCCGGCGGCAGGCACCGGCGATTGCTCGAAAATAAATATCTGGTCGGCGGCCATCGGATTGATCGGAGTGGCTGCTGTCCTGGGTGCTGCGGCGCACGGCCTGGTTTTATCACCGACCCGGCACCGGCGCATCTGGCAGACATTGAACATGTCGCTGGCCCTGGCAGTTTCATTATTTGTTGTGGGGGTGGTATACGACCTGTGGGGTGGGGCCGCTTGCCGGGCGACGTTGCCCTTGATGTTGATAACCGGCCTGGTTTTCTTCGCTGCAACCCTGATGTATCCCGGCATCTTTTTTGTTTTCATCGCGTATGAAGGGCTCGCCCTTATTTTTGCGTTGGGAGCCTACATTTATTTGTCCATCCTGGGAGCATTGAGCGGTGCCGAATTCATAGCGGCCGGAATCCTGATTAGTATGATCGCAGCCGCGATTCAGGCCAAAAAATCGATCGCCCTGACCCTGGTCTGGAAATTCAACCACAACGGGATCTATCATATTCTTCAAATTGTTGGACTTCTGTTTTTGCTGATCGGTCTGCGATGGTCAATGCAGTACTAATTAATCCGCCCCTGAAAAACAACACATTCAGGGGTATATAGGGTTCTTTGGAAAATGAAGAAACTTATTGCGTCGAAGCGCAGGCGGCTTAATTACTTTATGCTGTGCATATTATTCTTTGTTTATTTCATATCAACCATATTTTTCAAAAAAAATAGGCATCATCGTGTGTATTAACAAACTAAAATATCAGATGGGGAAAATTACAAGTGCATCTGGAAACCATCACGGACAAGCTGCTGGATGAATTGCGGCCGTTAAAATTTAAAGCGCCGGTCAGCCATGTCTACAACCCGCTGGAATATGCGCGGGCGCCCTATTCGCAATATTTGCGGCGCTTTGCGAAATCACCCAAGGAGGTTGTCCTGATCGGAATGAACCCCGGCCCCTGGGGTATGGTGCAGACCGGCATTCCTTTCGGAGAAGTGACGGCGGTCCGGGAGTGGCTTGAAATCGAAGCCGCAGTTGACCCGCCGGCCAAGATGCATCCGAAGCGGCCGGTGACGGGCTTCCAATGCCGCCGCAGCGAGGTGAGCGGCAAACGAATATGGGGCTGGGCACAGAAAAGATTTAAGACGCCCCAAAATTTTTTCGTCCGGTTTTTCATCGCCAACTACTGTCCTTTGCAGTTCATTGAGGCCGGCGGCCGCAACCGCACCCCGAATCAGCTCCGGGCAGCCGAGCGCCGGCCGCTGTTTGAAGCCTGCGACCGGGCGTTGCACCGCACCATTGAACGACTCAAACCCGCATACGTGGTGGGTGTCGGTCAATTTACCCGGGAGCGTGCCCGGCTTGCGCTGCCCGATTTAGAAGTTATTATCGGGGGCATCACGCATCCCAGTCCCGCCAACCCCAAGGCCAATCGCGGATGGGAAGCCATCATCGAAAAAGAGTTTGCGGAGCTGGGCATTGACTTGTGAATGCCTTTGAAATTCGCAAGGCGGAATATAAAATTTAAGCGGCAGCAGCCAATGAGGATCAAAACCAAATATTGCATTCTATTATTGTTAAGCGCGGCCTTGCTGGGTGCCTGCAGCGCGGCGCATCAGGGGGCTCGGACAACTTCCGGCAGTGAAAACCCGGAAATCCGCCGCGAGGTGCAGTCGGAGCAGAAAAAAATAGACGCCCTGGAGATCGACTTGGCGGCCCTCAACGGCCGGTCGAACCCGGCCGAAGCCAGGCAGGTCGCCGAGACGGCCGTAACTTATTCCTACCATCTGGCTGCTGAATACCGTCTGGTGCGCCCGGCCGTTCTTCACAATATTCTGGTCCGCATGGGTTTTCAGGATCGCGGGCTTTGCTACCCTTGGACCGAAGACCTCCTGCAGCGGCTGCAGCAGTTAACGGTAAAAAACTATCACCTGCACTGGGGGGTCGCCCACCCAGGCAGTGAGCTGCGGGAGCACAA
>CAYTBC010000136.1:0-12230 GCA_964435765.1 uncultured Desulfosarcina sp.
ATCTCCGTGCCTTCAATTTCGTGAAGAAGGTCGAGCAGTGATGTTTGGAGGTCTGCTATCGTGATCATTGGAGGACACGCTCAAAGTCTTTTAAAATCAACGTTCTTACTTGTTCAGCGGTTTCCTTGTCCCGCTTGTCTCCGGCCATCAGTTCCAGATATACCTGGACTGAAGAGGCCCATAAAAATTCGTCATCCTCCCGGGCATCGAAGTAAACCGTTTCATCATCCGCTTCGATGATCTCAAGGTTCGGAAATCGATCCGTCCGGCTTCCGGGCAGCCGCTCCACCAACATTTCCAAACTCGGACAATAAACGGACAAAAGGTCCCCTCGCTGCATTACCGCATATTTTCCAACCGATGATGCCCCCGTAGTCACGATAGGAGCGTCTATCTCTTGTGATAGCCGTCGTAGCAGTTGCCAGAGCGTTTCCCCTTCTGCCTGAACTTTTAGGCGGATTCCAGCCTTGATATTCGGAGCAGCATAGTTTTGGCTTAGATTCTCTAAAAGCTTGTCGGGCTGCAGCAGGCGAATTATCCCCTTTCGATCGATGATCAGATCATCCTCAAGCGTCTTCAAGGACTTGGACACCGTCGACAGGCTCATCGGTTTCTTCTTCCAGCGATCTACCAGTACATTTCGTCGGTTAATCTCGCTGCAAATCTCCTGAACGGTTTTGTAGGTTGGACACGAAAAAAAGATTCGCGCCACCATGGAGCTGTTTTTCCGATAAATGTTCTTGATCGGAGCCGACGATGAGAAGCGGTTCCTCTCCCCGCCTCGGAATACGGCAAACTTGCCTGGCACCATCACTACGCCGTTGCCGCATAAATCAATGCCGCTAATCTGTTCCTGTTCAAGCTCCTGCAATTGATGTTCTCCGAGGAACGGCAGGAATAGGAGGGGCCAGCAGCCCTTGGGAAGCGTCTCCGTTTTCAGTAAGTTGAGTCCGTTCCTAAAAGCCTTGGGGGTCGAAAGGGATTTACACTCTACGGCGAACCTTGCCTTGCTTCCGCGCCAGGAAGCCTCCACCAACGCATCGAAAGCATAGTTTTTCGTCGTCTCCGGCCCATCTTTTAAGATCCGAAAAGAGAGTGGTGGCAGCACAACCTTCCCGCTTCGAAGCAGGCCAATCATATCTTTTTGATTTGGTGTTTTCCTGATTTTTGCCATTTTCCTGTTCAAGAAAATAACCCAATTTAGGAAAATATGCAAGCCAAATATATTTTCTTAGGCCAAAATGTCACTTTGTCATGCCTTTTATCATTATTTTTCTCAGCGATCGTTTAGGCCGTGGCAACCGTATGTGAACCATCAAAGAATGGCCTCCAGATAGGGCCGCATGACCTTTTCCACTCTGCATATTGAGGCATAGCGCATGAGAGCTTCCACATTGACGCTTCTCCGTTCGCGGTAAAACCGAACGGCTTCCACCGCCGTGTCGAGACCGATTTTGTTACGGAACTTGAAGCAGTCGGCAAAGGTTTTCTCAGGGCTGTAGATGCGTATATCCACACCTGCCGTAAATGCATGATCTTTAAACCAATAAAGTTTAATTGGAGGATATTCCAGTCTGGGGAGCTCTGCTCCACGTTTAAGGTCCACATGGACCTCATGGGGTAACGACTGCGCCTAATCCAAATGATTATCCGAGGGGCGAGCGATGGTGGTGAGGCTTTTTGGGGTTTGACCTTAACCTGATCCAGATCGAATTGATGGAATTAGGATTGGTTCGAATTTTATGTAAACATAAATCATGCCGATCCTAATTCACAAAATTATTTTGAGCTTCAATTGAGGGTCTGTGCTGTTCCGGCTGCATGGCTTGAAATATTAATTTTTTCAAGGTGGACCAAATGGAAAATAGATCATGACCGTCACCAAGAGGCTTATGGATTAAGTTCTAAAATACAGAACTTATTTCTATATGTTGAAACTTTTTTATTGACTTGTCAAAATACATTCATTAGTGTTTCCCGTCGGACTAATTTCAGCTTACAAAACAAACGAAAAAAGCTATTGACACATATTTAGCACAATATTGCGCAAATTCACATTTTTACTGCTTATGACCAAAGGAATTTCAAAAGAGGTTTTTTATCGGTAGAATAACAATTACAGAAAGGAGATTATTATGCTGAGAAGACCGGGTTTTAAAATTGTTGTGGCCCTAGTATTGCTTTGTTTTGCTGCTTCATTTGCGATGGCAGGTGACGCTAAGAAAAAGGTAATTGTATACACAGGCATGCCCAAAACACTTACCTTTTTCATTAACCTTGCCGCAGGAGTTGAGGACGGCTGTAAAAAGCATGGTTATGAATTCTTAGATTTGACACCACCGGAGATGGATGTTGAGATGCAGGTTCATGCTATTGAAAATGCCCTTATAAAAGGTATTGACGGTATTGTCATGGCCCCCATAGATGCCAGGCCCTGGAAACCCACCTTTGATAAAGCCCAGAAAATGGGAATACCGGTTGTAATCATTGATGCGCCGATAGATCATCCGGTAGTTAAATCATATGTCGGTACAGATAATCTGGAAGCGGCAAGACTCGGGGGAAGATATATCGTCGACATTACAGGCGCTAAGGGAGAGGTTCTTCTGATTGGCGGTGAAGTGGGGCACCCAAATGGCGATAAGAGGGCAAAAGGCGTTAGGGAAGTCTGTGAAGCAGCTGGAATGAAAGTTACTTTTAGGCCTGCTGACTGGAATTCTGATAAAGCAATGCAGATTGCTCAAGATGAATTAAGCGCAAATAAAAATTATTCGGTTGTTTTTAGTGCCTGGGACCCTGGTGCCCTGGCTGCAAAGCAGGCCGCTAAGGCGATAGGAATTCTTGATAAAATTTTTATTGTTGGCTTTGATGGAAATGATGCAAACTACAGGGCTATCAAGGATGGTGAAATTACAGCTACGGTTAGACAGCAGCCTCATCTAATGGGCACGGAGGGTGTTGAAATTATGACAAAGATTTTTAACGGAGATACTGATTTTCCTGCAGAAAAACTCATTCCGGGGCAAGTTATTGACAAGTCCAATGTTGATACTGTTTTCAGTGAATAATCTGATGAGTTTAAAAAGCCGGCCAACTTGGGCCGGCTTTTTTAGTCGTAGTTTTCGCAATATATTTCTGCTGCTAAGATTTATACTTGCCGCAGCCCGCTTTTCAACTTTTTTAAAAATTGACCGTAAACTTTATTACTCCCCATGGCAGGTTTTCCGTCACTGTATTGTTTTTTTGCGATGAATAAGCGATACCCTTATTCTGTTATTTATTGCGATCATGCGTTTGCCCTATCAAAAATTTTTAATAGAACAGTATCATGAATGATAGATGGTGTTGGAGGAGCAGGTGAACAGCAGCAGCAAATATCTCATCGAAATGAAGGGAATAGTAAAAAGATTTCCCGGCGTTCTTGCACTGGATAAAGTAGATTTTCAGTTAAAAGCCGGTGAAACTCATGTACTTTTAGGAGAAAATGGTGCCGGGAAGAGCACACTTATTAAAGTCCTTAGCGGTGCCTATTTGATCGACGAAGGTGAAATTTTTATCAATGGTGAGAAGGTTACTATCTCCTCGCCTTTGGATGCTTTAAGTAAAGGGTTGAGGTTTATTTATCAGGAATTGAATTTGGTTGAAGAACTTGATATCGCCAGAAACATGTTTCTTGGGATTGAGCCCATTTATGGGAAGACCATGGGAATTATCAATATTTCAACTCTATATCAAAAGGCCCACGAATATTTGGAAAAATTTCATATTGAACTCGACCCTCGGGAACTGGTTGGTAAGCTTAGCGTGACCCAACAGAAAATGGTAGAGATTGCAAGGTCCCTGGTGAAGAATGCTCAGGTGATCGTCCTTGATGAACCCACAGACGTTCTTGAAGACAGGTCCCGGCAAGATCTGTTTGAGGTGATATCAGGGCTGAAAAAAAGTCAGCAGGTAGGCTTTGTCTATATATCTCATCGTTATGCAGAGGTTCATGAAATCGGCGACAGGGTAACCATTTTAAGAGATGGCAAAAATATCGGATGCTATAACATTTCCGAGATGACCCTTGACGAAATGATCGAGAAGATGATCGGCGGCAAGATAGGCAAACAGTACCCTGAACTTCCAAAGCCGAAAAAAGAGGATGCATTGAAATTAGTGGATATTCATAAAGCACCGCGTGTAAACGGTATATCCTTATCGGTGAAAAAGGGTGAAATAATAGCCGTTACCGGATTAATGGGGGCGGGCAAAACTGAGTTGGCCAGAGTCGTCGGCGGCATCGATCAAAGGGACAGCGGAGATATTTTTATAGGGGGAGAAAAAGTTGACAACCGAAATGTTGCGGAAAGTATACAGAACGGCATAGCCTATATGACTGAAAATCGTAAAACAGAGGGGCTAATTCAGGAGCATTCGATCAGAGATAATTATGCCGCGCCAAATACTGCACGCCTGAGTACTCTGGGGTTTGTTAAGCATAAGGCTATTGATAAAGAGATGACAGGCTACATGGAAAATCTTGGAATCAAGGCCCCGGGTATTCGGGAGCCGGCAGGTAACCTGTCCGGTGGAAATCAGCAAAAAGTAGTAATCTCAAAATGGCTTGGCACAGACTGCAAAGTTATTATGTTTGATGAGCCAACAAGAGGTATTGATATAAAAGGTCGCGCTGATGTGTATGAGATAATGGAGCAACTGTTAACTGACGGGGTCGCTATTGTTATGCTGACATCCGATTATTTGGAGGCCCTTGAGATGGGCGACCGAATTTTTGTACTACATCGTGGAAAAATTGGCGCAGAATTTAAACGGGGCGAAGCTACAGAGGAAGATGTTCTCAGAGTAGCTATCGGAGAGAGCGGGTTAACGTCCTGAACAAAATCCAAGAGACAGGAGAGCGTGCGGATGATAGACGGAAAAGCTATGATGAAAAGAATTTTTAGGATACCGGGGATGCAGGCAATGATTGCACTAGCAGTAATTGTTCTATTTTTTTCTATAGCCAGTTCGTCTTACCGGAATTTAGGCACCTACGCATCAATATTGCAGCACTCGGCAATTCTTGGCATGGTAGCCTGTGGATCAACCTTAATTCTTATATCCGGTGGTCTGGACCTATCGGTAGGTTCAATAATGGCGTTAACAACATGCTTTGTGGGTATCATTCTGACAAAAAATAATGGGATGATTGTGCCGGCTATTTTAGCGGGGATAGCAGTCGGTGGTGTTTGTGGGCTGGTAAATGGAGCGATCATCGTGACCACAGGTGTCCCTGCGATTATTGTTACTATGGGCATGATGAATATTGCCAAAGGGATAGCACTGATAATTGGTGCGGGAAAAGATTTGTCAAGATTTCCGGAGGAATTTACAATGCTTGGAACCGGATTGATTTTCCCTATGATCTTCCTGTTGGCGTCTGTCCTTATCGTGTTTTTAGTTCTTACCCGGACAAGACTTGGATTTAATTCCTTTGCGATCGGCGGCAATGAAGAAGTTGCACGACTCTCAGGCATCAAGGTTAAGAAAATGAGAGTTATTTATTATACTCTCGGTGGCTTGTTCGCAGGTCTTGCAGGCACAATTCAGACAGCAAAGTTCGATTTTGCTTCCCCGAACAGGGGAGTCGGTGAGGAGCTTCAGGCTATTGCTGCCGTTGTTATCGGAGGTACCAGCCTATTTGGGGGAATTGGCGGTGTGTGGCGGACTATTATCGGCGTATTGATCATAAAATCTTTAGATACCGGATTGATACACTTAGGGGTTGGTTCCTACTACCAAAAGATTGCTACCGGTATTGTGATCATTCTTGCAGTGATGGTTGACAGTTTGCAGCGTAGAAAACATGTATAAGATTTTTAAACCAACCGAAAATAGAAGTTCGTCTTCAAAATTCAGGGGGAAAGAAATATGAAAAAAAAAGTGAATGTTGGTATGATCGGCACTGGTTTCATGGGCAAGATGCACACGAATGCCTTCTCGAGGGCCAACCGTTTCTTCGATTTTGATAATATAATCTGTCCAAAAGTGGTTTGCAACCGGGACGATAGCAAGGCTGACGAGTTTGCACAACGGTGGTCTTGGCAAGATACTGAAACCGATTGGCGTCGACTGCTGGACAGAAAAGACATTGATCTCATCGATATTTGTGTTCCCAACCACCTGCACTGTGAAATCGCGGTTGCGGCTCTATCGGCTGGCAAGATGGTCGCCACGGAAAAGCCTCTCGCCATGAATTCAGCGCAGGGTAGAGAGATGGTTGAAGCTGAAGCCAAAAGTGGGAAAAAAACCATGATTTGGTTCAACCAGAGGCGATTTCCGGCAGTCACTCTCGCCAAGCAGATTATCGACAGCGGCGCCCTTGGTCGCATTTTTCATTACAGAGCGACCTACCTTCAAGACTGGACTATTAGTGCAGATGCACCGCTTGGCGGCAATACATTTTGGCGTTTGGATGTAAAAGAAGCCGGAAGCGGGGTGACAGGCGATCTGCTCGCACACTCGCTTGATATCGCTATGTGGCTCAACGGACCGATTGTGGAGCTTTCGGCAACTACCGAAACCTTCATCGAGGAGCGTCAGCGTCAGAACGATCCGGCCACGATCGCAAAGGTAGAAATCGATGATGCCAGCCTGTGCATGACCCGTTTCGCGAACGGGTCGATCGGTACTTTCGAGGCCACACGGTATGCCTGCGGTCGGAAGAACGCACAGACATTCGAGATTAATGGAGAATTCGGATCGCTTGCCTTTAACGCGGAAATTCCGCATGAGCTAAAGTTCTACAACCATAAGGATGATAGTAATACCCGTGGTTGGCGGACGATATCAGTCTGGGATTCGAAGCATCCCTACATGGAGCACTGGTGGATTCCCGGGGTTGGGAGTACCTATGAACACACGTTTGTTCATGCTGCCGCTGATTTGCTTGCCGACCTCGGAGACGGGAAAAAGAGAGTACCTGACTTTTCTGACGGGCTTTGTACTCAGATGGTGTGCGACACGATTCTTGACTCGGCGAAAAAGGCACAATGGATGAAGACCGGTTTGTAATTCAGCCTTGGCTGGATATACCTCTCCGTTTTCCAGCGCACCGGCTGCCGGTTTTGGGGCAGCGTTGTATCAGACTGATCAAAATCATAAATGATAAAAATATAAAGGCTTTGGGAAACAACTAATTAAAAGATGGGAGGGCAAGAGATGCTTATTGGAATTTCACCTCTATTATCACCTGACTTGTTAGCCATGCTATATCGAATGGGCCACGGCGATGAGATTGTTTTGGCAGACGCGCATTATCCGGGTGAAAGCCTCAACAAGTCGACAATTCGGGCAGATGGCCTAAAGGTGCCGGGTTTATTGGATGCAATTTTGCCCCTGTTTGCGCTGGATAGCTATGTTGAAGATCCGGTCATAATGATGGATCCGGCCCCAGGCGATATCCTGGACCCTGATGTTGAAGCGTCATACCGGAGGGTTATCCTTAAGCACTGGCCTGAAACCCCGCCGATTGTAAGGATAGAAAGATATGCGTTTTACGACCGTTCAAAGGCTGCATTTTCTGTGGTAATGACAGGCGAAACAGCCAAATACGGAAATATTATTCTTAAAAAAGGGGTAAGCCCGATCGGATAAAATCGTATTAGAGGGTGTATATTTACTCTCTTTTAAATGATTTTTCAATAGGTCGTCATACAAGGCTAAAACCAATAAAATGGGTGATGAAACAAGTCAGCACAAACCGAATTATCCGGTAAAGTCGTTGGAAAAAGCGCTCATCATTCTGCGGTTGATGATCGAAGAGCGCCAGCCCTTATCTTTAACCGAAATCGGGAAAAAACTAAACTTCGGAAAAGGAACCGTTCACCGGATTCTCGCTACCTTGCGGTCACAGCAATTTGTTAGACAAGATCCCAAAACATTAAAGTACGGGTTGGGATTCATGGCTGCTGAGATGAGCACTGCAGTAAATGCGGAAGACTATATTGTAAAAATTATAAAACCTCATCTTAAAAAATTATCTGAATCCTGCTCGGAAGCAATCAGCGCATCTGTTCTTGAATTCAGTGAAATACGATACATCGCGCGTTTTGAATCCAGTGAACCGCTGCGGGTGTCCATCGGTGAAGGAACCAGATTTCCGGCGCATTGCACGGCAACGGGAAAGGTGCTGCTATCGGCCCTGAGCCGTGAGCAACTTGAAGAAATGTATGACGGCAGCGAGAATATTCTGACGTTGACCCATAAATCAATCGGCTCTTTCACCTGTCTCCTCAAAGAACTTAAGCGGGTTCGGAATGAGAATCTGGCCTTTGATTTCGAGGAAGCTTTGGTCGGTGTCAATTGTGTGGCCCGGCCCATTCCTGATTCAAAAAATAAAATTTTAATTGCAATCAGCATTTCTGGTCCGGTCAGTCGCATGACAAAACAAAAAATGCTGAAATTTGCACAACTACTGCAGGGCACTAGTACTGAAATTACAAAAGAATTTTGATGCTGCGTGGACCGGCGTGGTGGTTGCCATTATCCTCAAAAGATATCCGGATGCGCTGTTAGTCGGAGCGCCGGCCGGGCTCTGCAACGGCATGCTGATCAGCAAAATTGGAATCAACCTTTTTATCACCACGTTTGGGATGATGGTCGTGATCAGAGAAATGGTTTTCGGCATTACCGCAGGCCGGAGTATCGGGACGTACCGAAATCGCCCACTCTGTCTTTGGCGTTGAAAGGCCTACCAGCGGTGAGATCCTTGTTAACGGTCAAAAGGTTAAAATCAGAGCCCCTTTAGATGCGATAGAAAAGAATATAATCCTTCTTGAACTTTTGATGAATTGGTTGATCCGTAGGAAAGAATAATCTTTTTGAAATTGACTTTTGCGTTTAGCGTGAAAGGAGGTATGGATGAATCCATTTGAATTAAGGCGAATAAGCAATACGGACATCGCCGTGACATGTTTCGGTTTCGGCGGTGCTTCGATGGGAAACATGTACACCGTGGCCCACGATGACGAGGCGCTGGAAGCGATTCGCAGCGCCTATGCGGCCAGGGTCCGGTATTTTGATACGGCACCGATGTATGGTTTCGGGAAAAGTGAAAAATTGTACGGCAGGGCGCTGAAGGATCAGCCCCGCGATTCCTTTGTCCTGTCCAGCAAGGTCGGCCGTCTTATCCTGGCCGGCAAACCGACGCCGGAATCCGAGGATACGTGCTTTGTTGAAATTGACGATGCTTATCCGATATTTGATTACAGCCGCGACGGGGTTTTGCGGTCGCTTGAAGAAAGCCGCAAGCGCCTGGGAATCGATAAGATCGATATCGTCTACATTCATGATCCCGATGTCAATAACTCCTTTAAGCAGGCATTGGAAGAGGCATTTCCGACGCTGGCCGAATTGAAAAGCCAGGGTATCATCGGCGCAATCGGAGCCGGTATGAATCAGGCCGAGATGTTGTGTGACTTTGCTAAAAATGCCGACTTTGATTGTTTCCTGCTGGCCGGCCGCTATACATTGCTAGATCAAATTGCGTTAAAGGAACTGCTGCCTCTTTGCCAACAAAAAAACATCAGCATAATTATCGGCGGGGCCTATAACAGCGGCATTTTGGCCACCGGGGCGGTTGAGGGTGCCCATTATAATTATGCTCCGGCGCCGCCGGAAATCATGGAGAAAACCCGCAAAATCGAGTCCGTTTGTGTCCGCTTCAATATCCCGATGAAAGCCGCGGCGCTGCAATTTCCGTTCGGTCACCCAACCGTCGTCTCGAACATACCCGGTGTCAAAACCAAAGATCGATTTGAAGAGAATCTGTCGCTGTTTACCTATCCGATACCCGCTGAATTCTGGACCGTGCTCAAGGAAGAAAAATTGCTGGTCCCGGAAGCCCCGGTACCGGACAGCTCAACAGGATAATTGTTTTTGAAGAATTGGGAGGTGAAAATGAGCCTGAAAAAGATTGATTGTCATCAACATTTTCTTAGACCCGACCAGGTGTCCTATTGTTGGATGAAGCCTGACATGCCCCTTGAAAAGATTTTTTGCCATCCGACCTCAAACCGTGGTTGGACAAACATGGCATCCAAAAAACGATATTAGTGGAAGCTGCCGACAGTGAAGAAGAAAATGAGTTCATGTTCCGACTGGCGGAGGAAAACGATTTTATCGGCGGTATCGTTATATGGCTGGACATGGAATCACCAGGTTTCGCCGATGATCTCGCACGTTATTTGAAGATGCCGAAGTTTGTGGGGATCCGTCCCACGATTGAAAGCATTGACGATGTCGTTGAGGCACTGCTAGAAAACCTCTGCGACCTTACCTCACAGGAACTTGAAGATATATTCCGGGGTAATGCGAGCAGGTTTTACAGGATTTAACGAGCAAAAAAGAATTAAAAGCTACAAATGCGATAGAAAGGAAAAGGAGTGTGGCCCTGAGTCTATCGTAGCAACTTAAGGTGACTCTCAACATATTCTTATCAAAGGAACTATCCATGTCACTAAGACCTATAAATGCCTACATTCAAAACATGCAACGATCTGGAATCAGACGAATTATGGATAAGGCCACATCATCCGATATTGTGCACTTAGAGGTCGGTCAACCTGATTTTCCGACGCCTGACCCTGTTATTCGCGCCGCATGTGAAGCAGCTTCTGAAAAAAAAGGTTTATATACCCGATATACTCCAAATATGGGGTACCTATCTCTCAGGACATCTTTGGTAAAAAAGCTGAAAGAAGAGAACAACATACATACGACTGAAAAGCAAATTTTGGTTACTCCCGGATCCAATTACGGCATTATGATTGTGCTTTCAGTGTTGCTCAATCAGGGCGATGAGGTGCTTGTTCCGGATCCAGGATACGTGAATTATACATATCTGCCTCCCCAATATGGCGGTGTTGTTGCCAGATATCCTCTTTACGAGCATGACGGCTTTGTCCCCCGGATTGAGGCCATCGCTGAGCATATTACGCCAAAAACCAAAGTAATCGTGCACAACAGCCCCTCAAATCCGACGGGTTCCGTCTGTTCAGAAGCCTACGTTAAGGAACTGGTGGAGATCGCACGCTTTCATGATCTATACCTACTTTCGGACGAGGCGTACGAGCATATCGTGTTTGATGGCAACCATTTTAGTCCGGCTCGATATGATACAGACGGAAGGGTTGTCAGCATATTTAGCTTTTCAAAAAGTTATGCCATGACCGGTTGGCGGGTCGGTTATGTCGTTTCAAATGAAACCATTTCAGAGGCTCTGGAAAAGCAACAAGAGCTATATGTGTCCTGTGCATCTTCAATATCTCAAAAAGCAGCTGAGGCGGCACTAGAGATAGACCATCAGCATATCAACACGATGGTGGAGCAATATCGCCGGCGGCGAGATATAGCTATGGGCATTCTTAAAAAACACGGGCTTTATTCTTACACCCCACAGGGCGCTTTCTATGTGTTGATTGATATATCTTCTACTGGAATGAATTCTGATACTTTTGCAGACCGTCTACTGAGCGATCAACAGGTGGCACTGGCCCCTGGCGCGACTTTTGGCAATATAGCGGGCAAATATGTCCGGGTAAGCATGGCTGCCGATGATAAGGCTGTCATCGAAGGTCTTGAAAGAGTTTGTGGCTTCATCAAGGCAAATTCTTAATATCGAACAAATCTATTTCTAGTAAGGGGGGCAGCTGAATGAGAGCAGTTATCTATGATGAATTCGCAAAACTACCAGCGGTCGAAGACGTACCGGACCCAACTCCTGAAGACCATGGCGTTGTTCTGAGGGTAAAAGCAACCGGACTATGCCGAAGCGACTGGCATGGATGGATGGGGCATGATCCGGATATTAAGTTACCCCATGTGCCCGGACATGAGATCGCCGGGGTCGTTGAAGCTGTCGGCAAAAATGTCGCAAAATGGAAAGTTGGTGACCGGGTTACCCTGCCATTTGTTTGTGGCTGTGGAGATTGTCCTCAATGTATGTCCGGAAACCATCAAGTTTGTGACAACCAATCCCAACCGGGATTTACCCACTGGGGCTCCTTTGCAGAATTTGTGGCTGTCAATTACGCCGATATCAATTTGGTAAGAATACCAAATGAAATCGATGACACCACAGCAGCAAGTTTAGGCTGCCGATTTGTAACCTCGTTTCGGGCTATCGTTGCCCAGGGAAAAGTCTCCGCGGGGCAATGGGTTGCGATACACGGATGTGGTGGTGTTGG
>CAYTBC010000137.1:0-12145 GCA_964435765.1 uncultured Desulfosarcina sp.
AACGGCACAAAGAATCGTTCCGCTATTTCATGACCGGCTCTCCCTTTGAATACACAATGGTGCGTAAAGTGTATCTGGTACAACGAAAATTTTTAATCGAAAATTGATGATCACGTAAAAAGTCCGGAAAAAACCGATTTTCAAATTTCAGACTTAATGATTTCAATATGTTATGAAGTCAAAATTTGAAAATTTTGACTTTTTACGAAACCATCAAAATTAAATAATTGAAAATTTCTTTTGCATATCTAAATGTAATTCCCTTTTAGAAATGTTTGGAAATCAGTTTTTATTCTTGAATTTCACATTTTTTTCTGCTCCGCCAAAGCGTCGAGAATCTTCTCGGGGGTGATCGGAAGCTCCAGGAAGTCGATGCCGATGGCGTCGAATATGGCATTGACGATAGCCGGCGCCGGGGACAGCTGGGTGCCCTCCCCGGCTTCCTTGGCGCCGTAAGGCCCGATGGGATCGTCGGTTTCCACCTCGATTGCTTCGATTTCAGGCATTTCCAGAAATGTGGGAAAACCGTAGTCGAGAAAAGATGGATTCATCACCTGGCCCTTTTCCACGATCACATCCTCATAAAGCGCCTGGCCCATGCCGCCGACCACCGAACCTTCCAGCTGACCCTCCACCAGCATGGGATTGATGGGCCGGCCGCAATCATGGGCCGTCACCATCTTCAACAGCTTGACTTTGCCCGTCAGAAGATCGACTTCAACTTCGGCCGCCTGGGTCATAAAGGAATAGTTGGGTGCAAAATTGCCCGCTTCTTTAAACAGGGTGGTCGGCTCGGAGGCCGGTGCCATCCAGGACCCGCGGCCCACGATGGGCATCGGCAAATCCGCGTATTGATACGATTTCAGGGCCTCAGCCAGCGTCATGCCTTTGGCCGGCGAGCCTTTGACAAAAATCTTGCGGTCCCTGGCCACCAGATCGACCACATTGGCTTCCAGCTTGTCGGCCACAAAATTAAAGAGTTTTTGCTTGGCCGAAATAGCTGCCAGCCGGGCGGCATTGCCGGCCCTGACTGTCACCCCGCTGCCGAAGGTTCCGGGGTCCAGCGGCGTGATGCCCGTGTCGGCGGCTGTGATCCGGATATCTTCGAGCGGCACCCCGAGCTCTTCCGCCACGATCTGGCTGATGACGGTTTCGGCCCCCTGCCCGATATCGGCGGCGCCCGAAAGCACATTGACTGCTCCATCCCGCCCCAACTGGACCACGGCACCGGAGCTGATGTGGCTCATATTGCTGACCCCGCTGGGAAAGGAGGCCCCGGCCAGACCGACGCCCCGGCCGAGAGGCAATTTGCCGCGCTTTTCCCGCCATCCAATGGCATCGGCGGCTTTTTGGACCGAATCGGAAAATCCGCAGGTGTTGATAACAAATCCGGCCGGGTGCGGCTCTTTGGCATGAATGCTGTTTTTGATTCGAACCTCGGCCGCATCCAGACCCATGCGTTGACAGATCATGTCCAGCTGCCGTTCCACCGCAAACCGGGCCTGGGGAATTCCGTGCCCCCGCATGGCACCGCCCACCGGTTTGTTGGTATACACATGGCTGCCCTCGTAAATCAGATTGGGGACGCGATAGGGAATCATGAGGAAAAAACAGGACAGCGCAATCATGGTCGGTGCGGTGCTGTTGTAAGCCCCGCCGTCGGCATACGCCTTAAAGTCCTGGGCCAGGATAGTTCCGTCCTTTTTCATGCCGGTTTTTACCGTGAGATACATCGGGTGCCGCTGGCGGGTCGCGATGAAAACTTCTTCTCTTTCATAAACAAATTTGACCGGCCGGCCCAGGTGGATCGCAAACCAGGCGGCGCAGAAATCTTTGGCGAACATGTCGATCTTCTGGCCGAAACCGCCGCCCACCTTGGGTTTGATGACGCGCACCTTGCGCTCTGGAATCTGGAGGGTGTTTGACAGGTTGCGGCGCAGAAAAAAAGGTATCTGGGTCGAAGACCAGACGGTCAATTCGCCATTTAACGGATCATACTGTGCCAGTGCGGCATGGGGCTCCATGGGCGCATGATTGACCGGCTGCGAAAAAAAGGTGTCCTCGAAAATCGCGTCGCATTCGGCAAAGGCCTTGCCGACATCGCCAAATTCTTTTTTGATGGCAAACGAGGTATTGTTCTTGATGCCCGCATGAATCTCGGGCGCTCCTTCTTTCCGGGCCTCCAGAGGATCGAACACGGCCGGCAGCTCCTCATAGTCGACCTTGATCAGTTCGACCGCCGCTTCGGCAATCTCGGTGTCAATCGCGCAGACGGCGGCGACATCATCGCCGATGTAGCGGACCTTGTCTTTAGCCAGCGCATACTCGTCACGGGCTTTGGGCACAATGCCGTACTGCCGGTCGGGAATGTCTTTGCCGGTGACAACTGCTTTTACGCCGGGCAGCTTCTCGGCTTTCGAGGTGTCGATGTTCAGAATTCGGGCATGCGGCAGCGGGCTTCTCAGAATCTTACCGTAGAGCATCCCCGGCAAAACGAGATCATCAGTGAACAGAGCGGCCCCCTTGGCCTTCTGGGCGGCATCCAGCATCGGCAAACGTGCACCGACAACATTTAATTCTCTTTCCATCTAAACCTCCAAATACGAATAAGGCGAGAAAGCTGGGAGGCTATAAGGATAGGAAGATATACTAAAATCTCCAATCCCTTAATAGCTCCCGGCTTTTTATCTTCCAGCCGCCCGGCCCTCCAGCATTCTCGCCTTCGATTTCAGCTTTCAAGCCTTCCAGCCTCCCGGCCTCCCGGCTTTCCAGCATTTTCATCAGACCCAGCTACACTCAAGATGGCTTCAACGATTTTCTTGTACCCGGTGCAGCGGCACAGATTGCCGGCCATCTTTTTCTTGATCACTTCCTCGGTGGGATGCGCTTCTTCATCGAGGATGGCCTTGGCGGTTAAAATCATCCCCGGCGTGCAGAAACCGCATTGAAGGGCGCCTTTTTCGACAAAGGCCTGCTGCAAGGGATGCAGCTCTTTGCCCTCTGCCAGGCCTTCGATGGTGATGATTTCCTTTTCCTGCGCATCCACCGCCAGCATGATACAGGACAGATAGGCTTCGCCGTCGATCAGCACCGTACAGGCCCCGCAGGCACCCAGATCACAACCGCGCTTGGTACCCATCAACCCCAGTTTATCCCTTAAGACCTCCAGCAGGGTATTGTTCGGGGAGACCAGTAATTCATAAGTATCACCGTTGATGTTCAGTTCGATGGCACGCTTCATTAGTTGCTCCTCCTCGCGGCTCGGCTGACGGCACTTTTAAACAACACACCCATCATCCTGCGTTTATATGAAGGTGAATACAGCGAAGTTTTAAGCGGTTTGGCCGCTTTGGCCGCCAGATCGGATGCCGCCTCAACGGTTTCGAGGCTTAGATCTTTGCCGCTTAAAAACTCTTCAACCTGCTGCGCACTGACGGGCCGGCGATCGACCGCAGTGAAGGCCAGCCGGTATTGGCGCGTATCCTTTGCAGCCCAGAAGGCCGCCCCCACAATCGGAAAATCGATGCTTTCGCGGTTGGCGAATTTGGTGTAGACGGAAACGCCGTCCATGGCTTGCCGGGGTATGACAATCTCGGTTAGAATTTCTGCGGAATTCAAAGCCAGCGGAGTTTTGCCGTCACCGGAAAACAAATCGGCCAGCGGAATCTGCCGCGATCCCCCCGGGCCGGTTAAAACGATTTCAGCGTTCAGGACGAGAAGGGCCGGAGCGACATCCCCGCAATAGCTGGAATAGCAGATCTCTTTTTGGTTGACGACATGGCAGATTTCGCCCCCGGCCTTATAGCAGATGGGCCGGGAGCTTCGCCACTGGCGGGACTGATTAAAGTAACGGCAGCGGTTTTGCTGGCAGATGTTGCCGGCCAGGGTGCCCATGACCTGATGGTGATAAGAACCCACCGCTGCAGCGGCGGTCGCCAGGGCGGGCAGTTTGGCAGCAATCATCGGTGACATATAAAGATCCTTGAGTCTGGTAAGACCGCCGATCCGCACGGCCCCGTTCTCCTGGTTAATCCCGCCCAGGCCGTCGACCCCTTTGATATTGACGATCATCGGGGGACATTCAACTTTATGCTTCATGTTAACCAGAAGGTCGGTTCCGCCGGCCAGTATTTTTGCCGACGGCTCACTTTGCAGCAAGGCGACGGCCTCCTTAAGATCTTTGGGTTCGGCATACTCGAATTTTGGCAATCTCACAATATCCCCCGTTTTAGATTGATTATTGAAGATTCGAAAATAAGTTTCATATTATGAAATATAGTTTCAAGATAGCTACCTCTAATATGATCCAGGTTTTGTTGTCAACATAAAATTTATATAAAGGTTCTGGGTTCAGAGCCCAGGGCCCAACGGGGACATAGAGAAGATTTAATACACGATCAAACTGACTGCTTCTGGACATCCGGCGCCTGCACTGGCACCTGAAACCTGACACCCGTCTGCGCGGACGGTGCCGCCGCGTCGCGGCGAAGGCCCGAAACCTTTGAACCCAAAACCCAGAACCCTGAATTCCCGAATTTTTTATTGACCTTCAGAAAAGATATGGTATAGATTTTATATTTTAAAATAGGAATTCACAATATGAAACCATCGGATGCAAAAAACTCAATCTACCGGGTCCAGTCGTTGGACCGGGCTCTGGACATTTTGGACTGCTTCAATTTCCAGAACAGGCAGCTGAGTCTGTCCGATGTGGTCTACCGAACCGGACTCAACAAGACAACCGCCAAACGGTTGATTTCGAATCTGACCACACGCGGTTATTTGCAGCAAGACCCCCAAACCAGAAAATATCAGCTCGGTATGCGGCTTTTTGAACTAGGCGGCGTCGTATCTTCCTCATTTTCCTTGCGCCGAACAGCCGCCAACCCTATGACGGGCCTTCAAAATAAAACCGGCGCCACTGTGCTTTTGGGGGTCAGAATGGAGGATGAGCTGGTTTATATCGACAAACGCGATGGCGATGGGATGATCCGCATTTCATCCGATGTCGGCTGGCGCCGCCCCCTGCACTACGGCATGCTGGGTATGGTGCTGACAGCCAGTCTGGAATCCAAGGATGTTGAACGAATTCTGAAGAAGCATCCCCTGGAAGCACATACACCGTATTCGATTACCGATGTCGATGCCTTCAGCCTGCGGCTGGAAGAAATTCGCACCCAGGGGTATGTAATTGAAAAAGAAGAAGCTGTTGAGGGTCTGATTGGGATTGCCGCCCCCATAAAGGACGCCAGCCGACAGGTCGTGGCGGCGCTTGGCATAGCATTGCCCCTCAGTCAGCGCAATCTGGACGACGGTTTGGCCCGTCTGGTGGTATTGGTGAAACGAACCTGCGATTCCATATCATCCGATTTGGGATACCTAAGGATATAAAGGTCATAAGATGAAAATTTACGAATCTCTAACGGTGGGGCAAGTGTTGGAAAAAGGCGCCGCTCAATCTCCCGCTAAAATCGCCGTGGTGGATCGGGATCAACGGAAAAGCTACCGCGACATAAACGCGATGGCCAACGCTCTGGCCGTCAGTCTGGCTGAAATCGGATTAAAAAAGGGCGATCGAACCGCCATTTATATGCCAAATTCCATTGAAATGATGATTGCGTTTTATGCGCTGCAAAAATTAGGGGTGATCGTCGCATGGGTAAATCCGATTTATCGCCGCAACGAAGCTCAGTTCATGCTTAAAAATTCGGAGGCCAGAGCGGTATTTGTCTTCAGCAGTTGGGATGGAAGGGATTACCATGACGACCTTTTAAATCTGCGAGACGAGCTGCCGGAGTTAGAGTTCATTTTCGCCGTTGGCAGCAGCCGGCGGCCAGCCGTTTACTCCTTCTACGATTTAATCGACGCGGGAATGGGGAAAACACCTCCGACGGTGGCTATCGACCCGTTTGCAGACCTTGCCATGCTGCTTTACACCTCCGGCACTACCGGCCGACCCAAAGGGGCGATGATCAGCCATTATGCTGCGGTAAGGGCGGGCTGGGAATACTCTCTGGGAGTTCAAGCTTCGTCAGAAGACACCTTTATCGGCTTTTTGCCCATGAGCCATTCCTACGGCTGCGGATCGATTCTGATTCAGCCCCTGCTGCTCCAATCAACCCTTGTATTGATGGATAAATTCGAGGCCGAAAAAGCATTTCAACTCATCGAGCGGGAAAAGATCACCCTGCAGTTAGGCGCACCGCCCCACTATATTCTGGAGCTAAACCACAAAAGCCGGCCTAATTATGATCTCAGTTCCCTGCGCGCCGGAATGATTGCCGGCATGATCGCACCCGAGGGCCTGATAACACGGGTTGAAAAAGAGATGGGGGTATATTTGACGTCTTTCTGGGGAGCTTCCGAGGTCGGACCGGGGCTGGGGACCATGTGCCCCTACCCTTCCCCGCTGGATATCCGGGAAAAGTACATCGGCCGACCGGTGGCCGAAACCCAAATGAGAATTGTCGATCCCGTCACCCATGAAGAACTGCCGGATGGCGAGATCGGAGAGCTGACCCTCAGTGGATGGCATGTCATGAAAGGCTACTGGAAAAATCCGGCGGAAACTCAAAAACAAATTCTCGATGGATGGCTTCATATGGGAGATCTGGCATCGAAGGAAGCAAACAGCTACCTGAAGATTTACGGGCGTACCAAAGACCTGATTAATCGCGGCGGCTATAAAATTTACCCCTATGAACTCGAATGCCTGCTGGTCGAACACCCTAAAGTCGAACAGGTCTGCATCGTCTCGACCCCCAATCCTGTCCTCGGAGAATCAATCTGCGCCTGTGTGGTCCCTAAACCGGGCCAAACGGTTTCCCTGGAGGAAGTTCGGGAGTTAATGCAGGATCAGGTTGCCCCGCATAAACTGCCCGATGAACTTTGTATCATGGAAGACTTCCCGAAGCTTTCCGGTGGTTTAAAAATTAAAAAATTCGGCCAGGGCGGCCTTGCGGAGCTGGCTGAAAAGGATGAAACCAGGCAGAGAATCCGCAAGAAGTAATATCAAAAGGCATGCGTATTCAGAAAGTTTGGAAGGCTCCGGGTATGAGAAGTTTGCAACCAACCACCGACAAAATCTACCTCTTCTTGAGATTCAAAATTTCGCGGGCTTCATCGGGAGTCGCAACCTCACGTCCGCACTCCCTGGAGATTCTGACAATACGCTCTACAAAGCGGGCATTGGTTTCGGCCAGAACACCTCTGGCGTAATATAAGCTGTCCTCCAGACCGACCCGGATGTGTCCCCCCATAGCCAGCGCCATCATGGACATCGGCAGGTGCCATCTACCGGCCCCGATAACGGACCAGGTGGAATTTTGCGGGATATGCTCCACCAAATGCAGCAGGGATTTTGGCGTTGCAGGTGCACCCCAGGGTGTTCCCATAACAAATTGAAAATGAAGCGGTTCATCTAATTTTCCCTGATCTCGCATACGCAGAGTGGTGATAATCATGTTGAGGTCGAATATTTCAAACTCAGGCTTAACCCCATTTGCCCTCATTTTTTCGGCCGCACGATCCAGGAACTCAGGTGAATTGACATAAACCGCTCGGCCCAGATTGAAGGAGCCGGCATCAAAAGAGGCCAGCTCCGGTTTTAAATCAACCGACGCAAGTCGTTCTTCGGTGGAAAAGTTTCCGCCGGTGGTCAGGCACAAAAGCAGATCGGTTCTCTCCCGCAGCGGTTCAACCACCTGCCTGAAAATCTCTACATCCTGGGTTCCGCGCCCTGTTTGGGGATCTCGAACGTGGATATGAACGACAGCGGCGCCCGCCTCCCAGCATTCATAGGCGGATTGGACAATTTCTTCCGGCGTTATGGGAATATGGGGAGTCATTTCGCGGGTAATCCGACCGCCGGTAAGTGCGGCGGTAATGATGAGCTTTTCCATGGAGCGAACCTCTTGCCCTAATTGAGCGACAATCGTTCAATGTCAGTTGTCGCTTGTCAGTTGACAGGAGTAAAAGAAGTGCTTGTTACTTATTTCATAGTTTCATAAATACATTTACGTATAATCAATTGAAACTCTATGAACAAATTGACCTCACCGGTAGAGGCGCAAAAATAATGATACTAAAGCGATACGTAATTAAGAATAGCTGCACCGGGCCCAAAAAACAAAAAGAGAATATTCAGTCACCAGATTTAACTCTGCCAACCTTCTCAAGGACGCGATCAATAAATTGTTCGGATTGACCGAGATAATTTTCCGGTTGGGCCAATGCTTCCCAGTCTATCTGATTTTGCGGTGCCGTCTCGTCAAACTGCTGCCGGACAACATCTATCAGTGAGCGGCCTTCAGCGGCAGCAACCCCGCAGGCTTGTTTAACCAGCGCGTGGGCCTGGGTCCGTGAAATTTCCGCCGACAGGGCCTGAACTGCGGCCTCCGCCAGCACAAGATCACTTGAACCGGCCAGATTTTCCCGCATCACGGCTTCATTGACCTTAAGGTTGCCGGCCAAAAACACGGCGTTCTTGAGCGCACCGCCCGTCAATAGGATCATCTGGGATAGGGTCAGCCACTCAACCTGCCAGCCATGGGTGGCCCGCTCGTGTTCCTGGATCATGGCATGATGCATGGCCGACAAAAGGGATGCATTGGTGCGGGCGGCTGCAATAACGAGTTCGCTGACAATGGGATTGCGCTTTTGCGGCATGGAACTGCTTCCGCCGCGGTCCGGCTCGCCCGATTCCGCCGCTTCCCCGACTTCATTCTGGGCCAGCAGAATAATGTCCTGGGCCATCTTCGCCTGACCGGCTGTCAGCATACTCAGCCAGCCGGCAAACTCGGCAAAACTATCCCGCTGAGTATGCCAGGGCATCACCGGCAAATTCAGATCCAGCTCCCGGGCAAGTCCCTGCATCACTGCCAATCCATGCTTTCCAAGCGCCGCCAGGGTGCCGGCCGCCCCGCCGAACTGCAGCTGCATCAGGCCGCTGCGCTGGGCTTCGAGCCGTTTTCTGTGCCGCAGGAGCGGCGCAAGCCAGCCGGCCGCCTTTAAACCAAAACTGATGGGAAGCGCTTGCTGGCCGTGGGTCCGGCCGGCCATGACCGTTGCGCGATGACGGTCGGCGAGATCTGCCAGTTTATCAATGAGCGTTGTAATTTGATTTTCAAAAATCCGAAGCACGGAACGAATTTGAAGAACCATGGCCGTGTCGATAATATCCTGGGTGGTTGCCCCCCAGTGGACGTACGGTGCCGCTTCTTTGCCGACGGCCTCCCGTAAAGCTTTCACCAGCGCGATGACGGGAACACCGTCTCGTTGAGCAGCGCGGCCGATTTGCTGCGCATCCGGCACAAAGCTGCCGGCTACTTTTGAGATTCGCTCCCCCGCCGATAAGGGTATGATGCCAAGCCTTGCTTCAACCCGGGCCAGAGCACCTTCGACCGCCAGCATTGCCCGCAGATAAGAATCGTCGTCAAAGATCACTGCAACTTCCGGATCACTGAAAAGCGGGGCGAATATTTTAGAATCAAGGGGTAGGGTCATGTTTCACGCATCAAAAAATGCGGTTTCATTCCGGCCCTGGATGTGAATATCGAAGCGGTAGACAATCTTGCCTTCCGACTTTTCGCGCCCGGCAATCAGGGTGCTTCTCCGGGCTTCATCGTCGATGCTCATCAATACGGGGTCGTTCTGATTGGCAGCTTCGTCTTCGAAGTAGATCCGGGTGAAGGCATGCGACAGCATCCCGCGCGCAAACACGATGACATTGATATGCGGCGCTTGGGCGGCCTCCTTGCGTCCCGCAACCGATCCGGGCTTGATGGTCTCAAACCAGTAATTACCGCTGGTGTCGGTTGCCGCCCGTCCAAGTCCCATGAATTCCGGATCGAGGGGTTTATCCTGTTCATCCAAGGGGTGCCTGTAGCGACCATGGGCGTTCGCCTGCCAGATTTCAATCATGGCATCTTCAATCGGTTGTCCCTCACCGTCTGTAACACAGCCTTCGATGCGGATTCGCTCACCTTCCGTTTTCTCCGAGACCAACACATTGGTGAATACTTTATCGCCTTCGCGCAGAAGTCCCTGAGCAAAATAGGGGCCGACCGTCTGGGACGGAGTTTGAGTCATCATCGGATTATACGGTTTCATTTTGTCACCTTAAATGGTGTCTCCTCTCTTCCCCGAAGCACAAAATCAAACCGGTAGCCCAGCGCCGAGCCGGGTTCGGAGATGTCATGGGAGAATTTGGCAATCAGGCGCTGCCGGGCTTTCTCATCAGGAATACCGTTGATTATGGGATCCAACGGAATCAGAGGGTCGCCGGGAAAATACATCTGGGTTACCAGACGCGTCACAAATGCCGAACCAAACAGGGAAAAATGGATGTGGGACGGACGCCAGGCATTATAATGGTTGCCCCACGGATACGGTCCGGGTTTTATGCTGACGAATCGATATTCGCCCCTTGCGTTGGTCATGCAGCGGCCGGCACCGGCAAAGTTGGGATCCAAGGGGGCATCGTGCTGATCACGCTTGTGCGGGTAGCGCCCGGCGGCATTGGCCTGCCAGACTTCAATCAGCGTGTCGGGCACCGGACGTCCGTCTTCTTCCAACACGCGGCCCGTGACGATAATCCGCTCGCCGATGGCTTCACCTCCCCTGCCTGCGTTGGTGGTCAGATCACTGTCGCCGGGTTGAACTGCCTCATGTCCGAAAATAGGGCCGGTAATTTCAGACAGAGTCTGAACCAGCGGTATGAGCGGCTTGCGCGGCGACCGCAGGGGTGTCGACCGGTAGGATTCGTAGAGGTACGGCGGATGTATATTCCAGTCCCGCGGTCCGTAGCGCTTTATTTTTAATAACATGGTAGTCTCCTCATCGCGGATAATGCAGATGGCAGAGGTCAGATGACGAAGGAGAGAAGGTGGGAGGCTGGGAAGTTGGGAAGGTGAGAAGAAATCCGAATTCCCTCCGGAGCCTACGCCTAATGGGCTGGAAGGATGAAATCCGAGTTCCAGCTTCAAAACTTGTTTTCCCTTATGCCTTGAGCCGTGCGCCCTGCGCCTTTGGCCTCCTGCTTTTCCCCTCCGGCCTTTCACCTTTATCCTTTAACCTTTATCCTCTCACCAGCATCCAGCATCAAGCATCCAGTTTCCAGCATCCCGCAACCAATCAACCCCTATCATCCATCTCGGCATACACGCGCTTGGCAACGGCAACGGCTACATTTGCAGCCGGAATGCCCGCATATACAGCCACCTGCAGTAAAACCTCCTTGACTTCGTCCCGCGTAACACCCGTATTGCGTGTGGCCCGCACATGCAGGGCCAATTCCTCATGTTTGCCCAGGGCTGCCAGCATGGCAATGGTGAGCAGATGCCGGGTCTTTCTTTCCAGCCCCGGCCTGGCCCAAACGGAACCCCAGGCGGTCTCGGTGATAAACCGCTGAAAGTCGGCGTCGAAACCAGTCTTGTTGGCTTCGGCCTGTTCAACATGGCGCTCACCCAGAACCGATTTGCGGACCGCCATACCTTCATTGAATCGATCATCCGGCATCACTGATCTCCTTGTAGAAACCTGCAAGATCACTTAATGAGTAGTGGACGACTTTATCTACCTGAACAAAAGGCATGCCTGAATTCCTGATCCGGTTAACTGATAATTGAAGCACGCAACTCGAAAATGGTTGTTCCAACAGGCAAAAAATCGGCGCTGAATGGTCGGATGCGTGTAAATATACTTGCAAGCTAAACACTAGCGAGGAATTATCAAGTGGAAGCTCTGAAATTAACTCCCGCGTGTGATTGTTTTCCTGGAGAGTAGGCAAAATCAGAAAGTTGACTTTTAACGCGAAAATGCTTAGACAGAGATTGTTGGTTCAGCCCTGCCGCTGGCCGCCGGGATTTACCCGATTAGGAGGGCGACCAGTCTGATCGGAAAAGAAAATTTAATAAAAGCGAATATCGAATAATGAATATCGAATGTCGAAGGAAGGTATTCTATCTTTTAAATATTAACAAGGCAGAGCGCAGCGATTCCACCCTTCGACATTCGCAATTCGACATTCGTTATTCTGCGGTTCGCTGTTGCTGCTATGCGAAGTTTCATAAGCGGTTCAGGGTTCACGTTGATTTAATAAACCCAATAACCCAATCAACTGAATCAACATTCACCCTGCTAAATG
>CAYTBC010000138.1:0-12135 GCA_964435765.1 uncultured Desulfosarcina sp.
CTGTGCCGTTTTTACTGCCCTGACCGGTGCCACCGGGTTGACCATTATCGCCCTGGGAGGTATCCTGCTGCCGGCTATGAAAAATGGACGCTACCCGGAGGTGTTTTCCCTGGGCCTTTTGACGACCTCAGGTACCCTGGGGCTACTTTTCCCCCCCAGCCTGCCGCTGATAATTTATGCGATTGTCGCCAAGGTCAGGATCGATCAACTCTTTATCGCCGGCATTCTGCCCGGATTCCTGCTGGTCGTGCTGCTTGCGGTTTTCTGTTTCTACGAATCCGTGCGGAAAGATGTTCCCAAAACGAAATTTGAATTCAAAGAACTCCTCAAGGCCATCCGAGATATCATTTGGGAACTGCCGCTCCCGCTGGTTGTTTTAGGCGGCATTTACAGCGGCTACTTTGCCGTGAGCGAGGCCGCCGCCATTACGGCGGTTTATGTACTATTGGTGGAAGTGCTTGTTTACCGGGATGTCCGTTTGCAGGAACTGCCTGCAATCATGAAAAAAAGTATGGTTCTGGTCGGCGGCGTGCTCATTATCCTGGGGGCGGCCATGGGCCTGACCAATTATCTGGTTGATGCGGAAATTCCCATGCGGCTGCTGGATTTTATTAAGGTGCACATCCAGAGCCGCATTCTTTTTCTGATGGTGCTCAACCTGTTTCTGCTGGCGATTGGCTGCACCATGGGGATATTCTCCGCCCTGGTGGTCGTGGTCCCGCTGCTGGCCCCCATTGCCAAGGCTTACGGAATCGACCCGGTTCATCTGGGGATTATTTTTCTGGCCAACCTGGAAATTGGAGCCTCCATTCCGCCCCTGGGCATCAACCTTTTTATTGCCAGCATGCGTTTTGAAAAACCCATCCTGCGCCTTTACATCGCATCACTGCCGTTTATCGCCATTCTGCTGCTGGCCCTGGCAATCATCACCTACCAGCCGTGGTTGAGTCTGGCGCTTTTAAAATGAAGATTGAAGATGGAAGATTTGAGGTGTTCCATATAGTTACATTTTGAAGACAAAATCGGATGTTTCGGGAATTTCTTTAAGGGCGGGATATAAAAAAGGGGGATTCACAACCAGGAGTGAATCCCCCTTTTTGTAGGAGGTAAATGGAGGGACAATCATGGCATTACCGTCCTCCAGCGAGAGGTAAAACGCCCCTCTGTTGCAAAAAAAGGCTAGTTTTTTTCACAACACCAGTAAAGTAATACCACTTTGTGGCGCGTCAAGTGCAGCCGGGAAAAGTTGAATGAATGAATTCGAATATTTATACACAGCGTCATATTTAAATGCGTATTCGCTTTTTCTTGTCAATTAAAGAATCACTGCAATAGGGAGACATGGGTAAAACGCTGTGTATGTATGCGCAATGATTTATGTCCTCTTGTATAATTTTGAAGGCATTTCCCCAATCAGACAATAAACAATGCTGCAGAGCACCCGGCATCCCGGATTGAATATTGTCTCTGTCTTTTTTCCTGATGGCTTTTGGTCGGCCGGCAGCATGCTCATTTCGTAAAAACGCCTATCGGCCGCCCATTGACACCGCCAAGAATCGTGTTATAAATTCAATAGACAAGATGAACAAAGTCAGCAAAAAGCATTCAATGCATTAATTAAGACTTATCGCCGGCAGTTTAAAAACCACTTGTTAAAAAGGAGGTCCAAAAGGATTATGACAGGCCTATTCTGGTGGATATGGCAGGTCGTTTTAATTTTGGTAGGTTCTTTCTTTCTGTATTTTGGCATCGAGCTGCTGATTTCATCATACGGCTTAAAGAACCCCTACACATTCCTGATGACATTCTTTGCCTCGAATTTCATCATTCTGATCAGTGCCGCCTTGGTCCTCGGGTTTGCGTACCGCATGATCAGCGTTTACAAACATTCAAAAAATGTCACACCTTCCGGACTGTGACAGGTCATCCCGTCTGACTACGTTGCGAAAATTCGGAAGATCCAGATATTCGTGCGTTTTCGGATCTTGCCAGCCGGGCGTCTCAATGCCTAAAATTGTGTACTTAGTTTTTCGTGAACCCTTAGGCAAAAGGCATTTCGCCGCGGGCATTCAGCTCAAGGGGAAGCAGGCTGTCATAAATGAAATTATGAACCGCCGCCGCTACGCCGGCTTGTCGACCGAGCCGCACCACAGCCCCATTCCAGGATTCGAGTTCCGAAGGACGCCCTTCGGCAATGTCGCGCTGCATCGACGTGGTGCCGCCCGGCGGCAGGGTATCAATAAAATCCATGGTCCGGGTGATAATGTCATCTTCCAGGCTGATCCTGCGGGCCCGCGCGACCGCCAATACTTCTCGCATGGCCTGTTCCAACATCCGCCTGGTTTGGGGCAAACTGCGGATCACACCGATCGGCGCCCGGCTGACGGCACCGATACCGCCCCACGAGGAAACAAGTAAGAATTTTTCCCAGAGGGCAGCCATCATATCCGGCGGTATCTCGGCCCGGATGCCGGCGTGCTGAAAGGACTGCCGCAGTCTTTCAACCCGCTCGGTTCGACGGTTGTCGATCTCGCCGATGGCTACGTACGGATCTACGCCGGTATGCCGGATGTGGCCCGGAGCGGCCAGGCAACTGACAATTTTAGCCAGGCCGCAGCCGACATATTCACCGCCCAGCTCCGCTGCCAGCTGGTCGGTGGCCTCAACCCCGTTTTGCAAGGGCAGTACGAACGTATCTTCCCCCACTAGAGGCGCTATGGTTTTGGCGGCATCCGGCACCTGCCACGTTTTTACGCCCACCAAGACCACGTCCACCGCATCGACCCGGGACACATCATCGGTGACATTCACCGACGGCAGCAAAAGGTCGCCGTTCAAACTCTCCAGCCGCAGGCCTTTGACCTGCAGCGTCCTGAGGGTATCGCCTTTGGCGATAAACACGACATCCTCACCGGCTTGGGCCAACCGGGCACCGAAATAGCCGCCCACAGCACCAACACCAAAAATTGCAAATCGCATACGTCTTCCCTTTACCGGACGATCCGGTGCAAGCTAAATTTAAAGCAATTCATATCCAATATTCTCTACCCAACGGCAGCACCGTCTCTGCGGGGTGAAATCAAACATGATTCTGCAGGTCAGAATTTTTTAGGTTTACCCGGCTCCATTGAGAAGAAATTTCATAATCCCATCGGTATCAATTAAATTTGGAAAAATTATAGACGCGCCTGCCGATTTCAACTCCGCGGCCGAGAATATGCCGGTCGTTACACCGACGGATGCCACGCCGGCCATTCTCGCGGCACTCATATCCTGGGGGGCGTCACCAAAATGAAATACCTGCGTGTTTTTTCCAATACCGTATTTTTTTTGCGCCCGTTGGATAGCGATTTTCACCAGGTCTGCCCGGTTGATGTGATCCGAGCCGAATCCGCCGAATTTAAAGAAGTGTATTGGGTATTAAAATATAAGCGTAATAATCGGAAGTCAAGGCGACGGATTTCAAGGGGTTTCCAGCATCTTTATGACCACCGGGCTATTTTTCGGTTTGTGATGGACCGGCGTGGGGATGGAGGGGGGGAGGAAGCTCAGTTCCTCCCCCTTAGAGGGATTCGGGGGGGGGTGGGGGGAAATCAATTGTGATGTTAAAGGACGAATTCTCACCATTGGATTTAGGGGAAATCCTTTGGCAAAGTCCTTTATTTTAACTTGGCCAAATGGCGTCCTGCAAGGGGCATTGATTCGGCCATCAGCCTTAATTTTAACCTGCCGCCCAGGTTCACCTGTCGGCAATGGCTAAAATCGGTGAGGGAATTTTTTGAGCGCACCGCACGCCGGAAATTTCTCAAGGTATCATTCTGTCTTGAGTGATCATGCTGCGCCACCTTTTTCGTATGTTCACAAAGAATACTGTTTCTGATCTGATTGTCAAACGCCATGTCTTTTCCGTATTTTGTGTAAATTTACCGAATTTGTGATTCGCCATGCACTAAAGCAAGAAGCATTCCAAACCGTGCCAAAAATAAATACTAATATTATTTTCAAATAGTTAATTGATTTTCATCAAATACATGCGCCCGAATCAAGCGTTGGAAGGATTATGCTTTTGTATATCAGGACGTATTCATTTGTGTACGGTGGGAAAAATTGCCTTGACCCGCACAAATCTAAAATCGCCTGGATCTTTTTTTATCCATGCTGTCCACAAAACCAGACGCTTCTGTTCCTAAAATTGCACACTCATAGGATTTCCTGAGGGGAGTTTAGCAGCCAATCGGACGGAAAGGCTGGATCTCCGGCGAAGGGATCAAACTTTCAAATTTTGGAACGTTATTTGCTATTTAATCCGTCCTGAGAAATAGCATATTCGGGATCTTAGACTTTTTAATGAATGCTGCGCATTTTTATATGATTCTTTCCTTTATCAATCAATTCAGCCGCGAGCCCACCCAAAAAAATTGAAAAAAATAAGCAAATGAAATCTTGCACTATTCTCCAATTTATCGAAGAAGCACTTCCTTGGCTAAAATCCCAGACTGAGAAGACATGGAGTTAAGAAGATGAAAAAAATCTGGCTGACTTTTTTAATGGCAATCTTATATGGCTTTTTGGGCGGCAATGGGTTTGCAGCCGAAAATGTCAAAATAATGGTGCCGGGGCAAAAAGCCCATTTGAATTCTCAAATCATCGAGGCGGGCAAACTTCTGGTATCGGTCCTTAACGCCGATGACGAGCCGATTCGGGGGTTGGTGCCGGAGGATTTTCGGGTCGGAAGCGGAATTAGCCGGGCAGAAATACTTTCCGCCGCCCCCCTTGAGACCACCGAGGAGCTCGCTTTAAATATTGTTATGGTGGTGGACAATTCCTTTTCCATGAAAGAGCGCCACGCCACCCAGCCCCTGCTCGAGGCCATGGGAGAATTTTTCAAAACCGTGCGCCCCATCGACCATATCCACCTGGTTGTCTTTGATGATCAGCCCAACATCCGGGTCCAGCAGTACGCGTTGCACGGGCGAACCTTTAATTCCAGTGATATCTCCAAGCTGCAAAATTTTTTAAGGGAGTCCTTTGAGCAGAGATTGACCGGTAAAACCTTTCTGTACGAAGCCATGGCCGCCGGCATCGATATTATCCGGCAGATGCCCGACAAAGACCATAAGTTCATGGTGGTTTTCTCAGATGGGGAAGATCTCAACAGTTCTGTTTCCGCCACTTTCCTTGAAACCCTGGCGGGAGACATAAAAAACTTCGAGGCCTTCTGCGTGGATTACATGCCGGGTCCCAGGTTAAACCGGTTTTTGACATCGTTTGCTAAAACCCACGCCGGGCGTATCTGGAAAGCAACATCGGCTTCGCAACTGCTGCCCATTTTTCAGGCCTTTACCACCGCGCTGCGCTATCGCTACGTGGTCACCTACCGCGTTTTGGATCCGATCATCGCCGAACCGGCTTCGCTTCATTTTGATATGCTGACCCTGATCGACGGCTCCCCCATACCGAGCTATCTTTTTTTTGATATCGGCAACAGTGAAATCCCCGATGAATACGTCCTAATCAAGGACCCAGCCCAGGCAGCTGCCTTTGACCCGGATTCACTGACCCGGGCCCGGGATCGATATCTGAACATATTAAATCTGGTGGGGCAGGGTCTTGCCCGCAACGCAAGCGCCCGCATAAAAATTGTCGGCTGCAACTCCGACAGCGGCATCGAAAAGGACAATCTTGAACTTTCCCGGCGCCGGGCGGCCTCCGTCAAGTCTTATCTGGAGGAAGTCTGGGGCATCGAACCCGGCCGCATGGAAATTGAAAGCCGCAACCTGCCGGTCCATGCGACCCCCGCAGAATTAGTGGGTGCCCGGCCGGAAAATCAGCGCGTCGAAATCATTTACGATTCGGCCGATTTGCAGGCCGACGCGCCCAACGATTTTATCGTCGCAACAAACGGCCGCCACGAACTGACGGTTAAAACCAACCTCTTTGTCGAAGCCGGTTTTTCCGATTGGCAGCTGACCATCTTCGGCGACGACCAGCCCCTCAAAAACATCAGCGGCCAAGGCGCAATGCCACCGGTACACCTATTATCTTTAAAACCACTGAACCCGGCCAGGTTGTCAACACTCAGTAACCTCGGCGTTAAAGCGCAGGTGACCGATATCAATGGCGAGACCTTTGAAACAGCAACCGTCCATTTGCCGATCACGGTTTCAATGGAAAAGTGGGACGATGCCATTACCCGCCCGCCCCGCGGATCATTAGCCTTGGAGCCGTCAACGGTCACCATTGAAGAATTGACCACCATCGACAGTTCGCCGTTTTTGAATTTCATCTATTTTGAGACCGGAGAAAGTGAGATCCCGGTCCGCTATGCGGTTTTCAGCAATCAAAGCGATACCCGGAGCTTTGATGAAAGCAGCTTGAAAGATACGCTGGCCAAGCACCACAACGTTCTCAATATTATGGGCCGCCGTCTTTTGAATCAACCGCAAGTCCACATCCGGATCGTCGGCTGCAATTCAAACCGGGACGCCGAGCAGGGCAGGACCGATCTTTCAAGAAGCCGTGCGGAGGCAGTTCGGGCCTATTTGAAATACATCTGGGGCATTGAGGGGGCGCGCATGGAGATTGAGGCCCTCAATCTGCCTGAAATCGCAAGCACCAGCAGCCGCAGCGAAGGGCGGGAAGAAAACCAGCGGGTCGAGATCTATTCGGATTCACCCGCTCTGTTGGACATTGTCAAAAGCACCTATGTCGAGGAAATCAGCGATACAACTCAATTTCTGATCCGGCCGCAGATTTTTTCGGGATACGGGGTCGACCGCTGGACCCTGAAACTGACCGGCGACGGCATGCCCATCGAATCTTTGTCCGGCACGGGGGAACTCGAACCGGCCTATCAGCTTGCACTGGCAAGCATGGGCTTGCGCCGGCTGAGCGCCTTTCGGACAGTCACCGCTGCTGTCGAAGTCAGGGACCGCAAGGGCCAGACCACCGCGGCAACGGCGGATGCATCCGTGCGCTTCATCAAAAGGCAGGAGCGCATGGCTCAGAAAATGGGGTACCGGGTACTTGAGAAGTATGCCTTGATTCTATTTGACTTTGACCGCTCCGAAATCAAGGCGCACAACCAAGACATCATCGCTCGAATTGCCGCCCGGATTAAAGAAATTCCCTCCGCAACGGTAAGTATTGTCGGCCACACGGACACGATCGGCCAGGAAGCCTACAACCTGGATTTATCTGCAAGACGCGCCAAATCGGCTTATGACCACCTCCTGGCCGGCGGTGTGCCGGCCGGCGAGAATATCACTTACACAGGCGTCGGTTCGCACGACGCCCTTTTTGACAATGCCCTGCCCGAAGGCCGGGCCCTCAACCGGACCGTGACGGTGACTTTGGAGTATGAGCAGAAATAGGATTTAATCCTCCATTGCTCGTCTTCTCCGCGAAATTCGTACAGGGTCAGCGGGCGTTTGTGCACGCCAGCTTCATACCGGGCAGGCACGATTGTGCGCATCATGAGAACGTCTGAAGGGCGCGTGATCCGGGTCTCGGGATCGAACACGTAGAGCACGGAATCGAGGTACTTGTAGAGCTTCTGCGGGAATCGCACACCGTAAGTGCGATCGTGGGCGGGCAGCACCGCATTCAAACAGTACATCGCATGGTTGAGGTACATGAAGCCTTCGCCGTAGCCGCCGTCGCGGTCGAAATACTCCATGATTAGTTCGTTCAACTTGAGAATCATGCCGGTCAGGTACGGTTCCAGGTCTTCATCGCGGTAGTCGTCCATGATCGCTAGGCTGCAGAGGATGCCGCCGCCGGTGACATCTGCGATCCAGTTGGAGGTGTTCGAGGACACCCTTTTCGGGATAACATAAGGAGAATTAAAGAAGAGTTCATCAGCTCCGGCAGGCTTGGCAGCCCGAGGCACCGGTGCTAAAGATCCATCTCCATAAAGACCGTGATTGCGTAGTACTTATCAAGGTTTTCGGCATCCTGGTAAGATTTCATGCTGTTATCGGCGTAAGGGTCGATTTTGTGAAACCCAACGGACCGGTAGAGCAAGTGGGCCGCCTCCAGAAATTCCAAGCTCTCAAGTTTCAGTCGACGGTACCCGATGGACCGGGCATCATCTATCAAACGGTTGACGATTGCCCGGCCGACGCCTTTTCTTCGGAAATTGGGCGGAACATACATGCGCTGGATCTCCCCCACGCCCTTGCCAAGTTTCTTCAGACAACCCACGCCGGCCATCCCGCCGCCGTATTCAGCAAGATAGAATCGCCCACCCGGCGGGTGAAAATTGCCGGAGCCCGACAAATCGGATGCCACCATGGCATCGACGTCGAATTGGATGCCGTAATCGCGCTGGACACGCGCGTTCAACCATTGCAGATACTCGCGGATAAGGGTGCCGGCCTGCTGCCTGTGCTCAATGCTTTGAACCTGATGAAAGAGAATTGTTTCCATATTTAGACCTGCGCCCGGCCGCAGGAGGCCGGCGAATGTCGCCGGTCGGGAGGCTGTGCGGCTTTTTGTGCTCCGCGGCAAGAGCACAGGTAGGATGCTTTTTCTTGGCCTCTAAAAATAGTCATTGCCTGGCTTTCATTCCGAACAGAAATTGCAATCCGATAACCCGTTTAATCAGCAGGACATATACGGCCAAAATCACCGCAAATGACAAGGTGCTGAGCGTTAGGTATTTCACCGTAACGCTCGTTTCCCAATTGGCAATGTAGAAACCAATTATGACGATGACTGTCTGATGAAGTATGTAAAAAAGGCAATGCCGCTTCGCGGGCAAATTTCAATATCGTATGGTTGAAGTTTAGCAATCGGCTCCCGAAGCCAAGCAAGGTAACAAGCCAAAACCATGAATTGAAGGAACGGCAAAATACCGTCAGGCTATATTCGACGAAACCTCCAACGCGAGATAGATCAATCGGGATAAAGAACATCAAACTGGTGGTCAACAGCCCCAGAGCCAATGAAATGAAACGCAGCCTTTCCATCGCTTCCCGGTATCTTAAATCAAACGCTAAAAGGAAGCCGGCCCCAAAAAAGATGAGGTACGAAAATGGACTCCACCCGCCGAAGGCTCTGATCCCCGCACCTTCCGGCTGCAGATTGACCAGCCATTCCATCAGAAAGATGGGGATGCCGAATAGGAAGATTGCTGCGTTCTTGCCGAAAAACGTGGCTGCCCTGGTCATTAACGTCTGCATCCTTTCTTTTTTCAGAAAAATGAAGAGCGGCAGCGTCTAATTGGTTGTTCTTCACATGCCAATCCTCAAAATTGAAGAACCTGGCGCAATGAAAGCAAAATATCGTCATCATTGCCAGCACGGTGAGCCAATCATTATCATAACATCTGTTTGACATGGACAGCGGTCAAAATACGGCAGCTTAATACGTAAGCCGCTCTCTGATTTCGTAATGCTGTGAACTATCGTCAAATCTTGATAAGACCTTCCGGGCCTTCGAAGGCACGTATGCTTTTTCGAAATCCTCTCCGGCGAACTGTTTGACAGCCTCCCAGGATTCAAACCACATAATGGTCATAAACTCGATCTCGCGCTCAAACGGCCGCCTAAAAAGCTGAATTCCACGATAACCCGAAACTTTTTTTGAAGCAATTCCCGGAAATATTTCTGTCTTGAGTAGATTTTCATAAATATCTGCGTTTTCCAGTGTTGTCCAGCCATGCCAAATTCTGCCGACCATCATTGTTTCTCCTCTAACCATGTTTATGACCTAAACCCCGTTCAAAATTTTAAGAAAATCTTCTCCCTCTACCGCCGCCATGGTATTGGTTTTCGCACGAATCAGGTTGCCGACTCTAAGCGCAGCCCTCATAGCTTTCCGATTATCCGGAAATTCGGCCACCGACAGCGCATCGTATTCACCTAGCAGTCCGTAGATTTGCAAAATTCTTCCGCCTTCGTCTGCTATGATCTGTTTGACCTTCTCGAAACGTTCCGGCCCACCGCCTTTAACGGTGCCACTGTATCTGTACAATGTTACATATATTTGCATCATAACCTCCTTTCTCAGAGGGTATACGGTATAGCCCTTTCTCTACGCCGAAGCCGGCGGCCGCCGGTCCGCCCAGGGCCGCGCTTTTTCAAGCTGGGCTGCCAGACGAAACAGCGTGGCTTCATCGCCGAATCGGCCTGCAAAATGGGTTCCGATCGGCAGACCGTCTGCATTCCAGAACAACGGCAGCGACATGCCCGGTTGTCCCGTCATGTTGCAAAGCGGCGTGAAGCAGGCAAAGGCGGCAGCACGCTCAAGCGCCTGCAGCGGGTTGTCGGCCGGGGCATCGAAGGTGCCCAGCAACACCGGTGGTTCGGCCAGCGTCGGAGTCAACAGCACATCGCAGTCCAGAAAAAAGCGGGCCACGTCGCGGCTGATGCTCTGAAGCGTCATCAGGGCGTGAATATAGTCGGCCGCGCTGAAATTGTCGCTCATTTCCTTGAGGGCCCATGTCAGCGGTTCGACCTGCGTTTGGGTGCTGCCCAGGGCCTTTACGGTCGATCCGCACCCGGCCGACCACAACACCGTGAAGGCGTAAGACACCATCTCGCCGTTTAGGTTTAAAGCCGCTTCCACGACGTCATGTCCCAGATCGGCACACAATGCCGCGACGGATTCGACCGCCCTCACGCAGTCGGTGTGCACCTTGACACCGGTGGCGGCCCGGTTTGTAAATGCAATTTTCAGCCTGCCGGGATCTGCGCCGACTTCGTTCAGAAAGCCGCGCTCGGGCGGGGGTGCCCAGTAGGGATCGCCCACATCGGGTCCGGCGGTGGCATCGAGCAGCGCGGCGCTGTCCCGAACGGACCGGGTAAGAGCGTGCTCCACCACCAGACCGCTGATCACGTCGCCGAAATCAGGGCCCAGGGGGTTGCGGGCCCGAGTGGGTTTCAAACCGAAAAGACCGCAGCATGCAGCCGGAATCCGGATGGACCCGCCGCCGTCGTTGGCATGGGCCATGGGAACCATGCCCGCGGCAACGGCGGCAGCGGCTCCACCGCTGGAGCCGCCCGTTGTCCGTTTGAGATCCCACGGGTTGCGGGAGGCACCGAAAAGCTCGGGCTCGGTGGTTGGAAGAATACCGAATTCGGGGGTGTTGGTTTTGCCAAGAATGATCAGACCGGCGTGTTTCAGCCTTTTGACCAGCTCGCTGTCGTGATCCGGTACAAAATTCTGCAACACTTTAGATCCCATCGCCATCCTGACTCCGGCATAAGATGCCATGATATCCTTGAGCAGAAAGGGAACTCCCCTGAAAGGTCCGTCCGGCAGCTTCCCGCTCGCCCGGGCGCGCGCCAGGTCGTACATGGGGGTGATGACGGCATTGAGGGTCGGGTTCAACCGTTCGATGCGCTCAATCGCCGCTTCAACCAGTTCGAGGGGTTGAACCTCCTTTTTTCGAACCAGTTGCGCCTGGGCCGTCGCATCGAGGTAAGCCAGGTCGTCGGGTGCTAACATAACAGTTTCCTCCTTGAATGATCAGATTCTGCCCCACGACGGACAATCCTCCGGCGAGGGGTCATGCGCTCGCCCTGGCTGACCCAAAGCTAATCCAAATTGAATTGCCGGGAGGCTGATAAGCTTCAATTACCTTAATATTGTTCATAGTTCCGTAAATATATTCGGCCTCCCAGCTTTCTCGCTTCCCGGCCTCAAGCAAGGTAGAAGAGATTCATTTCCTTTAAACTGTCAGCTATCAGCTGAGTTTAAATTACCGATAGCTCACCCTCGGCTTGTTGCGCAGCGGCAGGCGCTGATATTTGAGTTTGGGGTAGCCGACCATCACGGCGCCAAAAGCCTTGTGGCCCGCCGGCAGCCCCAGGGCCTCAAACAGCGGCGAATAGGCATTGACGGCCGAGTAAAAATAGCCGCCCCAGCAGGACCCCAGCCCGACGGCGATCGCATACAACTCCAGATAACTTAGGGCCAGGGCGCCGTCTTCGGCGCCAAAACCGTAATTTTTATCGCCGTGAACCACGATGATGTGCGGCGCGCCCCGGCAGATACGCTCTTCGCCGGCATTCCAGGCGGAAACCACCCGCGGAAATCCCTTGAGTTGGGCCTGCTCCGGGTATTGCTTTATGACGGTGCGCATCCAGTCGATCACCATACCGGCCAACCGCCTGGTTTCAGCCGGGT